>CAZEEC010000045.1:0-17021 GCA_964511105.1 uncultured Mesorhizobium sp.
CGCGGGTTCGATTCCCGCTACCCGCTCCACTTTGCACTGCAAAGACAACCGCAATGTTAGTGTCTTGCTCAGAAAGAGCACCGCTGTCGTCTCTGTGGGTGCAATAGCGCGCAGAGGCTCGGGCGCTCATGGGCGTACGGCGATCTCCTGCTTCTGAATCCGTATTTACGACGTCGTCACAACAAGCGCTCTGCAGGGCTCTTTGCCGAGCCGGCGGTAGCTGTGCGGCACATCGGACGCGAACGAGATGGCATCCCCCTCCGCCAGGACGGTCTCTTCTGCGTTGATGGTCACACCGATAGCACCAGCCAAGACGTAGAGAAACTCCTCGCTACCGTGCTCGTGCGGCTCCGATGGCACGCCGTTGATCGGAAATTCGGCTAGAAATGCCTCCATCCGCCGCTCGGGGAGGGGGTAGTCCAGGCTTTCGAACGAGTAGGCGGTTGCCGCGCCCATCGGTGGCATCGGAAAAGGGATGCGCTCGCCCTTGCGGGTGATGGCGACCCGGTGTCCCGCCTTGCTAAAGAAGTGGTCGAGATCGACGCCAAACACGAGCGCGATCCTGAGCAATGTTGGAAGCGTCGGGAAGAGTTGTCCCCTCTCGATCTTCGAAAGCATCGCTGTTGAGAGACCCGTATGTGCGCTCAGTTGCACCAGCCCCAACTTCTTGCTCAGCCGCAGTGCCTTGATCCGCGCTCCAATCTTATACCGACCCAGTTCGCTCGTCAGTGTCTGCGATAACATCTGCGTAGTCTCCATTCTCTTCACGGGAGAACCCGCCCCGCTTTTTTATACTACCACGATAAATTTTATCATCACACGAACATGTGACTGGCGTGAAAACAATTTCTCCTATCATGAAAGCTCATCCGCCAGCGAGCGGGTTTCAACACCAGGAGATAAAAATGCGTATGAAGCGCTTAATGGCTGTGGCTTTGACAGTAACAGCTGCTTACGTCGTACCGGTTCAGGCTGCCGATCAGGACATCGTGGAGGTTGCGGCAGCTGCAGGTGACTTTACCACGCTGACTGCGGCGCTGGAGGCTGCAGATCTTGTATCCACCTTGCAAGGCGAAGGACCTTTCACCGTTTTTGCACCCACGGATGCAGCCTTTGCCGAACTGCCCGCAGGAACGATCGAGGAGCTTCTCAAGCCTGAAAACCGGCAGCAGCTTGTGGACATCCTCACATACCACGTCGTGCCGGGCCGGGTGATGGCCGCCGATGTCGTGGAACTCGACGAGGCTGGCACGGTCAACGGCAAGATGATCGACGTCCAGGTCGACGGCAGCACGGTGATGGTCAACGGTGCGACCGTCACCGCAACTGATATCGGCGCCAGCAATGGCGTGATCCACGTCATCGATCAGGTGATCCTGCCCCCCGAAGGCTGACCGGGAAGGATCCAGGCGGGCAGGTCTTGCCCGCCTGTTGCCCAGCATAAAGCGTACCATTGGAGAATATCATGAAGCCACTTAACATCCTCACGCTCGCCCTCGTTATCGTCGGGGGACTGAACTGGGGCCTGGTCGGCCTCTTCAGCTTCGACCTGGTCGCCGCCATCTTCGGTGCGGGCTCGGCGCTGTCGAGGATTGTCTACATCCTTGTCGGCCTATCGGCAGCTTGGCAGATCGTGCCGCTGTTCGGGTCGTTCAATTCGCACGAGGCGGCTGCGCAACGCGGACGCTGAGTCGGGCCGCCTTGGGGCGGCCTACTCATCCGTTCCCGGCGAGACACACTCCGCCTTAACAAGTTCGGTTGTTAATCATCGAGTATTGACAAGGCTGGCCGAGCGTTGCTCTAGACACTCACGCTTCGCCCGACCGTTTCGCAGTATCGAGAGGACACCTTCATCGTGACCAAGATCGGCTTGTTACCTCTCATCGCAGGTGCAGTTCTGGCTGCTGGTCCAGCATTTGCCGCCGACGACACCCTAAGCGTCGCTGATCATGTCTTCGCAGAAGGCCGGTGGGGGCTCACGGTTGGAGGTTTCGCCGGTTTTGCACCGGCTTACGAGGGATCCGACAACTACCGCTTCGTCGGCTACCCCTTGGTCATCCCGAAATTTTACGGCGATAGCTACGATCCTCTGGCGGCTCCGCGTGTGACTTTCAAAGGCATCGATGATGTCCGGATCACGGCGCTGCGCTTCGGCCAGATCGACTTTGGCCCTATTGTCGGCTACAGCTTCGGTCGTGACGAAGATGACGCCGATCTGCTCGCCGGCATCGGCGATATTGATGGCGGCGTCAACGTAGGTGGTTTTGCAGCTCTGCGGTTGGCTCCTTTTTATGTCGATGCTGCCTACGTGACCCAGGTTACCGGAGACACCGATCTTGGGCACACGATCCGGCTTGGTGCAGGCTGGGAGGACAAGATCACCGAGCGCCTGACAGGCCGAGCCTATCTCTCTGCGAATTACGCATCCGATGATTATATGGACGCCCATTTTTCGATCTCGACAGCACAAGCGGCCGCGTCGGTCGTTGGTCTTCCAGCCTATGATGCCGATGCGGGCTTCAAGAATATCGGTCTGGAGATCGGTTCAGATTATGAGCTTACGGAGCGTTGGTCCGTCAACTCGAAGCTCGGCTACTCGCGGCTTCTCGGCGATGCCGCCGACAGTCCGGTTACCGCCGCGAAGAACCAACTGTCCGGCGGTCTCGGCCTGACTTACACATTCGGCCGCACACGGTAGTGATGATGTCATAGCCGTCGCCGGTGTCATTATCATTCGCCAAGGATGCCGGCTTCCTTTTATGAGCTACTGCTAATGGAAAGCCGCGTCTGGAATTACGACCGTTCGGAACTTCTGGCCGATGGCGCTGTCCATATCGCGGGAATGGCCTTCAGCATCCTCGGTGCGAGCGTGCTCGTTGCGGCCGCCTTCTGGTTGACCGATTTGAACACTGCTTTGGCGACGCTCGTCTATGCCCTGACGCTGGTTGCAGCGTTGTTCATCTCGGCTCTCTACAGCATGTGGCCGGTGGGTCCGGTTAAATGGCGGCTGCGCAAGTTCGATCACGCCGCCATCTATCTCCTGATTGCGGGAACCTATACGCCCTTCACGCTGATGATGGGCAGGACAGGCCTATGGTTGTTGGCGTGGGTATGGCTCGTCGCAGCGGCCGGAATCGTCTTGAAGCTGGCCTTTCCTGACCGTTTTGACCGTCTCTCGGCCGTCTTCTATCTCGGCCTGGCCTGGAGCGGCGCGATCATCTTTGGCCCCCTGCTCGAGAGGCTTCCGATGGAGATCATCTGGCTGCTGATCGTCGGCGGAATCATCTATTCGGCCGGCGTCCCGTTCCATCTGTGGAAGAAGTTGCGGTTCCACAAGGCGATCTGGCATGGCTTCGTGCTGACAGGAGCCATGTGCCATTACTGTGCGGTCTACCTGTCAGTGGTGGGGGTCGGCAGTTGAACCGGCGTCGAGGATCTCGACCTGGCTGCGCCCGATGACAATAACGTGTTGATCTCGGCAGTTGGAACATCGACCCCTTGCCCTGAGTTGGCCTGCAAACCAACCACATCAGGAGCAAGCCGATGTCTACCCGCCTGACCGCACTCGCGGTGATGGTCTCCGTTTTGCCGATTGGCGCCGCTGCGCAAGAAGCCGGCACCACCACTGCCAGTGAAATCGATCCACAGTCTTACACTGGTGTCTGGTATGAGATCGCGCGGACGCCGGCCCCATTTCAGGAGCAGTGTGAGGGTGGGGTAACGGCGGCCTATGCATTGACCAGCGAGACCGTTATGCAGGTGGTCAATCGTTGTGATGTGGCTGACGGCGAGGTCCAGAGCGTGGCTGGGGAAGCTGAAGTGCAGGACGGCAACTTCAACACGTTCGATGTCCAACTCGGCGAGTCGCCCGATGACGACGGCATCAACTATCTCGTGGCGGCTGTCGGGCCAGTCGAAGAGGGCGCCTACTCCTGGGCGGCAGTCGTTTCGCCGGACGACAATATTGGCTGGATTCTGTCGCGTTCACCTGATCTCGAAGCCGAAGATCGAGACGAGGCTGAGGCTTCCCTTGAGGAAGCGGGTGTGGACGTGTCGCAGCTTTCTGATACGGCGCAACCGCCGCAAAACTATGATCCGGCCGAATAGGAAGCATCACCGGGCTTTTCGACTGAGTTGGCGGGATTCTCCGGAATGACGAGGGGCTGCTTGGCGGGGTGGAGTGTGGCCGGTCACCTCAAACCGGACGCCCGTTGCGGCTCCTTGGCGGTCATTGCAGGTACTGCGATCTCCATCAGGCCGACGATAAGGTGGGGCAGGAACACGGTCTCTGAAAAGCCGAAAAGCCAGGGAGACGCGGCTAGCAGAAGGCCGCTGGCCATGTCGATGCGGAGATGGGCGCGCAAGGGTATGAGCTTGGCGACGCTGAGCTCGTAATCGGTGATCAGGCTCATGCCGATCGTCGCCAGGCCGAGCAGGATCGGGACCCACTGCGCCGCGCCGCCATCCGCGAAGCCAAGCAACCAAGGTGCAACGATCAAAAGCAAGCCGACGGCGTAGTCGATCATGCCGTGGATGCGTGTCGGGATCATTGTCGCTCTCCTATCTCCGGCTCTGCGAGCAGCCTTCGTCCGCTATTTGCCTTTGCCCTTCTGGGCAGGGTGGTGCGTGTGGTGGCTGTCCTTCTCGCCGCCGCCGCCGGAGACCTGGCTGCGCTGCCTGCGATCGTCGTCCGCCGGCGGTTTATTGACCTCCAGTGGAGCTTTCGCATTCTCATGTGACGATCCGGGGCCGCCTTGGCGGATGGTATTCGGGCTCTTGCTCGAAGTAGACATTGTCAGCGATCCTGTTGGTAGCCCTGATGGGTCGTGTTCACTTTGGAATTGCCCTGCTGGCCCTGGCGGTCAGGGTTCGGTGCGCCGTGGGTGCTATGCTGCGAATCGTCGGCGGAAACCGGCTTGGTGTCACCGGGACCCGCTGGGCTTTGGTTCTCTCGTGGCACTGGGGGAAGCTTGCTGGACATGGGAGGCTCCTCGCTTGAAGGTGTGGTCTCCAAGCTCGAACATCCGCCGGCGTTATCGGTTCCCACGATCAGGATACTTCGGGATATCTGGTCAGGCCGGTCGCGCGGTCGCGGGCCGCCGCGTTCGCGGTATCCTCTTCAAGCATGCGGGTGTCGCGCTGTCCGATCCGTCAATGGATCGTGATCACGCCGTCCACCGCGCGCCATTCAGACGGACGGATGAGCCGGTGATGAGCGACACGCACGGAATGCAGTGGACCATCAAGGGTGCGTTCCCAGAAGTCGAGAAAGCCTTTGAGCGTCGGAAAAGCCGGTGCCAGGTCGTATTCTTGCCAGATGTAAAGCTGCAGCAGGCTCGGATGGTCGGGGAGACGATAATGGATTTCCGCGGTGGTGAGGCCATAGCCCTTCATCTGGAGCTCGAACGCTTTGCTGGTCATGCTCCTATACTCAATTCCGGTCCGGGTCATCGGCTTGCAACGGTTCGCCGGGCTGACAGGAACCGTCGAGCGGCGTCCAGGAGGAGTTGTTGAGTACCGTTTCGCAGCGGGCCGGGCGGGGTGCATCGGGAAGATCGAGGCAGGCCGTCTCGCCCTCTTCGAAGAATTCGCCGCTCGCCTGGCAGACATAGTCGCGTTGCGCGTAGTCGCCCGGAAGCTGCCCCTCATCCAGGGTGGCCGTCGTCATCGCAAGGAGGATCAGGGTTTCGATCATGCGCCATCCTACCATCAAGAATGACGCGGCGTAAGATCAGGCAGCCTTCGCGCGTTCCATATCGAGTTCGATCACGACCGGAACATGGTCGGAGGGCTTTTCCCAGCCACGGACATGTTTTTCGATATGTGATGACTGGAGGCGGCATGCGGCCTCGGGCGAGAGCATCAGGTGGTCGATGCGGATGCCATTGTTCTTCTGCCAAGCCCCGGCCTGGTAGTCCCAGAAGGAATAGGCGCCGCGCGCGTCCGACACAGCCCGGAACGCATCGATGAACCCCAGATTCTCCAGGCGACGGAACGACTTCCGGCTCTCGGGCCGGAAGAGGGCGTCGCCAACCCAGTTTTCCGGATGGCGCGCATCATGAGGCTCGGGAATCACATTGTAGTCGCCGGCGAGCACCAGCGGTTCTTCGAGGGCGAGTTTTGCCTCGGCCCAGTGTTCGAGGCGCGCCATCCAGCCGAGCTTGTAGGGGAATTTCGGGCTGTCGACCGGATTGCCGTTGGGCAGATAAAGCGAGACCACCCGCAATGCGCCGCGATCCGTCGAGAAGACCCCTTCGATGAACCGCGCGTGCAGATCCTCGTCGTCACCAGCCAGCCCGCGATGGACCTCGTCGAAGCGATATTTCGACAAGATCGCGACACCGTTGAACCCCTTCTGCCCCAGCGTCTCGACGTGATAGCCGAGCGCTTCGATCTCCATGCGGGGAAAGTTTTCGTCGACCGATTTGATTTCCTGAAGGCATGCGATGTCCGGTTGGCTCTCGCCCAGCCAGTGCAGGAGATTGCCGATCCGCGCCTTGATGCCGTTGATGTTCCAGGTCGCGATCTTCATTCAGATCGAGAAGCTTGTGCCGCAACCGCAGGATGCCACCGCGTTCGGATTGCGGATCTGGAAGGATTGTCCCATCAGGTCGTCGACGAAGTCGATCACGGAGCCACCCATATAGACGAGCGAAATCTCGTCGATGAGAACCCGCCCGCCATCGCGTTCGATCACCACATCGTCGTCATTCTGTCCTTCGACGAGATCGAAGGTATAGGAAAAGCCGGAACAGCCGCCACCTTCGACGGCCACACGCAGCGCACTTTTGCTGGAGTCCTTGGCCAGAATCGCAGCAACACGCCGGATGGCAGCGTCGCTGACTTCGACCGCTTTCATGTCTGTCTTTGCGTCCATGCCCATGGCGTCACCTTGCATTCGCATTCCTACCATAGGTATGAAGCGCACCGGAACAAGTCAACGAAGCAGCGATGAGCAATGGCGGCGTAAACAGCCCGGAAATCGGATTCGGCTATCGGCCGCGTGCCGCCTATGCGACCGATCCGGCCTTCAGCCGCGGACGCCTCGTCCCGGAGGCCGAAAGTGCCACGCGCACGGCATTCCAGCGCGATCGTGACCGGATCGTCCACTCGACCGCCTTCAGGCGTTTGAAGCACAAGACCCAGGTTTTCATTGCCCATGAAGGCGATCACTACCGCACGCGACTGACCCACTCGATCGAGGTCGCACAGATCGCGCGCGCCTTGGCCCGGGCGCTGCGGCTCGATGAGGATTTGGCCGAGGCCGTGGCGCTGGTTCATGACTTTGGTCATACGCCCTTCGGCCATACCGGCGAGGAGGTGCTCGATGCCCGGATGAAGCCCTGGGGCGGGTTCGACCACAACGCGCAGTCGCTCAAGATCGTCACCGAACTTGAGCGCCGCTACGCTCGTTTCGATGGGTTGAACCTGTCCTGGGAGACGCTCGAGGGCCTCGTAAAGCACAACGGCCCTATCGTGGGCACCGTTCCCCGCGCTATCGCGCTCTACAATGCCGGCCACGATCTCGAACTCGACCGCTATGCGGGACTTGAGGCTCAAGCCGCCGCCATCGCCGACGACATCGCCTATGATACGCACGACATCGACGACGGATTGCGTGCCGGACTGATCTCGCTGGAAATGCTGGAGGAGGTTCCGCTCTGCTCCGTCATCCTGCGGGGGGTCCGACACCAGTTTCCAGATCTCGACGATGTCCGTGCGGCGCATGAGTTGATGCGCCGTCAGATTACCCTCATGGTCGAGGACGTGATCGCGACGGCATCCAGTAACCTTGCTCGTCTGGCGCCGCGATCCGCCGCGGATGTCCAACTGGCCGGAGAGGCGATCGTCACCTTCTCGAATTCTATGCGCCAGGCCGAGTCCGAGCTGAAATCATTTCTGTATAGTCAGTTATACCGCCATCCTCAGGTAATGAAGGTGCGCGAATCGGCCGAACTGATCGTGAGCGAGTTGTTCGATTGCTACATGAAAGACGACACGTCCTTGCCGGAGGAATGGCGTCAGCGGCAAGTTGGTGAAGACGAGGCTGGCCGTGCGCATTGTGTCTGCGACTTTCTGGCGGGCATGACGGATACCTATGCGGTGCGCGAACATCGCCGTCTGTTTGACCGCACACCTGAATTCAGCTAGGGCCGCGCCCTGTTCCCGTGCACCATCGCCCGGCAATGCCCCCAGTGACGAGATTGGCCTTCGATGAATATTTTCGCCGAGTTCAACGCGCGTATCGACACAATTCTGCGCAATTTCGACCTGCATGGGGAAGGGGGGCCGGTTGATTTTTCACGTGTTGCGGTCGAACCCCCGCGAGATCCGGCCCATGGCGATCTTGCGACCAACGCGGCCATGGTCTTGGCGAAGCCGGCGCGCACCAACCCGCGCGCGCTGGCCGAACGTCTGGCCGAAGCGCTTCTTGCCGACCCGGATGTGGCAAGCGCCGAAATTGCTGGTCCCGGCTTCGTCAATCTGCGGCTGAATGATGCATTCTGGCAAAAGCGCCTTGGCGAAATCCTCGACCGAGGGACCGACTATGGCCGCTCCAGCGTTGGAGCCGGGCGCAAGGTCAATGTTGAATATGTATCCGCCAATCCAACCGGTCCGATGCATGTCGGTCATTGCCGGGGGGCGGTGGTCGGTGACGCGCTCGCCAATCTGCTCGCCTTTGCCGGCTGTTCCGTCACCAAGGAATACTACATCAACGATGCCGGCGCGCAGATCGACGTGCTCGCGCAATCTGTCATGCTGCGCTATCGCGAAGCGCTGGGCGAGCGGATCGCAGACATTCCGCCCGGGCTTTACCCGGGCGACTATCTTGTCCCGGTCGGCCAGGCGCTGGCTGCCGACTACGGCTCGCGGCTTCTCGAAATGCCGTCCGGCGATGCACTCGGCATCATTCGGGATCGGACCATTGATGCCATGATGGCGATAATCCGCGAGGATCTTGCCGCGCTCAATGTCCACCACGACGTGTTCTTTTCCGAGCGCAGCCTGCATGGCGGGGCGATCCTGTCAGCGATCAACGACCTGACGCTCAAGGGCCACGTCTACAAGGGCAAGCTGCCGCCGCCCAAGGGGCAACTGCCCGACGATTGGGAAGACCGTGAACAGACCTTGTTCAAGTCGACCGCTGTGGGCGACGACATCGATCGACCCTTGGTCAAGTCCGACGGAGACTTCACCTATTTCGCCGCTGACGTCGCCTATATGAAGGATAAATACGCGCGCGGCTTCGAGGAGTTGGTCTTCGTGCTCGGCGCGGACCATGGCGGCTATGTCAAGCGCCTGGAAGCCCTCGCGCGAGCATTGGCAGGAGACGATCTCGAAGTAACGGTCCTGCTTTGCCAACTCGTCAAGCTCTTCCGGGAGGGCGAGCCGGTGCGCATGTCGAAACGGGCAGGCGAATTCGTCACGCTGCGCGAGGTGGTCGACGAGGTCGGCCGCGACGCGATCCGGTTCATGATGCTCTACCGCAAGCACAGCGAGCCCTTGGATTTCGACTTCGCCAAGGTGACCGAGCAGTCGAAGGACAATCCGATCTTCTATGTCCAGTATGGATCGGCGCGCTGCCATTCCGTCTTCCGGCAGGCCAAAGAGCAACTCGGCGTCGATTTCATCGAGCCGAGCGCGATGAAGGATGCTTCGCACCGCCTGACGGACGAGGGGGAACTGGCGCTGATCCGCAAGCTGATGGAATATCCGCGCGTCATCGAACAGGCAGCTCTTGCCCAGGAACCGCATCGGCTCGCATTCTACCTCTATGATCTTGCAAGCAGTTTCCACGCGCATTGGAATCGTGGCACCGACAATAACGACTTACGCTTTATTAAGGTTAACGATCCAGAATTGACTTGGGCCAGGCTAGGCATGGTGCAAGCGGTTTCAAACGTTCTTTCGTCGGGACTGGCGCTCGTGGGAGCGGATGCTCCAAGCGAGATGCGCTAGTTTCCTCAGGGGAAGTGTCACCATTTGCCCACATTGCTCTGGTAGCGGCGAGACCCATTGTGACGTCGCCGGCGTCCGAGCGAGTGCGAAGCGGAAACAGGCATGGCAGACAATCCTTTCAAGCGCCCCGATGAGTATGGATTTCTGGAGAATGATCCTTTTGCCGAACTGATGCGGATGGCCGAGGCGCCGCGGTCGGACGCGCCAGACCCGGTCGGCGAGAGCTTCGACATCGATCTCGAGCGGGAACTGCTTGGCGAAGCCGAGGATGTGCCAATCCCGATCCGGGAGCGCATGATCGCGGACCACTGGACGCGGGAGGCTGAGCCTGTACCCGAACAGAAGTCCGACAGTGTCGATCCGGCTGTGTCTCCTGCGCAGCCTGCGGATTTTATGCCGGAAGGGGAGCTTGAGACCGAAGCCGCCTTCGATGACTTGGATCTGTCGCTTGATTTCGACCTGAGCAACGAGGAGCCGCATCTGCCGCTCTCCCCGGCCGAAGCGCTGGATCGGGCGGACATTGCTGCCGATGACGGGCCGATCGCGGATCATTTCGACCGGCGGTCCCACGAGCTTTTTGCCGCCGTTCCGGAATATGCGGAGGAAGAGGCGGAGCCAGGCGCGGTCGATTTTGATCGCGCTGCCGAGGCATCGTTCGAAACCTTCGACGAACAATCGCGGATTGACGAATTGCCGCCGGCCGGCGAGGCGGGCTCGCCGCGCGACGACGATCTGGGGGCGGAGGTCCATCAGGGACCTGATGCGCCTTTCGCAGGCATGGATGATGGCGTCGTCCTTGACGAATTCTCTTTCGAGTTCGATGCGGACTTGCAGCCGGAGGCCGCGCCCGTTCCGTTCGCCGAGGATGGCAGCGAGCACGTTTTGGCGCACGACGCAGATGCAGATGCTGACGGTTTTGAGCTTGATTTCGATCTGGAGAGCGCCGTCGAGCGGGACTTGGCAGCCGATGCGGCGTTGGAGGCTGAGCCTGAATATGATCCGGTCTCCGTTGCTGCCGATCCGGTGATCGAGGAACCAGTCGCCGATCTGGAAGCGCAGGCTGACGAGCCGAACTGGTCGGCGCTCGATCTCCAGCCGGAAGGTCCGGTCGAGCCGGTAGCGCCGCGCCTTGCCGACGATCTCGATCGGCTCGAGCGGAGCTGGGCCGACGAGCCGCAACTGCGCCGCGAAGCGTCCGACGACGACGATATCTTGGACGACATCGAAAGCTGGCTGGGTGTTGACCCTGTGCCGGCGCCTGTTCCTGCCGCCCCGGCCGAGCCGCGGTCGCCGC
Source organism: uncultured Mesorhizobium sp. (assembly GCA_964511105.1). GTDB lineage: Bacteria > Pseudomonadota > Alphaproteobacteria > Rhizobiales > Rhizobiaceae > Aliihoeflea. The sequence goes on from CAZEEC010000045.1 coordinate 11,255, forward strand.
ACCACGCTGCACAGGTGGTGGAAGAATCGGGTCCCGTGACCACCCCGCCCGTGCCTGAGCCGCCTATGAGCCTCGAGGACGAACTCGGCGCGCTCCTGGCCGCGGATCCGTCGCCGCCTCGCGATGACGCTTTCGACCATGCCTCGCCCGTTGCCCCGAATATGCACGCGTTCCGGCAGCATGAGGACGAGGACATTGCCCTTTCCTCGTCGGAAAATGATTTCGACCTTTCGCTTGAACTGGAACTCGACGATGTGGATTCCGGCTTTTTGGATATAGCCGATGTCGGATATGCCGATGAGGCGGCGGGAGGCGATCAGGACGTGTCGCCCCAGCCGCATCCGGCCTCCGTCGATGAGCCGGAAACACCGAAGAGATCGGGACCATTGGCGATGCTTGCGGCACTGGCGCCGGCCGCCATAGCGCGTTTCGGCAGCGGGTCTGCTCGTTCCGCCCAATCGCCACAACCAGCGCAGCCGCTCTTCGGCATGGCCAGGGTGGATCGGCCGGTGCCGCCGGAGATCGAGACCGTCGAGGTCGATGATGCGCCGGTTGTCTTGGCCGACGATCTGGATATTCCGGATGTCCCCGAGCCGGAAGACGTGGCGCCGATGTTCTCGCCGGATGATCTTGAGGCCGAGTTGGATGTAGCGTTCGGCAGTTTGGCGCCCGACGAAAATCCGCCGGCAGCCGCTGGCGGCGAGGAGCAACAGCCAAGCCAGGCGACTCAAGAAGTCGGCGAGGGCGATTTAGCCTATGGCTATGCGCAAGAACCCTATGCCGACGGTCTCGATGATGATTTCGGCGATGTCGAGTTCGATTATGAACCGGAGGCCGAGGACTACGAGGAGCCTCAGGCGGCTGCCGACCGCCGCCCGCGCCGCAAATATTTCTTGTTCGGAAGCCTCGCGGCTGTAGCCCTGCTCGGCGGGGCCGGTTTTTTCATGATGTCCGACCTGAGCGGTACGGGGGTTCCGGCGATCGTGCGGGCAGACCCGGAACCTTTCCGCGTCCGGCCGGAAAACCGCGGCGGAACCACCGTACCCAACCAGGACAGCCAGGCCTATCGGCGAGCTTCGGGGGCGACCGGCGAGCCGGGCGGCGGGCAGGAGCAACTGGTGACCTCGGTGGAGGAGCCAATGGATGTGCGCGCTGCTGTGGCACCATCTGAACCGCTGACCGAGTTTCCTATGGTCGGCATGGAAGACATTCCGATGCTCGACGAGAGTGAGGCTTTCGACAGCGACGATACCGGCGGGATGTTGGCCTCCGTGAAAGGCGACTCACGTCTGTCCACTGTCGACGACGTCATTGAGGACGACGGCCTCATGATCGCGCCCCGCCGGGTGCGCACAATGGTGGTGCGCCCGGACGGCACACTGATGTCGCGGGACGATTTGCCGGAACCCGCGACGCTTGGTGAGCTTCAGCCGATCGCGGTAGCGGCCGAACCCGCTTCATCCGTCGGGGAGAATCCGGCACCCGCTGGACAGGATCCGCGAACGGCCCTTGAGCCTGCACCCCTGCAAGGCGAGGTTCTGGCCGACGATCCGGTCACGCCGGCGACCGTGAACGTGGTTCCAAGCCGTCCGCAAAGCCAGCCTCAGGCATCCGTCGCGCAGCAGCCGGTTCAGGTTGCCGCTGCCGCGCCCGCGCAATCCAGTGCGGTGCAGTCCGCGACGCCTGTGGCCGGTGAATGGTCGATGCAAATCGCGTCCCAGCCGACCGCTGAAGGTGCACAAAGCGCCTATCAGGAGCTGGCGCGCCGCTACGGTTCCGTGCTGGAAGGGAAGGGCGTCAACATCGTTCGTGCCGATCTCGAGGGCATGGGCACCTTCTATCGCGTCCGGATTCCGGCCGCGACGCGCGATGAGGCCATCCGGCTTTGCGAAAGTTACAAGTCAGCCGGCGGCAGCTGCTTCGTTTCCCGTTGATCCTTCTCGGCGGGGCGGCTTATCTGCCCCTATTGTTGAGCAAGCGCGGATCGACGATTCGATCTCCCAGCCATGGCGGGACTATGACTGATTCCAGAGCGATGATCCTGGGTGCGGCGGGCACCACTGTGACGGCGGGTGAACGGATATTCTTCAATGGCGAGGCGCCTTGGGGGTTCATCTTGTTCGCCCGCAATCTTTCGGAGCCTGCCCAGATCGAGGATCTGGTGGCCGAACTGCGTGACTGCATCGGACGTCCTGATGCGCCGGTCTTTATCGATCAGGAAGGCGGCCGCGTGCAGCGCCTGCGCCCGCCCTTGGCTGGTCACTATCCCCCGGCCGACCGGCTTGGCCGCCTCTACCAATCCGATCCGGACGCTGGATTGCGGGCAAGCTGGCTGATGGCGCGCCTGCATGCGTTCGATCTGATGCGTTATGGCATCGACGGCGATTGCCTTCCTGTTCTCGACGTTCCCATCGAAGGCGCGCATGACGTGATCGGCGACCGCGCCTTCGCGCATGATCCGAAAGTGGTTTCGGTTCTGGGCCAGGCATCCGTAGCCGGTCTGCTGGCCGGCGGCGTCATGCCTGTCATCAAGCACATTCCCGGCCATGGCCGGGCGTTTTCGGATAGCCACCTGGCTTTGCCGATCGTCACCGCTTCGCTCGATGAACTGCGCGACAGCGATTTTCTACCCTTCAAGGCATTGAAGGACGCGCCGGCCGCCATGACGGCCCACGTCGTCTATACCGCCCTCGATCCTGAGAATCCGGCGACGACCTCCGGGCGCGTCATCGAAAACTATATTCGTGGCGAGATCGGCTTTGACGGGCTTTTGATGAGCGACGATCTGTCGATGAAGGCGCTTTCTGGGGATTTCGGCCACCGGGCGCGCTCGTCGCTTGCCGCTGGTTGCGATGTCGTTCTTCACTGTAACGGCGACATGGCGGAGATGGTCGCCATTGCCGCCGCCTCGCCGGTGCTGTCCGGAAGCGCCAAAGCGCGGGCCGATCGGGCGATCGCCGCGACCGCAGCCCGCGAGGAGAGTGACGCTGATGCATTGCGCGAGGAGTTCGACGACCTGCTCGCTGCAGTCTGATTGAAGGACGAGATTTGACCAAGACCATGTCGGCCGCTGGTGCGACACTCCCGCTCGAGGAGTTTTGGGAGGGGGAGGCACGCGCTGCGTCCGATCCGCCGCTCGTTGTCGATGTCGACGGCTTCGAGGGCCCGCTTGATCTTCTCCTTCATCTTGCACGCGGCCAAAAGGTCGACCTCGCGCGGATTTCCGTCTCGCTCCTCGCCGAGCAATATCTGGAGTTTATCGCGCAGGCCCGGCATCTGCGGATCGAGCTTGCGGCCGACTATCTCGTCATGGCCGCGTGGCTGGCTTTCCTCAAATCGAAGCTTCTGATCCCCCATAAGAAAACGGATGACGGTGCCAGCGCCGACGAGCTCGCCGAAGTCCTTCAGTTCCGTCTGCGGCGCCTTGAAGCGATGCGTGAGGCCGGACAGCGGCTTATGGATCGGGACCGGCTCGGCCGCGACGTCTTTGCGCGCGGCATGCCCGAACCGGTCGCCATCAGGCGCGAGAGCGCCTATACGGCGACGCTCTACGATCTCTTGACCGCCTATGCGGCGCAGCGCCAGCGGGCAGCCATCACGGACGTGCGGATTGCCAAGCGCGGGGTTTGGTCGCTCAAGGATGCGCGCGGGATGCTCACCCGGCTCCTGGGTCGGTTCGACGACTGGACGACGCTGGATGCCTTCCTGCTCGATTATGTCGTATCGCCGGGCGAGCGCGCCACTGCCATCGCGAGTTCATTCGCCGCGGCGCTTGAACTTGCGCGCGAGGGGACGGTGGAACTTCGCCAGGATGATGCGTTCGCGCCGCTTTACCTGAAGCCGAAGGGCGCCTGACATGGAGCGCAACACCGGCAAATTGATCTCGTTCTCGGCCCCGACAGGGTCTCAATCGATCGATTCGAGCCTGTTCCAGGCGATCCGGATGGCCGAAGCTTTGATTTTTGCGTCGGCGGAGCCTGTTCCGATCAGCCTTTTGAAGCAGAAACTGCCCGATGACGTCGATCTGTCGGTCGTCCTTTTGGAACTTCAAAAGCTCTATTCCGCGCGCGGGGTTCATCTTGTCCGGCTGGGCGAGGGGTGGGCGTTCCGGACCGCGTCGGACCTGTCGTTCGTGTTGAGCAGCGATCGGGTCCAGCAGAAGAAATTGTCGCGCGCCGCCCTCGAGGTGCTGGCGATCATCGCCTATCACCAGCCGGTGACGCGGGCGGAGATCGAGGACGTTCGTGGCGTCGAGACAGCGCGCGGCACGCTCGACACGCTGCTTGAGACGGGCTGGGTTCGGATGCGCGGCCGTCGCAAGACGCCCGGTCGCCCGGTGACCTATGGGACGAGCGAAAGCTTTCTCGATCATTTCGGCCTCGGCGAAATCCGGGATCTGCCAGGTCTTGATGAATTGCGCGGCGCGGGGCTTCTATCCGGCCGGCTGCCCGCGAATCTTCAAATTCCCCGACCACCGTCCGATCTCGACATTTACGGCGATGATGAAGAGCCGCTCGCCGATATCGATCTGGAGGAATTGGGCTTGTTGACACCGAAGGTTCAGGATGATTGACCCGGCGCGCCGCGACCTGGCGGCGATGGAGGTCTGGTGAACGCGGCGATGGCACGTAAGGAAACCGGGCGGGTCACCGCTGGCGTGACGTTCGCCTCGCGGCTTGCCTTCGAGAATGTGTCGCACGCGTTCAAGCCGGGCGTGCCGACCCTTCGGAATATCTCTCTCGCCGCCGAGCCGGGTGAAGTCTTGTGCCTGCTCGGCCCGTCGGGATCGGGCAAGACGACGCTGTTGCGGATCGCGGCCGGCATCGAGAACCAGACATCGGGGCGCGTTCTGCTTAACAACCGCGAAATTTCGGGTCCGAATGTTTTCGTGCCGCCCGAGCGCCGTTCGATCGGCCTCGTCTTTCAGGATTTTTCGCTGTTCCCGCATCTGACGATCCTCGAGAACGTGAAATTTGGGCTGACGGCCCTGTCGCGCGAGGAAGCGCGGCGCGAGGCGTTGATCTCGCTCGAACGTGTTGGTCTTGAAACCTATGCGGACGCTTATCCGCATGTCCTGTCGGGAGGCGAGCAACAGCGCGTGGCGCTTGCGCGCGCGATCGCGCCGCGGCCCGGTGTCCTTCTCATGGACGAGCCGTTTTCGGGGCTTGATTCGCGGTTGAAGGACTCCGTCCGCGCAGAGACGCTCGACATTTTGCGCCAAAGCCGGTCGACCGCGATGGTTGTGACGCATGATGCCGAGGAGGCCATGCGCATGGGAGACCGCATCGCCCTCCTCAAAGATGGTGAACTGGTCCAGGCGGGGACTGGCCAGGAACTGTTCAATGCCCCGGTCGATCTTTTTGCCGCAGGCTTCTTTTCGGAACTGAATATTTTCGAATCGCATGCGTTATCTGGACGGGTGGAGACGCCCATCGGTACTTTTGCCGCAAATGGCTTCCAAGATGGATCCCGAGTCTCGGTTGCGACACGGCTTTCCGCATTCGACGTGTCGGAAAGCATTGGCGAAATCCAGGCGCGGGTGGTATCACGGCGTTTCCTGGGGGTGGTTGAGCTGTTGGAACTGGCGGTGCAGGGAGCGGAGCGTCATATACGGGCCCGTATTCGCTGCGGGGCATTGACCGGCTCCAGCCGGGACGTCTGGCTAAGCGTCAGACGATCTGATGTTCTCGTATTTGAAAGCCGTTCTGAAAGCGAATAAATCAAGAACGAAGAAACGTTCGAAAGAGAGTGATTATGGGTACTTTCT
>CAZEEC010000046.1:0-16928 GCA_964511105.1 uncultured Mesorhizobium sp.
CGGTGGAGGTCGTTCGCCACCATGCGAATGGCCGATTGCTGGTCCGCATTCATGGTCGAGGACTGTTCTTCGGCCCGTTCCTTGACGCGTGTGTTCGGTGTCATGTCCGTACTCCTGTCTATGCTTTGGACGGTCACTCCGCCGCCGGGCGGAATTGCTCGTGTTCGGTGGATTCGTGCATGGCGGTCGTGGACGATTTGCCGCCGGTGATCGCCATCGAAACGGCGTCGAAATAGCCGGTGCCGACTTCGCGCTGGTGCTTGGTTGCGGTATAGCCGTTGGCCTCGGCGGCGAATTCGGCTTCCTGAAGTTCCGAATAGGCCGCCATCTGGCGGTCCTTGTAGCCGCGGGCGAGCTCGAACATGCCGTAGTTGAGTTGGTGGAAGCCGGCAAGCGTGATGAACTGGAACTTGTAGCCCATCGCGCCGAGTTCGCGCTGGAACTTGGCGATCGTCGCGTCGTCGAGGTTCTTCTTCCAGTTGAAGGAGGGTGAGCAGTTATAGGCAAGCTTCTTGCCGGGATGCGCCTTATGGACCGCTTCGGCGAACTTGCGTGCCTGTTCGAGATCCGGCTTGCCGGTCTCCATCCAGATCAGGTCGCAATGCGGCGCATAGGCGATGGCGCGCGCGATGCAAGGCTCGATGCCGTTCTTGACCTGGTAGAAGCCCTCGACGGTGCGTCCGGCGCCGTAGTCGACGAAGGGCTGGTCCCGCTCGTCGATGTCGGATGTGAGCAGCTTCGCGGCTTCCGCGTCGGTGCGTGCGATAATCAGCGTCGGCGTGCCCATCACGTCGGCGGCGAGCCGCGCGGCGTCGAGGTTGCGAATATGGGCTGCCGTCGGAATCAACACCTTGCCGCCGAGATGCCCGCACTTCTTCTCCGAGGCCAACTGGTCTTCGAAGTGAACGCCCGCGACGCCCGCCTCGATGAACGCCTTCATGATTTCGAAGGCGTTGAGCGGGCCGCCGAAGCCGGCTTCTGCATCGGCGACGATCGGCGCGAACCACGTGTCGACAGAAAGACCCTTGCCTTCGGAAACCTCGATCTGGTCGGCGCGCTGCAGTGTCTTGTTGATGCGCTTGGCAAGTTCCGGCGCGGCGTTCGCTGGGTAGAGCGACTGGTCGGGATACATGGCCGATGCCGTATTGGCGTCGGCGGCGACCTGCCAGCCGGACAGGTAGATCGCCTTCAACCCGGCACGGACCATCTGCATTGCCTGGTTGCCCGACAGGGCGCCGAGCGCGTTGACGAAATCTTCCTCGTGGATCAGCTTCCACAGGCGATTGGCCCCGTTTTCGGCAAGCGTGTGTCGGATCTGGACCGAGCCTCGCAGGCGGTTCACATCATCGACGCTAAAGGGCCGTTCGATGCCGTCGAAACGGCCTTCCTGGGCGGACGGTACGAGGTTGTAAAAATCGGTCATTGTTGTCTCCACTGCAAAAATCGGATGCTGGCCATTCAAAGCCGGCGGGTGCGTTCGATTTACATTGCGCTGCGAAAAACAACGACGGAAATGCACAAACGCTCCGTCGAAAACGGGTCATGCTGTATTGATCTTGACCAGATCGCCATGTAATTTGTAAAAATTGTCGATCGCAGATCTTGTAAAGGTCCTGTAAATGGCTGAGCGGAAGATCTTCGCGGGTCCGCGCATTCGCCGCATTCGTAACAAGAAGGGGCTGACGCAGACGGCCATGGCCGAGGCCTTGGCGATCTCCCCTTCTTATCTCAATCTAATTGAGCGCAATCAGCGGCCTTTGACCGTCCAACTAATCCTCAAGCTTGCCGCCGCCTTCAAGATCGAGCCTGATGAGTTGCAAGGGGAGGGGGCCGGCGCTGTCACGGCGCTGCGTGAAGTCTTTGCCGATCCGCTTTTGGCAGGCGAGTTGCCCGGCGATCAGGAACTGATCGAGCTCGCTGAAGGCGCTCCCAACGCGTCTGCTGCGGTGATCAAGCTTTACCGGGCCTATCGTGAGCATGCCGAGCGGCTGTCCGACCTCTCCGATTTGCTTGCACGCGAAGGCCGGGCGACGATTTCGGCGGCGCGCCTGCCGATCGACGAGGTGCGCGAGGTGCTGGAACGGCGGCCCAACCACTTCCACCGCCTCGAGGAAGAGGCGGAGGCCTTCGACAAGCTCTTAGGCGATGAGGAACTGCTGCCGTCGCTGAAGGATTGGCTGCGCCGCGAATATGGCATCGTGGTCAAGGTGCTGCCGGTCGCCACCATGCCGAACTGGCGTCGCCGCTACGACCGCCATTCCCAGCGCCTGTTCATCTCCGAGCGCCTGTCGCCCTTCGATCGGTTGCGTGAGGTCGCGATCGAAGCCTGTCTGATCCGCATGAATGTCGCGATCGCCGCGGAACTGCAGGCGTTGAAGATGTCGACCGACGAAGCGCGCCGGCTTGCTCGCTTCGAACTGGCCCGCTATGCCGCGCATGCGCTGATGATGCCCTATCCGGCCTTTCACGCGGCCGCCATCCGTGCGCGTTACGATATCGACGTTTTGCGCTCGCGTTTTTCAGTGTCTTTCGAGCAGGTTGCCAACCGGCTCGCCACGCTTGGCCGGGCCGCTCAATCGGGCGTGCCGTTTTTCATGCTTGAGGTGGATCATGCCGGCAATCGGTTGCGGCGCATAGGCGCGCAGGGTTTTCCGCAAGCCAGATTCGGTGGCGCCTGTCCCAAGCTAGCCGTCCATGCCGCTTTCGGCCAACCGGGCCAGATCTTCGTCGAAGGGGTGGAAATGCCGGACGGCGCGGAGTTCCTGACCGTCTGCCGCACGCTCGAAGGTCCGCAGGGCGCATTTGCCGAACGGCCGCGCCGCACCGCCATTCTGCTCGGATGCGACATGGGCTTCAAGGACGAACTCGTCTACGCGTCGGCGCTGCCCGCTGACCCCATGTCGAGCAAACTGTCTTCTATTCCGATCGGTCCAGGCTGCAGATTGTGCGAACGTACCAACTGTCCGTCCCGCGCCGAACCGCCTGTTACCCGCCCGCTCGGCCTCGATGAAATGGTGACCGGCTTGAGCGCATACGATTTTCAATAGCGTCCGCCTGCCGGCGTTGAACCGGAGGGCAAGGATACCATTTGAGACATAGACAGATTTGTAGAATTGGAGCCGCAATTGCCGACGTCAACAGTCCGCGTGCCCACGGCGAACGCCCAAAAATATATGACGCAGCTTTGCAAGCATTGGAGCCACAAGCTCGACGTCGAGTTGGGGGAGGCGACCGGTATTGTGCGCTTTGGTCAGGCCGCCGCGGATATGACCGCCCAGGCGGACGGCCTCGTAATACGATTGACCGCGGAAAGCGGCGAAGTGCTTGAGCGGACGAAGAGCGTACTCGCCAGCCATCTCGACCGTTTCGCTTTCCGGGAGGCACCGTTGACCTTCGACTGGTCGTAGCATCGCCCGCTGGGATTGTCGCTCACCCTATCCGCAAGACGACATTGCCGATCACCTTGCCGGCCTCCACGGCCTGATGCGCCTCCACGATCTCATCGAGCGGATGGGTCGCGCCGATTGCGTGCGCCAGTCGGCCTTTTTCCAGCATTTCGGTTAGTTCCCGAACGCGCATTTCCCGCTCCTGCGGAGCCAGTTCGTAGACCACGAACACCTGCAAGGTCAGGTTCGCCCACAGCATCGCCGGAAAGGAGATCGGCACCTCGGCGGCGACGTTTGATCCGTAGCAAACCAGCTTCCCGTGCGAAGCCAACGCGCCGCCCGGTAGCAGCTTCGTCGTTGACGACAGGTCCATGTCGATGATGCCGTCGGCGCCGGTGCCGCCGGTCAGTTCCTTGACCCGCGCGGCGACGTCTTCGCTTCGATAGTCGATCACCTCGTCGCAGCCGGCGGCAAGCGCATGGTCGCGCCGTGCGGGTGATGTGGTGCCGATCACCCGTGCTCCCCCCAGTTTGGCCATCTGGACCGCGTAATGCCCGACGGCAGCGGCAGCCCCGGTCACCAGCAGCGTCTTGTCGGCAATGTCCCCATGAAGTTTGACGGCGTGCAGCGCGGTTAATGCGGGAATGCCCAGGCAGGCGCCGGTGTCGAAGTCGATCGCGTCCGGCAAGCGTACGGCTTGCGAGGATGGAACGGCGATGAATTCGGCCGCCGTGCCGAACGCGCGTTTCCACTGGCCGTTCCAGATCCAGACGCGCTCTCCGATCCGTGCCGGATTGATGCCATCCCCGACGGCCTCGATGATGCCGGCGCCGTCCGAATGCGGGACGATGCGCGGCGCGATCAGCGGCCGGCCTTTGCGGCTCTTGACGTCGGAGGGATTGACGCCGGACGTCTTCAGCCGCACCAGAACTTCGCCACTGGCCGGCTTCGGCGTTTCCATTTCGCCGACGGTCAGCACATCCCCCGCATCGCCGTTCGCTTCGTACCAGGCAGCCTTCATCGTCTTGTCCTTCATTCCGTTTCCTTGCGCCGCAAACTCGCTGCCAACCGCGCCATTTGCAAGAGGCCGAGCAGCGTGAACGATGCGAGCGCCATGCTCCAGTCGCGCGTCAGGAGAAGCCAATGCGCGAGCGTCAAAATGGCTGTTGGATAAGCTAGGCGTTGCATCCGTTTCCAGATTGGACCAAGCGCCCGTACCGCATGATCATTCGAGATCGCCGCCATGACGAGAAGTGCGGCAAAGGCCGCCCACCCGGTCCACATCGACGCCCAGGCCATTCCGGCGACGATATCGCCGATATCCCCGATCGACATCGCAAAGACGATCATATGGATCAGCGCGTAGCCAAAGGCCGCGAGCCCGATCGCGCGCCGCTGCCGCGACAGCCATCGCGTCGAAGCGTTCGCGCCGAACAGCGCCTTGAGCGGCGAGATAGCGAGCGCCAGGAGCAGAAGAACCGCCGCCGCCTCTCCGGTTGGTCGGATCGGCTCGCGCCAGGACGCACCGAACGCCAGCGGCGCCAGCATGGCGAGTGCCGGCAACATCAACAAGCCGAACAGCATGGGTCGCGAATTGAGAAGCATCCGAGTGGCGATTAGCCGAGTTTTCTGGATGCCGCCATTGCTTGGCAATCGAGATTGACTCGCTTGTGGCCGAAGGGCACCTTCTGGCGATCTGCAACAACCTGATGGGTCTCTCTTGAACTCCACGGCCATGGGCGTCGTCGAAACCGGTTCCGAAACCGCCGCCGATCTTCGAACGGCGCCTGCTCCGGAGGCTGAAAGGCTCGCTTCCGGCTTCGCCTCGGCGGAGCATGAGCGCGAATATAACGCCTTCATCGATGAGCATCCGGATATAGAAGCGGTCGAATTTCTGCTCGTTGATCCGAATGGCGTCATGCGCGGCAAATGGGCGCCGGGCGACGCCTTGAAGAAGTCCTTCAAGGAAGGTGTCAACTTTCCGATGTCGCTGCATGGGCTCGACGTCTGGGGACGCGAAGTCGCCGAAACGGGCCTTCATATCGAGACGGGCGATAAGGACGGCTATTGCCGCGCCACCCGCGAAACGCTCGCGATCGTGCCCTGGGCCAAGCGCAAGACCGCGCAGGTCCTGCTGCAGACCTTCACGCCGGAAGGCGAGCCCTTTCTGGCAGATCCGCGGCAGGTGCTGAAGAAGAAGGTTGCGGAGGTCAACGCAAGGGGCTTCTTTCCGGTGGTGGCGTTTGAGCTTGAATTCTATCTGCTTGATCCGAACACCGAATGGGACGACGGCATGCCGGGGCCGGTGGGCGCGACCGCCGGCCCGGACCGGCTGCGCATGTATGGCCTCGACGATCTTGCCGAGCATGCCGAACTGTTCGACATGATCCGCGATGCGGCCGACGCGCAGGGGCTGCCGATCGACACCATCATCAAGGAGGCCGCGCCCGGCCAGTTCGAGGTCAACCTCAAGCACCGCGCCGATCCGCTGAAGGCCGCCGACGACGTCATCTTGCTGCGACGCATCGTGCTTGGCTGCGCGCGCGCCCACGGGCTGACGGCGACCTTCATGGCCAAGCCCTTCCTCGAATATGCCGGCAATGGCATGCATGTGCACGCCTCGATGCTGGACGCGGCTGGCGACAATATCTTCGCTGGCGCGAGTGGGCGCAAGACCCTGGAAGCGGCGGTGGCCGGCCTTCTCGAAACCATGCCGGAGTCGCTGCTTCTGTTCATCAATACCTGGAATGGCTTTCGTCGCATCACGCCCGGTTCCTATGCGCCGACGCGCGCCGTCTGGGCCGAGAACAACCGCTCTGTCGCCTTGCGCATCCCGATGTCGAGCGATGAAAATCGCCGCCTTGAGCACCGCATCGCCGGTGCCGATGCCAATCCTTATCTGGTGCTCTCGGCGATCATCCAGGGTATGGTCGAGGGCATCGAGGCCAAGGCCGTGCCGCCGCCGCCCGTCGAGGGAAACGCCTATGACGAAACCGGGTTGATGTTGCCCGACGATATGGACGAAGCGCTGCAACTGATGGCCAGGGGAACGTTCGCCGATCGAGCGTTGGGGCCGTTATTGGGCAAGGTGTACCGCGATCTGAAACGGGCTGAGATCATCGCGTTTTGGGCTGAGATCACCCCCTTGGAGCGGACCACCTATTTGTAAAATTCTTTCGGCTTGCCGCGCTGGAAGAACGGCAATAACCTTTTGTACAAGCCAGCGCGCTCTCAAGCACGCCGGCAAACTGGGAGGAGAAGAACGAATGACGTCACGGAACGCGCTGCTTGGTGTCGCTGTATCGGCCCTCGTCGCGGCTTTGTCCGCACAGGCCGCCGCGCAGGATCGCGTGGTCAACGTTTATAATTGGTCCGATTATATCGACGATTCCATTCTGGCTGAATTCACCGAGAAGACCGGCATTCGTGTCGTCTATGATGTGTTCGATTCCAACGAGATCTTGGAAACCCGGCTTCTGGCTGGCGGCTCCGGCTATGATGTCGTCGTGCCGACCGGAAGCTTCCTCGCGCGCCAGATCGAGGCAGGCGTGTTCCAGGAACTCGACAAGTCGAAGCTGCCCAATCTGGAGAATATGTGGGATTTCGTCGAGAACCAGACGGAAAAATACGATCCCGGCAATTCCTATTCGATCAACTATATGTGGGGCACGGTCGGCATCGGCTACAACCCTGCCATGGTCGAGGAGCGGCTGGGCACGGCCGAGATCACCAGTTGGGAGATCGCGTTCGAGCCCGAGCAACTGGCAAAGCTCGCCGATTGCGGCGTTTATTTCCTCGACAGCCCAACCGACATCTTGCCGACGATCCTGCTTTATCTCGGTCGCGATCCTGACTCGACCGATCCGGCCGATCTCGAAGCCGCTGAAGAAGTGATGCTCGCGGTCCGCCCGCATATCCGCCGCTTCCACTCATCAGAATACATCAACGCGCTCGCCAATGGCGACATCTGCTTCGCGATCGGTTGGTCGGGCGACGTCTTTCAGGCCGCCGACCGTGCCGAGGAGGCCGGCAACAATGTCGAGGTCGCCTATTCGGTGCCGCAGGAGGGTGCTCAGCTTTGGTTCGACCAGATGGCGATCCCGGCCGACGCGCAAAATGTCGATGAGGCGCACGAGTTCCTGAACTTCATCATGGAGCCCGAAGTCATCGCCAAGGCGACGAACTATGTCTATTTCGCCAATGGCAACGAGGCGTCCGAGGAGTTCCTCGACCCGGACATCTTGGAGGATCCGGCGATCTATCCGGACGATGCGACCTTGGAAAAGATGTTCACCATCATGCCCTATGAGCCGCGTTTCCAACGTCTCGTGACGCGCAGTTGGACACGGATCGTCACCGGCCAATAGGCCGCTCCGACTGATGGCGGAGGGTTGATGAAACCGCTTGGAAGCATTCGCCGCAGCTTTGCGCCTTGGACAGACCCGGGCGCGGAGCCTTTCATCGCTTTTGAGAACGTCACCAAGCAGTTCGGCGATTTCACCGCGGTTGATGATCTGTCCCTGACGGTTTTCGAACGCGAGTTTTTCGCGCTTCTCGGCGCCTCGGGCTGCGGCAAGTCGACCTTATTGCGGATGCTGGCCGGTTTTGAGGAGCCGACATCGGGACGCATCCTGCTCGACGGGCAGGATTTGCGCGGCATTCCGCCCTACCGCCGCCCCGTCAATATGATGTTTCAGTCCTATGCACTGTTTCCGCATATGACCGTGGAGAAGAACATCGCCTTTGGTTTGAAGCAGGACGGAATGCCGAAGGCGGATATAGAAAAGCGCGTAGCCGAGATGTTGCGCCTCGTTAAGCTGGAACCGTTCGCCAAGCGCAAGCCCCATCAATTGTCTGGCGGCCAGCGCCAGCGTGTCGCGCTCGCCCGGTCCGTCGCCAAGCGTCCCAAGGTTCTGCTTTTGGATGAGCCGCTCGGCGCGCTCGACAAGAAGCTGCGCGAGGAGACCCAGTTCGAGCTGATGGACTTGCAGCAGGATCTGGGGCTCACCTTCATGGTCGTGACGCACGATCAGGAGGAGGCGATGACCATGGCCGACCGGATCGCCATCATGGACAAGGGCAAGGTGTGCCAGGTCGCGACGCCTGCCGAGGTCTACGAGGCGCCGGCCTCGCGTTTCGTGGCCGATTTCGTCGGCTCGGTGAATATCTTTGAGGGCAGGATCGCCGGCCGCGACGGCAGGCAGGCTAAAATCGAAACGGCGGCCGGCTTCACCATTCGCGCCGAGGATGCCGTCACGGGCCACGACAGCGGCACGGTCTGGTATGCGGTGCGGCCGGAGAAGATCCGCATCTCCTCGCAAAGGCCCGACAACCCCGCGCTCAACGTGGTTGAAGGCGAGGTGTGGGATATCGGCTATCTCGGCGACATGACGGTCTATAACGTCAAGCTGCCTGGCGGGCAGATCGTGCGCTCGAGCGAGCTGAACAGCCAGCGCACTGCGCTGGACCCGCTGACCTGGAACGACCGCGCCTGGCTCGCCTTTCCCGCCGATGCCGGCGTCGTGCTGACGCGGTGATGACCTTGAGCACATCGACGTTCACCCCCCGGCCAGCCGGCGCACGATCGTCGGCTTTCGCTGGTTTACGAAATTTTACAAGAGGGGGAGCGGGTGAAACTGCTGATCTCCATCCTGGTGGGGGAGATGGCCGGTGGGCCAGAGGGGGGCAACGTCGAGCGCCCGCGTCGTCCGCAAAGCCGCACCCATGAATCGCCTCGCCGCCGCCATCGCCGCCCGCGTGACGATCATCGTTCCCTATCTGTGGCTGCTGGTCTTTTTCCTCGTCCCGTTCCTCATCGTCTTCAAGATTTCGCTGTCCTATACCGCGATCGCGATGCCCCCCTACATGCCGACATTCGACCTGTCGGAAGGGTGGGATGCCTTTGTCGAGGCGCTTGGCGAACTGTCCTTCGAAAACTATCTGTGGCTGTGGGACGACGCTCTTTATTTCAACGCCTATCTGACCAGCGTCGGTATCGCTGCCGTCTCGACCGTGCTGGCATTGTTGATCGGCTACCCGATGGCCTATGCGATGGCGCGCGCGCCACAAACCGTGCGCCCGCTGCTCCTGATGCTGGTCATCCTGCCATTTTGGACGAGCTTTCTGATCCGCGTCTATGCTTGGATCGGCATCTTGAAGCCGGAGGGGCTGCTCAACCAGTTCCTGATCTGGATCGGCGTCATCGACACGCCCTTGATCATCACCGGCACCTATGCGGCGATCTATATCGGTATCGTCTATTCCTATCTGCCTTTCATGGTGCTGCCGCTATACGCGACGCTCGAGAAGATGGATTTCTCCCTGATCGAGGCCGCCCAGGATCTGGGTTCCACGCCGGCCGGTGCCTTTTGGAAGATGACCGTGCCGCTCTCGGTGCCGGGCATCGTCGCGGGCTGTATGCTCGTCTTCATCCCCGCCGTCGGCGAATTCGTCATTCCCGATCTCCTCGGTGGCTCGCAGACCTTGATGATCGGCAGGACCTTGTGGAACGAGTTCTTCGCCAATCGCGACTGGCCGGTCGCCTCCGCCGTGGCGATTGTCCTGCTGCTCCTGCTCGTCTTGCCGATCATGTTCTTCCAGCAGGCGCAGGCGCGCGCGCAGGAACGGGGCACATGAGATGAACCGTCTGTCGCGCTTCAACATCGTATCGCTCGCCTTCGGCTTTGCCTTTCTCTACATCCCGATCTTGCTTCTGGTGATCTATTCCTTCAACGCCTCGCGGCTGGTCACGGTCTGGGGCGGATTTTCGACGCGCTGGTATGTCTCGCTCCTGACCAACCAGCAGATGCTCGACGCGGCTTGGGTGACGTTTCGCGTGGCTCTTTTGTCGGCCTCGGTCGCGACGGTGCTCGGCACCTTGGCGGCCATCGTGCTGACCCGCTACACGCGCTTTCACGGCCGCATTCTGTTCACCGGCATGGTCTTTGCGCCGCTCGTCATGCCCGAAGTCATTACCGGCCTGTCGCTGCTCTTGCTTTTCGTTGCAATCGGTCTCGACCGCGGCTTCATGACGATCACGCTCGCTCACATCACCTTTTCCATGTGCTTCGTGGCGGTCGTCGTGCAATCACGGCTCTTGAGCTTTGACCGCTCGCTGGAAGAGGCTGCACAGGACCTTGGCGCGACGCCGGCCCGCACCTTTTTCTCGGTAACCTTGCCGGTCATCCTGCCGGCGATCGTCGCCGGCTGGATGCTCGCCTTCACCCTGTCGCTCGACGATCTGGTGATCGCAAGCTTCACCTCCGGACCCGGCGCCACCACGCTGCCGATGCGCATCTACAGCCAGGTGAGACTTGGCGTGACGCCCGAGATCAACGCGATCAGCACCATCCTGATCGCGATTGTGGCGACCGGCGTCGTCATCGCCTCGCTCGTCAACAAGCGTCGTGATGTGCAGCGGCGGCGCGACGAACAGGTCGCCGCGCGGCTCTGATCATTCGGCAGTGTCGACCGGTACCGCCGGCACGGCTGGAGAAATGAAGGGCTCATCCCAGCCGCCGCCGACAAAGAACAAAACGGGCTCTCCGGTTTCTTGTCCCTGCGCGTCGACAGGAACCATTTTGCCGGAAAGCGCGAGGGCCCGGCCGGCGAGCGGCACGATGCCGTTCAAGGACACGCGCCGCCCTTCCATCTGGATCGTCGCGTTATCGATGCGCGCGAATCCGCGGCCGACGGCGGCGCTGATTTGCAGCGAGCGCATGGGCAGCGACCCCTCGGCGACAGCGGACAGCGGAAAGATGCTTCCCTCTTCCACCTGCCTCAAGAACGCATTCGGATCGATTCCGACGACGTCGCCGGCACCGAGATTGGCCGACAGCGTCCCCTCCGACGTCGCGATGACCGAGTTCCAGTCATTGCCTCGGCCGCGCAAGATAGCGGACAGATTGCCGCGCGTCTGGGGCACGAAGCGCTTGTCGCCGGTCTGGAGCGCCATGGCACCGACATCGACTTCGCTGGCGAGCAATCGCAATTCTACGGCATTGTCTGCGCTTGAAGGGTCGATCCGGATTCCGGCCTGGATCGTGCCGCCGAAAGCCGATGCGTCGGAGATATCAAAAGCGGCCGCGCCGTCTTTGAGCTGCGCCGTTGCTGCAAACTCGTTCAGCGTCAGCCCCGCCAGTTGAGCCCGCTCGGCCGAAAGGCGCAGGTCCAGATTGAGCTGGCGCGCCGCGTCCTCGTCGATGAGCGGGTCGGTGGCATCTCCGGCCTGGTTGATTTGCGGCGTGAAGACCGCCAGGAACGAGCCGAGATTGAGTTGTTCGAACGCGATCGATCCGCCGATTGTCGGGATCTCGCCATTGACGTTCAAGGATAGCACCCCGGTGCCGGAATTGCCGGCAAGGTCGAGAATGGCGTTGTCGATGCGCAGCCGCGCGGCACTTCCTGTGATCCGCCCTGTCACTTTCGCCGCTCCGATGGTCTGGCCCGCGGCAATGTCGGTCCAGGACCATTCGAGTGCCCGGCGCAACGAAGGAGTTTCGAAGTTCAGTTGGCCATCGATATGCGAGTTGATGGAAAAATTGGCCGTCCCCTCGAAGCTTGCGTTGAGCGGGGCTGCGTCGAGCGCAACCTTCATCGGAGAGGTGCCGCCGGCCAGGAGCAATAGCGGCTGTGCGCTCGACATCTCTATCCGCAGCGCTTCGCTTCGCCAGATGCCGTTGGCGGTCAGCGTCGCCGGCCGGTTGAGCGCCGGCCACCCGATCTGCCCGGTAAGGCCCGACAGGATGATCTGGTCCTGGCCGTCCTCGACCACGGCGATGCGCCCGTCATTGAAGGTCACCTGTCCGAACGGATCGTTTGGCAATTGCGTCAGGTCGGGTTCGGCCGCATTGGCGCCAATCACCTGTCTGGCCGTATCGATCGCCCGGCTCATCCGTCCGCCGCCGGGAAGCGGCGGCAGGTCGAAAACAGGCATGACGTGCGTCAGCCGCAGCAGCGGATGCTCGAGCGCGAGCCGGGAAAAGACGACATTGCCGCGTAGGGCCGCCAGCGCCGACAGATCGACGGCCGCGCGTTCGGCCTCGAGAACGGGCCGGCCGTTCTGATTGCCCCACTCATAGAGCGCGACATTTGAAAGATGCGCTGAGAAGCTCGGCCAGACGCGAATCTGCGGGGCGGCGCCAAGTTGGACACGATAGCCGCTCCATGCCGAAAGTTCATAGGCGATGCGATCACGCACGATCTGCGTCGAGGCGATCCAGGGCAGGGCCAGAACAAGCCCGACGCCGAGCGCCAGCAGAAGGACGAAGGCGGCGATCGCGCGCTTGAGAACCTGCCCTTTCATCTCGCTTTGTCCATAGACCCGTCCCCCGGCGGATGATCGGATGAAGCAAACGCCAACCCAAACCGCATCCGGTGTAATCGATGCAGCCGCCTTTTCAACCATTTGCGGCCGGCTGCCCGCTGTTTGTACCATAGTTTGATGCGGCGCTGTTCCGCTTGTCAGCACGGGCTGGCCTGTGCTTGAAGGGTGCAGCTCTTTTTTGGAGGATATCCATGATCGAAACCGCGCCGCTCTGGGCTCCGAAACCGCAGGCCGTCGACGCCGCCCCGATCACCCGCTTCGCGCGCGAGGCCTCGGCCCGCGCAGGGCGCGGCTTGGATGATTTTGACGCGCTCCACGCCTGGTCCGTCGAGGATCGCGAAGCCTTCTGGGACCTGATCTGGGACTATGGCGGCATCAAGGGAGAGAAGGGCGGGCGCGTGTTGGAAGACGGCGACCGGATGCCCGGCGCGCAATTCTTTCCCGACGCGCGGCTTAACTTCGCTGAAAATCTTCTGTCGAAGCGTGGCCCCGGCGATGCGCTGGTCTTCCGCGGCGAGGACAAGGTCGCCCGGCGCATGTCCTGGGATGAACTTCATGCGCTCGTCTCTCGGCTGCAGCAGCTTTTCCGCGCCCACGGGGTAGGCGAGGGCGATCGTGTGGCCGCCATGATGCCCAATATGCCCGAGACGGTCGCCGCGATGTTGGCCACCGCGTCGATCGGCGCCATCTGGTCGTCCTGTTCGCCCGATTTCGGTGAGCAGGGCGTGCTCGACCGGTTCGGACAGATCGAACCGAAGCTGTTCATCACTGTCGATGGCTATTGGTACAATGGCAAGGCGCTCGACGTGTCCGACAAGGTCGCCGCTGTCGTTGCCCGGCTGCCCAGCGTTACCCGCGCCTTGGTCGTCGATTATCTCGGCAAGGCCCGCGAGGCCGCCGCGAAGAGCGAGCGTGCCGACGCACTTGCTGACGCGCTCGCGCCGTTCGCTGCACGGGAGGTTTCTTTCGAGCGCCTGCCGTTTTCGCACCCGCTCTATATCTTGTTCTCGTCCGGCACGACCGGCATTCCCAAATGCATCGTCCACTCGGCCGGCGGCACGCTTCTCCAGCATGTCAAGGAACAGCGCTTGCACGCCGGGATTGGGGAAGGTGACCGGTTCTTCTATTTCACCACCTGCGGCTGGATGATGTGGAACTGGCTGGTCTCCGGCCTTGCCTTGGGCGCGACGCTGCTCCTTTATGACGGCTCGCCCTTTCACCCCGACGGCAACGCGGTGTTCGACTTTGCCGAAGCGGAGAAGATGACCTTCTTCGGCACGTCAGCGAAGTTCCTCGACGCCGTGCGCAAGGCGGGTCTGGAGCCAAAGAACACGCATGATCTGTCCTCGGTACGGGTCATCGCCTCGACGGGGTCGCCGCTGGCGCCCGAAAGCTTCCGCTTCGTCTATGCGAGCGTCAAGGAAGACGTGCATCTGGCCTCGATCTCCGGCGGCACCGACATCGTCTCCTGTTTCGTGCTCGGCGTTCCGACCAAGCCTGTCTGGGTCGGCGAGATCCAGGGCCCCGGCCTCGCCATGGCGGTTGATGTGTGGGACGATGACGGCCGGCCGATCAGGGGCGAAAAGGGCGAACTCGTTTGCACCAACGCCTTTCCGGCCATGCCGATCATGTTCTGGAACGATCCGGGCGGCGCCAAGTATAAGTCGGCTTATTTCGAACGCTTCGACAATGTCTGGTGCCATGGCGACTTCGCTGAATGGACGGAGCATGGCGGCATTATCATCCATGGCCGGTCGGATGCGACGCTCAATCCCGGCGGCGTCCGCATCGGCACGGCCGAAATCTACAATCAGGTCGAGCAACTGCCCGAGATCGCAGAATCGATCTGTATCGGCCAAGAGTGGGACGACGATGTGCGCGTCGTGCTCTTCGTTCGTCTCGCCGACGGGGTGACGCTGGACGAGGAGCTTGAAAAGAAGATCCGCTCCAAGATCAGGACCGGCGCGAGCCCGCGCCACGTGCCGGCACGGATTGTCGCCGTTGCAGACATCCCTCGCACCAAATCGGGCAAGATCACGGAACTTGCTGTCCGTGACGTCGTCCATGGCCGCGCCGTCAAGAACCAGGAGGCTCTGGCCAATCCCGAGGCGCTCGAGCTGTACCGTGACCTACCCGGCCTCAGATCGTGATTAACGAAGCATGACCGCTAAATTCACCGTGTCTTCGCGATCCCTGATGTTCCGTAAACTCTCTTCGGCTCCGGCAAGGTTTCGTTAAATATCGGTGCGCCATTATGACGGCAACTTGAGCCTTGACGCGCTGTCTATGGCGCCGCTTCCGCTTCAAGTCCCCTGTGTGACAACAAATTCTTGGCGCTCCTTCGTGGGGCGCTTTTTTTTCGAGCATATGGCTACATCATCGCTTCGCGGTCGCGCGCCAGCGCCCGCGACAGGAGCACGACCGGGATCAGCGAGGTCAGGATGATCAACAGCGCCGCGACCGCTCCGTCCTCGACCGCGCCTCGCGTGGCGTTTTCGTAGACATAGGTCGCGAGCGTGTTGAACCCGAACGGTCGCAACAGGATCGTCGCTGACAGTTCCTTGACCGTGTCGACGAAGACCAGCACGGCGGCCGTCAGGATTGCCGGCGTCAGCAGCGGCAACAGCACGGCGCGCGCGCTTTGACCGGGCGTGCGGCCGAGGCTGCGGGCGGCCTCGTCGATATTGGGCGGCAGCTTTTCCAGGCCGGAGCGGATCGCCCCCTCCGCGAGCGCCAGGAAGCGGATCGAGCAGACGAGCACGACGGCGGCCGCCGAACCGGTTAGAAGCAGCCCGGTGGAAACGCCGAATACGTCCCGCATGAAGGCGTCGAGCGCATTGTCGAAGCGGGCGAGCGCGAACAGCAGGCCAAGCCCCATGATCGTGCCCGGCAGCGCGTAGCCTATCATGGCGAAGCGCGCGAGGCCGATCACGACGCCGGAACGCGCGAGCCGCGCTGCCTGGATTAGAACCAAGGCAATGAGGATGGTGATCGCCGCCGTCGCCGCCGCAGTAACAACCGAATTGGCGAGCGTGCGCGCGAGGACCGGGTCGAAGAACTGCTGCAGGCGGCGCGAGGCGTAATCGCCGAAGACGAAAAGAGGGATGCCGAAGCCGGCGATGACGGGAAGCACTGTGAGGATCGTCGCACCGATCCCTCTTATGCCGGTCAGATGAACGCGCGGTGGCCGCGCCTTCATCTGCGTGGCCCGCATTGCATGGAAGCGCTGGCGTCGCCGCGCCCACTGCTCGCCCATCAACAGCGCAAAGACAATGACGAGCATGATCATGGCGATCTGGGCAGCGCCTTCCAAGCTGCCGCGATTGAGCCAGGTCGAATAGACCGACAAGGTAAGCGTGCGCACGCCCAGATATTCCGATGCGCCGATATCGTTCAGCGTTTCCATCAGCACCAAGGCAACGCCGGCGGCGACCGCAGGACGCGCGAGCGGCAGCAAGATGCGCCGGAACACTTTGGCGGGCGTTGCGCCCAAGGTGCGCGCCACATCCGCGATATTGCGACCCTGCATGATGAAGACGATGCGGGTCGTCAGATAGACATAGGGAAAAAGCACCGCCGAGAGCACGATGGCTGCCCCCGCCGTCGAGCGGATGTCGGGAAACCAGTAGTCGCGCGATGTCTGGAACCCGAAGAGATCGCGGATCAGTGTTTGGACCGGGCCCGTGAAATGGAAAAACTCGCCGAACGCATAGGCCGCCAGATAGGGCGGCACGGCCAGTGGCAGCACCAGCGCCCAAGCAAGCGTCCTGCGCAGCGGAAAGTCATAGGCGACGACGAACCAGGCTGCGGTGACGCCGATCGAAGCGGTGCCGATCGCCACCATGGTCATCAGCGCGAGCGTGGTGGCGGTGGCGCGCGGCAAAACGAAATTGGCGAGGTGGGGCCAGTCTTCACCGCTACCCGAAATCGCAATCCCGGCAAGCGTCAGGATCGGCATCAGCACGATCGTCGCGACGAGCCCACTCAAGATCAGCGCCAGCGGATGGCGCTGCCGGCGGGTCCGCGGCGCCGGAGGTGAAATCCGCGCAGTTCTGTCGATCAGAAGCCGGTCGGTCACGGTCGCTCGTCTTTAACAAATGGAGAAGGCCGGCCCGTTGCCGGACCGGCCTGGTGATCATGCAAATGAAATGCCTTTAGCTGCTCGGGCCATCGTCGAGCCCCACGCGGTCGACCATTTCGGAAGCGGCGCGCCGGTG
>CAZEEC010000047.1:0-13214 GCA_964511105.1 uncultured Mesorhizobium sp.
CATCCTCGTCGGCGCGATGCTGGCCGCCTCCACCGGCGTCGTCGGCGCGACCGTCGTGACCATGGGCTTGATCTCGCTGCCGGCCATGCTGCGCGCGGGCTACGATCCGCGGTTGGCGTCGGGCGTTATCTGCGCGTCGGGAACGCTCGGCCAGATCATCCCGCCCTCCACTGTCCTGATCTTCATGGGCGACATGCTGTCGGGCATCAACGCCCAGGTCCAGATGGCGCAGGGCAATTTCGCGCCCGCCCCGGTATCGGTCGGCGACCTTTTCGCCGGCGCGCTTTTGCCGGGACTGCTTTTGGTCGTGCTCTACATCGCCTGGATGATCGTCAAGGCGATCTTCGACCCCGAATCCTGCCCGGCGACCCCGGTGCCGCCGGAAGAAAAAGAGGGCCTCGCCCGCGAGATCGTCGTCGCGCTGATCCCGCCGCTGGTGCTGATCATCACCGTGCTCGGCTCGATCCTGGGCGGCGTCGCGACCCCGACGGAGGCGGCCTCGGTCGGCGCGGTCGGCGCCATGGTGCTGGCAGCGATGCGCGGCCGGCTGACATTCGGCATCGTGCGCCAGGCTGCTGTCTCGACGGCGGCGATCACCTCGATGGTCTTCATCATCCTGTTCGGCGCTTCGGTCTTCTCGATCGTCTTTCGCCTGATGGGCGGCGACAATCTCGTCCACGAGTTTCTCTCGGGCCTGCCCGGCGGCGTGATGGGGGCGGTGATCGTCGTGATGGCGATCATGTTCCTGCTCGGGTTCATCCTGGATACCTTCGAGATCATCTTCATCGTGATCCCGATCACGGCACCGATCCTGCTCGATCTCGGCGTCGATCCAGTCTGGCTAGGGGTCATGGTGGGCGTCAACCTGCAGACCTCGTTCCTGACGCCGCCCTTCGGGTTCTCGCTCTTTTATCTGCGCGGCGTCGCCCCGGCGCATGTCTCGACGGGCATGATCTATAAAGGGGTGATTCCGTTCGTTGTCCTGCAGATCTCCGCTTTGGCGATCTTGATGATGTTCCCGGAACTGGCCACCTGGCTGCCGCGATGGATCTATAGCTGATGAGTGGGCGGGCACCGTTCCGCCAAATGACAAAGCCATGTACAAAGGCCCGGGATTGCTCCCGGGCCTTTGTACTTAAATCGACGTTCGAGCGATCAGATCTGGAAATACTTCTCCCGCGCCATCAAGAAGGGCATGTCGGTGCCTTCGGTGCGCTGGCGAAGCAGGGCCAGGGCCTCGAGATAGCTTTCCGTCGTCCGCTTGGTCAGATCGTCGCCGCTTTCACGCAGTTCCTGGAGAATCTCCTTCGTCGCCTCGGCGCCGGCCTCGAGAATTTCGTCGGGGAACTGACGCACCTGAACGCCGTGCTCTTCAACGAGCGTGCGCAGCGCGCGCGGGTCATTGGCATAGAAGTCGCTCGCGACCTCGTCATACTCGGCTTGGCTGACAAAGCGCACGATAGCCTGGATGTCACTCGGCAGTTCCTGGAACTTGGCCTTGTCGACCACCAGTTCGGTCGCGGCGCCGATCTCGACGAAGCTCGACACATAGTAGTTCTTCGCGATCTGGTGGAAGCCGAGCGCCAGGTCGTTATAGGGACCGACGAACTCGACGGCATCGAGCGTGCCGGACTGAAGCGCCTGGAACGCCTCGCCGGCTGCCAGATTGGTGACGGCGGCGCCAAGCTTCTGCCAAACCTGTCCGCCGAGACCGGGGGTGCGGAAACGCAAGCCCTGAATATCGGATAGGCCAGTCAACTCGTTGCGGAACCAGCCGCCCGTCTGGGTCCCGGTGTCGCCCGACAGGAACGCCTGGAGGCCGAACTGGTCGTAGACCTCGTCCCAGATCTCCTGGCCGCCCAGATAGCGCACCCAGGTCGACAATTCACGCGAGGTCATGCCGTAGGGAACACCGGTGAAGAACGAAAGAGCCTGGCTCTTGTTCTGCCAGTAATAGGGCGTACCGTGGCTCATTTCGGCCGAACCGTCGATGACGGCGTCCAGCGCCTGCAGCGGCGGCACAAGCTCGCCGGCCGCGTAAAGCTGCACCGTCAAGCGGCCGTCCGTGGCTTCGGTGATGCGGTCAGCCAGACGCTGCGCGCCGACGCCGAGGCCCGGAAAGTTCTTGGGCCAGGTGGTGACCATGCGCCAGGTCTGGTTGCCCTGGGCAATAGCCGGAGCGGCAAGCGTCGATGCGGCGACCGCGCCGGCACCGGCAAAACCTGCCTTCTTGATAAAGGAACGACGATCCATGAAGAACCTCCCAATAACGGATCTGCAAATAGCGGAATTCGGGAATCCGACACGGCGTGATCGCCCATCCTCCCCCCGAGGCCGGCGCGTATAAATACACGGGGCACCATCGCTGTCCAGCATCGAACGCCTCAATCGGCTGCCGTCACATCAACGATTCGATCAATGAAGGGATGCTTGGAGGCAGGCGTGTTCCGCGCTAAGGTAGCTCAACCCCAACCCTCGGAAACGAAATCGAAAATGACCCAGCCGCTCGTCGCCGTGTCCACCGACATGCGCCATTTCGAAAACTATCATTGGCACGCGACGCCGCACCAATATGTCGATGCGGCTCTCCTCAAGGCCGGTGTGCTGCCTTTGCTGTTGCCATCACTGGGGGAACGGATCGATTTTGACGGGCTGCTCACGCGCGTCGATGGCGTGCTGCTGACGGGCTCCAAGTCGAATGTTCACCCTTCGCTTTATGGCGGCGACGCCAGCGAAGCCAACGGGCCTTATGACGAAGCGCGCGACGCGACGACGATGCCGCTGATCCGCAAGGCGATCGAGCGCGGTGTGCCCTTGCTTGCGATCTGCCGGGGTATTCAGGAACTCAATGTCGCGCTTGGCGGCTCGTTGGCTACCGAGATTCAAAAGGGCGAAGGGATGTGGGATCACCGCGCGCCGGAAGGCGTCGGCCAGGACGAGCGCTTCGCGATCCGTCAGCCGGTTCGCATCAAGGAGGGGTCCTGCCTGGCCGGCATCTTCGGCGCCAGTGAGATTCAGGTCAACTCGGTGCATCGGCAGGGCATCGGCACGATGGCGCCCGACCTGGAGGCCGAGGCTGTAGCCGACGACGGCACGGTCGAAGCGGTCTCGGTGCGCGGTGCCCCTGCCTTTGCCGTCGGCGTTCAATGGCATCCGGAATATTGGGCGGACACGGACCGCCCGTCGGCGCAGATCTTCGAGGCGTTCGGCGAGGCCGTGCGGAGGCACGAAGCGCAACGCCGGGAGCTACGCCTCGCGGCCGAATAGTTCTATCAATCAATCAACCGCGACGAGTCGGATGAGCGGCGACTGCGGCTCGTAAGAGACATGCGTGCCGCCTTCCGCCGTAGCGAAGCGCACGACCGCATTGCCATCCTCGCCTATCAGGTCAATCGTGCCGTCCTCATGCTGTTCGATCATCGCCGCCTTGGACGCCGGATGGGCCGGACCGGCGCAGGCAGACTCGAGCTTGAAACGCGCGATTTTTTCGCTGCCCGCATCCTGACTGATCCGGCATTCCACATCGCCGGAAATCAAGATGAAGTCATTGGCCTGGTCATTTCGGGCGTGAGCCGCCAACGGATCGTCTTCCATGCCGTGCGACAGACCAACAATGAGCGCGGTCGTCGCAATGAGAGCGGCAAGAATCATCTTCATGTCGTCACTCCGTGTCGCCTCCCGCCCGAGATTGGACCGTCGTGGTTAATGAAGGGATAACCCCTTGTTGCAGCGCAGGCAAGTTAGCCTATGCGCCTTGTCAGGAGACAACACTTTCCGGCACCGGCGTCAATGCCTGACGCTGCGAAAACCAGGCGATCAGATTGTCGACGACAAGATTGGCCATCGCCTCGCGGGTGTGGACGGTGGCCGAGCCGACATGAGGAAGAAGGACGGTGTTCGGGGCATCAAGCAGCGCTTGAGGAACGTTCGGTTCATTGGCAAAGACGTCGAGGCCCGCGGCCATGATGGTGCCATCATCAAGAGCAGCCGCCAGCGCCTCCTCATCGACAGTGGTGCCGCGGCCGATATTGACGAACACGCCGTTGGGTCCGAGCGCCTTCAGTATTTCAGCTGTGACCGCCTTTTCGGTTTGCGGCGTCGACGGGGCGACCGAGATCAGCGTGTCCACATTGGCCGCCATTTCGAGCAGGCTGCCGAAATAACGGTAAGGGCTTCCCTCCAGCGGGCGCCGATTGTGGTAGCTGACGGGCAGGCCGAAGGCTTCGAGGCGCCTCGCCACGGCGAGGCCGATGCGGCCCATTCCGAATATGCCGACATGGCGGCCACGCAATGTGCCCGGCGTCAAACGGTAGGGTCCTTCTGCGGCCCAACGTCCATCGCGAAGCCATTGTTCGGCCTTTGGAAACTCACGCACCGCATTGAGCAAGAGCCCGATCGTGGTGTCGGCGACCTCTTCGGTCAGGACGTCAGGCGTGTTGGTCACGACGACATTGCGGGTGGCGGCATGCCTGGCATCAACATTGTCGTAGCCGACGCCGAAACTGGCGATGATCTCCAGATGCGGCAGCGAATCGATCAGTGAGGCATCGATGATCGTCGCAGTCGCAACGCCGCGGACCTGAGCGGCATGCTGCGAGGAAATCGCTTGGCCAGCGGGCCGCTCGGCGCGCAAGACGGTGAAGGTCTCTTCAAGGCGCGCGGCGGCATGCGGGTGAAGCCGTCCGGGAATGAGGATCGTGACTGATTTCAGATCTGGCTTGGACATGGGCAATTCCCTCTTGCGTGCAGGATCACGATTTAGCGGGCTGTGGAGCCGAGGTCGACTGGCGGATGCGAAGCTCGGGCGTGATCAGGTCCTGGTCGCCATGGATCTCAATTCCCGACAACCGGTCGAGCAAGGCCTTAGCGGCCTGACGCCCGACCTCGCGCTGACCGTTCCAGACCGTCGTCAGGGCGGGCATCGCGATCGCCGCCTCTTCGAGGTCGTCATAGCCGGTGACGGAGATGTCGACGCCCGGCGTCAGATGCGCGCGCGCCAGACCGTTCATCAGGCCGATCGCGACCAGATCGTTCCAGCAGACCGCGGCGGACGGGCTGTCAGGCAGATCGAGGAACCGGCTGGCGGCATCGAAGCCGGCCTGCTTGGTGCGCGGGCCCGGGATGCGCCATTCCCGACGCGGCTCAAGGCCCGCACGCTCCATCGCCACGACATAGCCGCGATAGCGTTCGCGCCCGGTCGAAGTCTGATCGGTGCCGCCGATCATGGCGATCCGCCGATGGCCGAGCTCGATCAGATGATCGGTCGCAAGGCCGATGCCGAAGGCGTCGTCGCCGCGGAAAACCGGCACATCTGCGCCCTGCACCGACCGGGCGATGAGGACCACGGGCAGGCCGTTATCCTCCGCAAGCGCGATGTCGGACGCGGGCGTTCCGATGGCCGGCGACATGATGACCCCGTCCGCACCCAATTGCAAAAGCGTGTCGATGAAGGTGCGCTGCTTTTCCAACTGGTCGTAATGATTGGATAGAATGAAGGTCTGCCGCGACCGATCCAGTTCATGTTCGATCGACCTCAGGATCTCGGCGAAAAACGGGTTCATGATGTCATGGACGACGACGCCGACAATGCCCGACCGTGATGTACGCAAGCTGGCCGCCCGGCGATTGTAGATATAGCCGATCTCGCGCGCATGCGCCTTGATCCGGTCGCGTGTCGCAACCGCGACAAGCGGACTGTCGCGCAGCGCCAGCGAGACCGTCGCCGTCGACACGCCAAGCGCATCTGCAATGGTCGACAATTTGATCTTCTGAGCCAGAGGTCCCCTCCCCGGTCGACATCGATTAAACTGTTTAAGGCGATGTCGGCGGGTTGGGAAGAGTCAAAGTTTCCGTGCCAGGTCGCGGGCTTCCGAGTTCGGCATGGACCGGCTGCGCAGACGCAGCCGGTTTTCGCGGTGGACGATGTAAAGCCCGCTCGTCACGATGATCGCGGAACCCGCGAGCGTCCAGCGGTCGGGAAGATCGGCAAAGACGAGATAGCCAAGCCCGATCATCCATACCATTTGCAGGTAGGGATATGGCGCGAGCGCCGAGGCGGTCGCCTGCTTGTAGGCGTGGATCAGCAGCCAGTGACCGAACGCGCCGTAAAACCCAAGCGACAGGAGCACCACCCATTGCAGGCCGGTTCCAGGGACAGAGCCGGTAAACGGCACCGTCGGCGCTATCAGCACGACCGGAGCAAGCGCGGAATAAAAAATCAGGCTCGCGGCCGTTTCCGTCGCGCCCATCTGCCGCGTCATGACAACGTAAAGACAATAGGAGAGCATAGCGCCCAACGCATAGACGTGGCCGAGTTCGAACGTTCCATAGCCAGGGCGGGTGATGACGAGCACGCCGACGAAGCCGACGAGGACGGCAAGCCAGCGGCGCCAGCCCGCCCACTCGCCAAGCAGCGGGCCAGCCAGCGCGGTGATGACCATCGGCGCGAAAAAGAAGATCGAGACGGTTTCGGCCAGTTGCAGGGTTTGCAGCGCCAGAAAGTTGAAGAAGGTCGAGCCGAACAGGAAGACGCCGCGGACGATCTGGCGCGGCAGGCTGACGGTGACGAACATCGACCGGTTCGACCACGCCCGAAAAAGGATCAGCACCAGAACGACGTGGACCGCGAAGCGCACCCAGGCGACGAAAGTGGCGTCCATGCCGGAGACGACGAGGTATTTTGCGCTGGTATCAAGGCACGAAAAGGTCAAACCCGCGGCAAGAACGAGCAGGATCGCCGATAACGGCGTGGCAGCATTTGGCGAAACTGTCAGCTTGGGCACGGCACGGCATCCGATTGGGGCTGACTGTCTTTGGAAGCTTCAGGGGGCAAGTGCAAGCCGCAAGCCGAACAATCGCAGACCGGTGTGAGGCGGTGGGATCGGCTGCCCCGCTGTCTTGCTGCCACTCATTCGTCGCTGCTAGATGACACCGATGCCGATCGATCGCGGGCCAGGTTCTGGATGATGACAGCCAACGACGCACATGCCCCCGCCGAAATCGCCGTGCTGCCGCTCGGCGCGACGGAGCAGCATGGGCCGCATCTGCCCTTCGAAACGGACACGCTCATCGCCGGGGCAATTGTCGCCCGGCTGAAAGGGCGCCTGTCCGGCGAGCCGATCGCCTTTCTGCCGGTCGAGCCGGTCGGCTATTCAGTCGAGCACATGCATGTCGACGGCAGCCGCACGCTCGGCTTCGATGAGGCGACCCAGCGCTGGATCGCGATCGGCGCGCAACAGGCCCAGTCCGGCACGAAAAAGTTCGTCATGCTCAACGCGCATGGCGGCAATTCACCCTTGATGACAATCGTGGCGACCGAACTGCGGGTGCGGCATAACATGCTGGCCGTTACGACGAGTTGGACCCGATTCGGCTATCCAGCCGACATCGTCAGCCCGCAGGAACGGGCGATCGGCATCCATGGCGGGCTGATCGAAACCTCGGTGATGCTCGCGATCCGGCCCGACCTCGTGGATATGTCGAAGGCGGAAGACTTTGGCTCGGCCCAGTCGAGTTTCGAGCAGCGGTTCACCCATCTGCGCGCCTATGGCCCGCACGCGTTCGGATGGAAGATGTCCGACCTGTCGCCACAGGGCGTGACAGGCAATGCCGCGGCCGCCACGGCGCAAAAGGGCGAGCGCATCCTCGACCATACGGTGGCGGGCCTGGTCGACCTCCTCCGCGATGTTCGGACATTCGACCTGGCGACGCTTCGGTAAATCCCGTGCAAATGGCGGGCACCGGTCCTATATGGAGCCGACCTCGCATTCGCTTCCAGCCAAGGAGACGCGTTCATGTCCGACGCGCAGACACAGATCCCCGTTACCGTCCTCACCGGCTATCTCGGCTCCGGCAAGACGACGCTCTTGAACCGCATTCTCACCGAAGACCACGGCAAGCGCTACGCCGTCATTGTCAACGAGTTCGGCGAGATCGGCATCGACAACGACCTGATCGTGGAATCGGACGAAGAAATTTACGAGATGAACAATGGCTGCATCTGCTGCACGGTGCGCGGCGATCTGATCCGCACGGTCGAGACGCTGATGCGCCGCCCCGGCCGCTTCGACGCAATCCTGGTGGAGACGACCGGTCTTGCCGATCCGGCGCCCGTCGCTCAGACCTTCTTCATGGATGACGACGTGCGCGCGAAGACAAAGCTCGATGCCGTCGTGGCGCTGGTCGATGCCAAGCATCTTCCGCTGCGGCTGAAGGATTCGCGTGAGGCGGCCGACCAGATCGCTTTCGCCGACGTGATCGTCTTGAACAAGACGGACCTCGTCAGCGAGGACGAATTGCGCGAGGTCGAAGCTTCGATCCGCCGGATCAATCCCGCGGCGCGTATTCACCGGACCGAGCGGTCGGCCGTCGATCTGGGCGAAGTGCTCGATCGCGGCGCGTTCGATCTGGCGCGCGCGCTCGACAACGATCCGCATTTTCTCGACCACGACGATCATGACCACGACCACGTCTGCGGCCCCGATTGCGGTCACGACCACCACCATGATCACGACCATGCTCATGCCTCGCCGATTCACGATGCGGGCGTGAAGTCGATCTCGCTGCGCGGCGGCGACATGGACCCGAAGCGGTTCTTCCCATGGCTCGAAAAAACGACCCAGATCGACGGGCCGAACATCCTGCGGCTGAAGGGCATCATCGCCGTCAAGGACGACCCCGAGCGCTATGTCGTCCAGGGCGTCCACATGATCCTCGAAGGCGACCATCAACGCGCCTGGAAAGATGGCGAGAAGCGGGAAAGCCGGCTCGTCTTCATCGGCCGCGATCTCGACGAAGAGCGGCTGCGTCGTACCTTCGAGGCCTGCCAAGTCCAGCCCGAAGCCGCCTGATGCCGACCGTCGCTCCACTCGATCTGGCCGCCCATTGCATCACGGCGGCCTTCATTTCCGACATCCCGCATTTCGCGCTCGCGGACGGAACCGTCCACCGCCTCGACTATGGCCATAAGCAGGTCGAGGCGCATGCGGGCGGACTGCTGTGCGCCGTGCCGAACGAGGCCCGCGACCGGCTCTTGAGCGGCGGCGAGGATGGCAAGGCGGTGTCCATTGCCTCCGACGGATCTAGCGAGGTGCTCGCCGAACTCGGCCGCAAATGGGTGTCCGCGATCTCCGCAGGCCCGCGCAACGCAGCGGCCTTCGCGACAGGCCGCACCGCGCATGTGCGCCTGCCCGACGGGACGATGAAAAGTTTCGACCACGCGCGCACGGCGGAGGCGATTTCCTTCGCCCCGAAGGGAATGCGAGTCGCGGTCGCGCGCTATAATGGCGTGACGATGCATTTTCCGGCCGCCTCCGGCAAACCCGCCGAGCTTGAGTGGACGGGCGCCCATATCGGCGTCACCTTCTCCCCCGACGGCAATTTCGTGGTGACGGCAATGCAGGAAAATGCGCTGCATGGCTGGCGCCTCGCCGACGGCAAGCATATGCGCATGACCGGCTATCCGGCCAAGGTGCGAAGCCTGTCCTGGAGCCCGAAAGGCAAGTGGCTGGCAAGCTCAGGAGCGCCGGCGGCGATCGTGTGGCCGTTCCAGAGCAAGGACGGGCCGATGGGCAAGGCGCCGGTCGAACTCGGCACACGCGGCGACACGATGGCGACCGCCGTCCAGTTTCATCCGACGGAGGAGATCCTGGCAATCGGCTATGGCGACGGGATGGTACTGGCCGTGCGGGTAGCCGACGCCAAGGAGGTGCTTTTGCGCCGGCCCCGCACCGGTGCCATCTCCTCGATGGGCTGGGACCGCGACGGCCGCCGCCTCGCCTTCGGCGCCGAGACTGGCGAATGCGGCGTCATCGACATTGCCAGTTGAACATCACGCAGAATTTTGTGGCCGGCCGGAGATAAAGAACATATCATGAACGCATGACCGCTCTTTCCATTCGCGACAAGCTCGCAATCCTGTCAGATGCTGCCAAATATGACGCGTCCTGCGCTTCTTCGGGAGCGGCAAAGCGCGACTCGCTAAACTCGGGCGGCATCGGCTCGACGGAGGGGATGGGCATCTGTCATTCCTACGCGCCAGACGGGCGGTGCATTTCGCTCCTGAAAATCCTCCTGACCAATTTTTGCATCTATGACTGCAGCTATTGCATCAATCGCTCATCCTCGAATGTGAAGCGAGCGAGGTTCACGATCGACGAGGTCGTGACGCTGACGCTCGAGTTCTACAAACGCAACTATATCGAGGGACTGTTTCTGTCCTCCGGCGTCATCCGCTCGCCGGACGAGACGATGAGCGAGATGGTCGAGATCGCGCGCTGTTTGCGGGTCGAGCACAAATTCGCCGGCTACATTCACTTGAAGACCATTCCCGAATGTGCGCCCGAACTCCTCGAACAGGCCGGCATCCATGCCGACCGGCTGTCGATCAATGTCGAACTGCCGACGGATGAGGGGGTGAAGCGGCTGGCGCCGGAAAAGCGGCCGCAGACAATCCGGCTGTCGATGGCCAGGCTGCGCGCCAAGATCGAAGAAAAGGCGGAGCCAACGCTAAAGACCAAGATGCGCCAGCGCTTTGCGCCGGGCGGTCAATCGACGCAGATGATCATCGGCGCCGACACAACGAGCGACGCGGACGTGCTTGGCACCAGCGCGCGGCTTTACGGCAGTTATCATCTGCGCCGGGTCTATTATTCCGCATTCAGCCCCATCCCCGATGCGTCCTCGGCATTGCCGCTCTTGCAGCCTCCCTTGATGCGCGAGCATCGGCTCTATCAGGCCGACTGGCTGATGCGGTTTTACGGCTTCGACCGGCATGAGATCGTCGCCGACCGTCCGGACGGGATGCTCGACCTTCAGATCGACCCGAAACTCGCCTGGGCGCTTGCCAATCGCGGCGCCTTTCCCGTCGACGTCAACCGCGCGCCGCGCGAGATGCTGTTGCGCGTGCCCGGGTTCGGCACCAAGGTGGTCAAGAAGATGCTCGAAGCGCGCCGCTATCGGCGCCTGCGACTCGAAGACGTCGGCAGGCTTTGCCAATCGATCGCCAAGGTGCGGCCGTTCATCGTCGCCGACGGCTGGTCGCCGGGCCGCACCACGGACCAGGAACAACTGCGGGCACGGCTCGTTCCCGAGGCGGTGCAACTGAGTTTGTTCTGATGAACCAAGCAGTTCGTTCCGCCTCTTCGGGCTTCACGGTCTGCCTCGAGAGCGAGGCCGACTTCACCGAGTGGCGCGATGCGGCGCGCAGGCTTGTGACGAACGGTGTTGCTCCGGCCGACATCGCCTGGAGCGTCGGCGAGAGCGATGATCTGTTCGCAGCCAAAACGCCTTTGCCCGAAGCCAAGTCCGTGGCGAGCCTCAACGTGCCCCGCGACTTCATGGAGCAGGCCGAGCGAGTCGTCTGCCACTCGGACCCAGCGCGTTTTGCGCTGCTCTACCGCATTCTATATCGGTTGCGGGACGAACCGCATCTGCTGAAGATCGCCTCCGACGCGGATGTCGGCAAGCTTCACGACATGGCGGAATCCGTCCGCCGCGACATCCACAAGATGCGCGCTTTCGTCCGGTTCGTGGAGATCGGCGAAGGCGAGGACAGACGCTGCGTCGCCTGGTTCGAGCCCGACCATTTCATCGTCGCGCGCAATGCGCCCTTTTTCCTGCGCCGGTTCACCGGCATGAAGTGGACTATCCTGACACCGAAAGGCACCGCCGCGTGGGACGGCCAAAACCTGTCGATCGGCCCCGGTGCGTCAAAGACCGAGGCGCCGGCCGCCGACGCCACGGAAGATCTCTGGCGCACCTATTTCACCAACATCTTCAACCCCGCGCGGCTGAAGGTGAAAGCCATGCAGGCCGAGATGCCGAAGAAATATTGGAGGAACCTTCCCGAGGCCGTTCTCATTCCAGACATGATCAGGGGCGCGGATAAGGCTGCCCGAGACATGATCGAAAGGATGCCCACCATGCCCGCGCCGCATCACGCCAAGATCCAGGAAAGATACTGGTCGGCAACCGACGATGCAGGTGAACCCGACTTGCCTGCGGCCTCGTTGGAAGAGGCGCGCGCGCAGGCTGAAGGATGCCGCCGCTGCCCGCTGTGGCGCAACGCAACGCAGACCGTCTTCGGCGAAGGCCCGCCGGACGCGCGCATCGTCTTCGTCGGCGAGCAACCGGGGGATCAGGAGGATATTGCGGGGCATCCTTTCGTGGGGCCGGCCGGCAAGGTCTTCGACGGCGTTCTGGAAGAGGCCGGCGTCGACCGGCGCATCACCTATGTCACCAACGCGGTCAAGCATTTCAAATTCGAGCCGCGCGGCAAGCGGCGCATCCACTCCAAGCCGAACGCCGGCGAAGTGCAAGCCTGCCGCTGGTGGATGGATCAGGAACTCTCATTCATCAAGCCGGACCTCGCCGTGGCGCTGGGCGCGACGGCGGCGCAATCGCTTCTTGGAAAAACGATTCCGGTGACCAAAATGCGCGGCGAGGTGATGACGCGGCCGGACGAATTGCGGGTCTTCATCACCGTCCACCCCTCCTTCATCCTGCGCATTCGAGATCGAGGTGATGCCGAGGCCGAGCGAGCGCGGTTCGTGGCCGACATGAGGAAGGTGAAGGACTTGATGGCGGCGTGAACGTCAGGCGCTGATCAGCACCGCGCGCAGATCGTTGACATTCGTGCCGGTCGGGCCGGGCGAAAACAGATCGCCCAAGGCATCGAAGGCCGCCCGGGCGTCGTGACGCGCAAGGAGAGCCCGTGGATCGAGACCAACGGCGCGCAACCGCGCTGCTGTGGTGCCGTCTGCAAAGGCGCCGGCATTCTCCTCTGACCCGTCAATTCCATCGGTATCGGCGGCAAAGGCGTGGATATTGTCGAAGCCCTCGATCCCGAGCGCCAGCGACAGGAGGAACTCCGTGTTGCGCCCGCCCCTGCCGCCTTTTTGCGACAAGGTCACCGTCGTCTCGCCGCCCGACAAAAGCAGCACCGGCTTGCGGAACGGGCGGTTGCGAAGCGCGATCTCGCGCGCGATCGCCGCGTGCATCTTGCCGATCTCGCGCGCCTCCCCTTCGATCGCGTCCGAAAGGATCACGGCTTCGACGCCATGGTCGCGCGCGGCCAAGGCCGCCGCTTCCAGGGATTGCGCCGCCGACGCGACGATCCGCACGTCATTGCGCGCGAAGAACGGATCGTCCGGATGCGGCGCGTCGGCGGCTGGCGAATTGAGATGTGCCGTCACGGCCGTCGGCAGATCGATCCG
>CAZEEC010000047.1:13314-15732 GCA_964511105.1 uncultured Mesorhizobium sp.
GGTGAGCGTCAAACCGGGCGGCGGCGCCGGCAGGAGCGCCGAGCCACCGCCGGAGATCAGCGCGATCACGAGGTCGTTGGCGGTGAGATTTTCAACCGCCTGCAGCAGTCTTTTAGAGGCGGCAAGCCCGGCCTCGTCCGGCACCGGATGGGCCGCTTCGATGATCTCGATGCGCTCGCACGCGCAGCCATAGCCGTAGCGCGTAACGACAACGCCTTCGAGCGGTCCGTCCCACGCCTTCTCCAACGCGCACGCCATCTGCGCCGAGCCCTTTCCGGCACCGATTACGATGGTACGACCCTTGGGAGGCTTCGGCAGATGGTCGCGAATAGTGCGTTCAGGATCGGCGGCGGCGATCGCGGCGGAGAAAATGGAGGTGAAGAGGGTGCGGGGGACGGTCATGGCAAAGCACTCACAAGCACACCCAAATCATTCAGTCTCGCAGATCGCTCTTTGCGGGCTTGCCAGCCACATAAACCTCGCGCACGCAGCGATCGTCGCCCAGGGTCTGCAGCAAAAAGAGTTCTTCGGCGAGCGTTTCGATCCGCTCCATGCGAAGCCGCATGACTGGCGCCGCGCCGGCATCGAGGACGACGAGATCGGCATCCGTGCCAACGTCGAGCGTCCCGATCCTGTCCGCGAGCGACAGGGCTTTAGCGTTGCCGAGCGTCATCTGCCAGAACGAGGCCAGCGGGTTCAGCTTGTCACCATTGAGCGCGATAACCTTGTAGCCCTCATCCATGGTGCGCAGCATGGAGTAGTTCGTACCGCCGCCGACATCGGTGGCGGCCGCGATCCTGAGCGGCTTTGGCCGGCGCCGGTAGCGCTGATAGTCGAACAGCCCGGAACCCAAAAAGAGGTTGGAGGTCGGGCAAAAGACGGCGACCGAACCGGCATCCGAAAGTGCGTCAGCCTCACGCTCCGACAGATGAATCGCGTGGCCGAAGAGCGTCTTCGGTCCGGCAAGGCCGTAGTGCTCGTAGATGTCGGTATAGTCCTTGGCCCACGGGTAGAGCTCCGCCGTAAAGGCGATCTCGGCAAGGTTTTCAGACAGATGCGTCTGGATATGGAGATCAGGATGCTCCTTGGCCAGCGCCT
Organism: uncultured Mesorhizobium sp.; assembly: GCA_964511105.1. Lineage (GTDB taxonomy): Bacteria > Pseudomonadota > Alphaproteobacteria > Rhizobiales > Rhizobiaceae > Aliihoeflea. The sequence continues at coordinate 14,413 of CAZEEC010000047.1, forward strand.
TTGCCATCTCCATTTGCTCCGGCGAGGATGTGATGGCAAAGCGCGGCGTGATCGCATAGTGGCCGCGGCCCTTGCCGTGCCAATGCGCGATCAGCGCCTTGGTATCGTCATAGGAGGACTGGGGCGTATCGATGACCGCATCGGGCGCGTTGCGGTCCATCATCACTTTGCCACCGACAACAAGCATGTCGCGGCTTTGCGCTTCCGCGAAGAAGGCGTCGGCGCTTTCCTTGTGAACGGAGCAATAGGCGGCGACGGTCGTTGTGCCATGGCGGATCAACTCGTCGAGGAAGGTGCGCGCGATGCGCCGTCCGTGCTGAAGATCGCCAAAGCGCGCCTCCTCCGGGAAGGTATAGCGGTTCAGCCATTCGAGAAGCTCAGTCCCATAGCTGGCAATCACTTGCATCTGCGGGAAATGGGCATGCGCGTCGATGAAGCCGGGCAGAATCAGGTTCGGGCGGTGGTCGACGATTTCCACCTCTTCGCCCGCCTCGGCGGCGATCGCGTCGAAATCGCCTACAGCGGCGATGATGCCATCGCGGATCAGGAGCCCGCCATCGGCCTCGTAGCGATAGGCGGCGCGATCCTCCACGCTGTCGGGCTCGGCAAGAAAGGTCAGCACTCGGCCGCGCAGAAGCAGGCTGGACATCATCGCTCCTCGAACCAAGTTACGAGGAGCCGGCGTTCCTCATCGGTCATGCCGGAAACATTGCCGGGCGGCATGGCGTGGCTGCGGCCGGATTGGAGATAGACCTCGCGCGCCTGTTCGGCGATCGCCGCCTCCGTGTCGAGACGGACGTTCTTGGGCGCGAAATAAATGCCCTCCCAGCCCGGATCGGTTGCGTGGCACATGGCGCAGCGGCCCATCACCGTGTCGCGCACGGCCGGAAAATGGGCCGATGCCATCAGAGTTTCGGCACGCGCCGAAGCGCGCGGCTCGCCGGTCAAAGCGGCCGGAACCGTCGACAGCCACATGATGACGATGAAGAGCACCATCGATGCGCCCCAGGTCCAGTGCGGCTTGGCCCCGGTCGCATGCATGGTGTTGAAATAATGCCGGATCAGGACGCCGATGATGAAAATCAGCGAGGCGATCACCCAGTTGTATTCGGTCGCGAATGCCAGCGGATAGTGGTTCGACAGCATCAGGAAGATGACGGGCAACGTCAGATAATTGTTGTGGGTCGAGCGCTGCTTGGCGATCCGGCCATATTTCGGATCCGGCGCGCGACCGGACTTCAAATCGGCGACCACGATCTTCTGGTTCGGAATGATGATCAGGAAGACATTGGCCGACATGATCGTCGCCGTGAACGCGCC
>CAZEEC010000048.1:0-15492 GCA_964511105.1 uncultured Mesorhizobium sp.
GCTCGACGGAATCGTCGAAGTTCTTGAATTCTCGCTTGTCCCAGACCTTGACGGCGCGCCGGTGGCGGCTTTCGTGCTGGCCGATCCGCACGCCTTCCGGGTTGTAGCCATAGGCGCCGAAAGGGGAGGTGCCGGCGGTGCCGATCCATTTTGAGCCGCCTTGATGACGGCCCCTTTGCTCTTCCAGCCGCTTCTTCAGGGTCTCCATCAGCTTGTCAAAGCCGCCGAACGCCTCGACGAGCTTCTTTTCCTCGTCGGTAAGGTGCTTTTCGGCGAGCTTTCGCAGCCACTCATCAGGCAGGCTCGCCGGGTCGAGCGCGCCTTCCCCGGCAACCGCTTCGACACCCTTGAAGACGTGGCCGAAGACCCGGTCGAAGCGGTCGATATGGCGCTCGTCCTTCACCAGCGCGCTGCGCGCCAGATAGTAGAAGCCCTCGACGTCGTAATCGACGAGATGCGCCTCCATGCCCTCGAGCAAAGTCAGATATTCACGCAGCGAAACCGGAAGGCGGGCGGCCTTGAGCTCGAGAAAGAACGGAATGAACATGGGTGCGACACTAGACCATCCGACGGACAAATGAAAAGCGGTTGCGCCTGCGGCGAAGCTGCGGCCGGCATTCCGTTTCTCCAACTCTTCTGCTATGCGCCATGGCTAACATTGTGTCGATCAGGAGAATTGCAGCAATGACGGAACGTCTCGAAGACATCGCGCTCGCCATGGTGGCCGACGGCAAGGGCATCCTGGCGGCCGACGAGAGCTCCGGCACCATCAAGAAGCGCTTCGATGCGATCGGGGTCGAGTCCACCGAGGACAACAGGCGCGACTATCGCGAGCTTCTCTTCCGTTCCACGGAGGCGATGAAGAACCATATCTCAGGCGTCATTCTCTTTGACGAGACGATCCGCCAGAAGGCTGCCGACGGCACCCCCTTGGTCGATCTGATCAAGGCGTCCGGCGCCATCCCCGGGATCAAGGTCGATGCTGGTGCCAAGCCCCTTGCCGGCTTTCCGGGCGAGACGGTGACGGAAGGGCTCGATGGCTTGCGCGAGCGCCTCGCCGACTACCACAAGCTTGGCGCACGCTTTGCCAAATGGCGGGCGGTGATCGACATCGACGAGGAAGAAGGCATCCCGTCGCCAACCGCGATAGATGCCAACTGCCATGCTCTGGCACGCTATGCGGCCCTGTGCCAGGAAGCCGGCATCGTGCCCATCGTCGAGCCGGAAGTGTTGATGGACGGCGCCCACGACATCGACACCTGCTACGAGGTGACCAAGGCGACGCTGTTGCAGCTTTATTCTGAGCTCTACGCCTCCGATGTCGCCCTTGAGGGCACGATCTTGAAGCCGAACATGGTCATTCCAGGCAAGAAGTCGGGCACCAGGGCCATCCCGGAGCAGGTCGCCGAGATGACGCTGAAGCTCTTCCGGGAGACGGTGCCGGTCGCGGTTCCCGGCATTGCGTTCCTGTCGGGCGGCCAGTCCGACGAGGAGGCGACGGCCAATCTCAACGCGATGAATGCGATGGGTCCGCTGCCCTGGAAGCTCACCTTCTCCTATGGCCGCGCGCTTCAGGCCGCGCCGCAAAAGGCGTGGGCCGGCAAGAAGGAAAACGTCACCGCCGCCCAATCTGCCTTTATCCACCGCGCCAAGATGAACGGCCTGGCCGCTCAAGGCAAATGGTCGCCTGATCTGGAAAAGCAGGCCTGACGCGCATTAATACGGCCGGATCAGCACGGTCAGCATCATGACGAGGATCGCGCCCGCCGCGATCTTCCAGAAATCGCCGCGCTTCTTGAGCCCGGGCAGGCCGATCGGCTTGATCACCTGCACCACCATGGCGGCGATGAACAGGAACATCACCACTTTCGACTGCATGCTTGCTCCCGCGTCGTCATCGTTCCCCTGACCCTATAGCAGGCATTCTGCCGCCGGTCCGGCTTTCATTGGAGTGGACTTGTGCGCCCCGCCGAGGCTACTCATGATGAAAAAGGGAAAACGCCATGGCATCGCGCTATCACGAAACTTATGCGGCTTGGCAAGCCGATCCTGAAGGCTTCTGGCGCGAGGCGGCGAAGCTTGTCGAATGGATCGAGCCGCCGAAGGCGATCTTCGATCCTGCCGCCGGCGCCTACGGTCGATGGTTTCCTGATGCTGTTTGCAACACATGCCACAACGCCGTCGACCGCCACGTCTCCAATGGCCGCGCCGATCAACTGGCTCTGATCCATGACAGCCCGATGACGGGCACGCAAAGCAAGCTTACCTATGGCGAGTTGAAGGCAGAGATCGTCGCCCTTGCAGCCGTGCTTGCCGATCAGGACATCGGCAAGGGCGACCGGGTCATCCTCTATATGCCGATGATCCCGCAAGCCGTCATCGCGATGCTTGCTTGCGCGCGGATCGGTGCCCTCCATTCGGTCGTCTTTGGCGGTTTTGCCGGGCGCGAGCTTGCCACCCGCATCAACGACGCCAAGCCGAAGGCCATTATCACGGCATCATGCGGCCTGGAGCCGGGCCGGACGATCGCCTACAAGCCGCTCTTCGACGCAGCGATGGCGAAGGCCGATCACAAAGTTGAGACCTGCATCGTCGTTCAACGCGAGCAGCTCGGCTGCGAACTCGAGCCGGGACGCGACATCGATTACGCGACCGCCGTCGCGAAGGCCAAGGCCGATGGACGGGAGATCGCTTGTGTGCCCGTCAAGGCGACCGATCCGCTCTACATTCTCTACACCTCCGGCACGACTGGCCAACCCAAGGGCGTCGTGCGCGACAATGGCGGCCACATGGTCATGCTCGCCTGGTCGATGGAAAACGAGTTCGGCATCAAGCCGAGCGAGGTCTTCTGGGCAGCGTCAGATGTCGGCTGGGTGGTCGGTCACTCCTACATCGTTTACGCCCCGCTTCTTCACGGCTGCACGACGGTGCTCTTCGAAGGCAAGCCCGTCGGCACGCCCGATGCCGGTACCTATTGGCGGGTCATTGAAGAGCACGGCGTGGCCGCCCTCTTCACCGCGCCGACGGCATTTCGGGCGATCAAGGGCCAGGACCCGAAGGGCGAGCATATTGCACGCTATGATTTGTCACGCTTCCGTACGCTGTTTCTGGCGGGCGAGCGGGCAGACCCCGAAACCGTCAAATGGGCCGAGAAGCATCTTCAAAAGCCGGTCATCGATCATTGGTGGCAGACGGAAACGGGCGCGCCCATCAGCCACAACCCGGTCGGCCTCGGTGCCTTGCCGGTGAAATACGGTTCGCCGGGCGTGCCGATGCCTGGTTACGACGTGCGCATTTTCGACGATGCCGGTCATCCGGTCGCCAACGGGACGCTCGGCAATGTCGTCATCAAGCTGCCTTTGCCGCCCGCATGCCTGCCGACTCTCTGGAACGCCGAGGATCGCTTCTTCGACACCTATCTCAAGGAATTTCCAGGCTATTACCGGACGTCCGACGCCGGTATTGTGGATGACGGCGGCTATATCTTCGTCATGGCGCGCACCGATGACATCATCAATGTCGCCGGTCATCGCCTGTCGACGGGTGCGATGGAGGAGATCGTGGCCGAACATCCCGACATTGCCGAATCCGCCGTCATCGGCACGGCCGATGCCATGAAGGGCCAGATCCCCTGTGCCTTCGTTGTCTTGAACGCTGGTGTTGCGCGTCCCGAAGCAGAGATCGAGAAGGAGATCGTGACGCTGGTGCGCGAAAAGATCGGCCCAGTCGCGGCCCTTAAGACCGTTGTGCCGGTCAAGCGTCTGCCGAAAACGCGCTCCGGCAAAATCCTGCGCGCGACGATGCAGAAGATCGCCGACGACGAGGACTGGCAGATGCCATCGACCATCGACGATCCGGCGATCCTCGACGAGATCGCGGAAGCGTTGAAGGCAAAGGGGCTCGGGCAGAGCGCATAGCGCGGCCGGCGCATGTTCCGGTTCGGGAGCAACCCGTCAAACGCGATCCGTTCGCTTAACCCCTTTTACACGTCGATCGTCTACTGAACGATCTAGCAGGATATGCGGGGAAGGCGGAAGACTGTTGGTTCGGATGAGGCAACGCCAGGATCGCTTAGCCAGCGCGGCTCGGTGGGTTCCGTGACGGCGACCGACGCTGCCACCGCTCCGTGGGCGCGGCTCAGGGCTCATGCAGGCCGGCTGTCGCAGTCCGGCGACGGCTTCGTGTCTTCGGGCCTGATCGTCATCTGCGTGCGGCTGGCGGGCGCGGCGCTTGCGCTTGGCGCGCAGGTCTTGGCCTCGCGCCATGCGGGCGCCGAAGCCTTTGGCCAGTATGCGCTGATCCTCGTCTGGCTCCTGCTGCTCGGCCATGGATCGACGGTCGGCACCAGCCAACTCGTCTGCCGCTTTCTATCTGGCTATTCCGCCCAGGAACGGCCGGACCTTGCCGCCGGCGTCGTCCGATTCGCGCTTCAACTTGCGCTTGGCGCCGCCGTCCTCACCGCGCTTACCGCCATCCTCCTTGTTCGGTCGGGTCTTTTCGGCCTCGATCTGCGCATCGTGGCGCTCGCCACGCTCGCCTTTGCCGTCGTGCCGCTGATCGTGCTGCAGGACGTTCTGGAATCGGTCGCACGCGGCCTTGATCGCCCGCATCTCGGCATCGCGCCGGCGATCCTGCTGCGCCATCTGGCGATCATTGCCGGCATCGGCTCGATGATGGTGCTTGGCCTCGACGCCGACGCGTTCACGATCATGGCGTTCACGGTCGCAGGGCTGGTGGCCAGCATTTGCGTGCAGGCGGCGCTGTTGTGGCGCGCGCTCGGGCCGCTTCTTCGCGGCATCGCTCCGCTTTACGAGCGGCGGTTGTGGTTGCGGACCGCCGTGCCCCTGTCGCTTCTCGATGCGTCGGAGCTGCTTTTCTACAATGCCGACATCCTTATTTTGGGCCTGTTCATGCCGCCGGAGATTGTCGCCTTCTATTTCGCCGCGACGCGGCTGGCCCAGATCCTCGCCTATGTGCCCTATGGCATTTCGGCGGCTACGGCTCAGAAATACCCGCCTCTGTCGGCGCCGGGTGATCGGCAGCGTCTGCAATCTCTGGTGTCGGCGGTGACGGCGCTGTCGGCGGGCCTGGCGCTCACAGGCACGATCGGGCTTGCCGTTTTGGCGCCCTGGCTGCTCGCCTTGTTCGGTCCCGGCTACGAGACGGCGTCGACGGCCGTCGTGTTGCTGTCGTTGGGCATCGTCTTCCAGTGCGGCCTGGGGCCGGGTCAGGATATCCTGAACATGACCGGACAGGAGCGTATCTGCTCGGCCGTCTTCGCACTGGCGCTCGGCGTCAATCTGGCGCTCAATTTCGCGCTAATTCCTGTCTACGGCATGGCGGGTGCTGCGTCCGCGAGCATGATCGCCCTTCTTGTGCGAGGCCTCTTGCTCGCATTCTTCGCACATGCGCGGCTGGGATTGTTCCTGCCATTGGGAACGCAGGCGCTTGCGAGCGTGACTTTCCGAAAGGCTGATCCATGATGCAGATCGCGGTCCCCGAGTTGCTGATGGTCTATGCAGCGCTGCGCCTGCAGGCGCCCGCACAGGAGTGGGCCACTTCTGGCGAGTGTCAGACAAGCCTCATTGGCGCCCGCGAAGCGCTGCAGATGGCCGGTCAGTGGGACGCGCTGGCGGCCGATGCGCTTGACGAGAACCCGTTTTTCGATCGCCAGATCGTCGCCGCAAGCCTCAATTGCCTGCCCAAGCGTGGAAGCGACCGTGTACTGGCACTTCATTTGAGGTCGAGCCGCAAACTGATCGGCCTCCTCCCCTATCGCAGCGTGAAGCCGGCCGGATATGCGCGATCCAATCTCAATATCTATCAATCGGACGGCGTGCCGTTGATCAGCGGCGAACATGCGGAAACAGCCATTGACGGATTCCTAAAGTTCGCTGCAGAGGGCGTCGGCGCACCCCGCCGCTGGGTTCTCCCCCATGTCCAGCTCGACGGCCGCTTCGCCACGCTGATGCGGCGTAAGGCGGTCGCGCACGGGATGAGCGTCATCGACGCGCGCAGCTATGACCGGCCGATGCTGACGCGCAGGGCCGGCGATTTCAAGACGCATGTGCGCGATGTCATCGGCAAGAAGAGAGCCAAGTCGCTGCAAAAGAACTTGGAACGGCTTGCGCAGCAGGGCGAAGTTCGGTTCGAACGTGTGAGCGACCCGCGGACGGTGGCGCGGCGTCTTGAGGACTTTCTGCAGATCGAACATTCCGGCTGGAAGGGTGCTCGGGGGACGTCCTTCCTGGCAAAGCACGAGGATGCCACCTACGCGCGCCAGGCTTTCGCGGGCACTGCAGGCGGTTTTACCAGCGTCGACAGCCTCCTGCTCGACGGCCAGCCGATCGCTGTCAGCATCAACATCGGCACCGGCGACACACTCTTCACGCCGAAATGCGCCTATGACGAAACCTATCGCAAGTTCAGCCCCGGCCTAATACTCGAATATCTGATCCTGGAGGCCTTCTATAAGGGACGTCATCACTGGATGAATTCCGCCACGACCGGTGGCGGACACGTGATCACCGGCCTGTGGGACGGGACCATTCCGATGGGAACGCTGGTCGTTGGGCCTACCGGCATGATGACCCGCAGCCTGGCTTGGGCTGAAGACGCCGAGCTGCGCGCACGCCAATTCGCCAAACGCCTGATGCGCCGCGGCTAGTCTTGCTTCGATCTGCAATCCACCGGTATAGACGCTGCGATCAATCGCAAGGAACAGGCCGATGGCGCTCGATGGTAAGACGGCAATCGTAACAGGTGCGGCCGGCGGTATCGGCTACGCGATCGCAGAGCGCTTGTTGCGCGATGGGGCGCGCGTCATGTTCGCCGACATCGATTCCGAAAAGGGAGAACGGGCCGAGGCAGACCTGAAGAAATTGGGAGATGCGCGCTTCGTCACGGCTGACGTGGCGCGGCGCCTCGACGTTCACAATATGGTCGCCGCGACGCTCGATGCCTTTGGCGATATCGACATCCTCGTCAACAACGCCGGCATCGTCCATGGGGCCGAGTTCCTCGATCTGTCGGAAGAGGATTTCGACCGCGTGCTCGGCGTCAATCTCAAGGGCTCCTTCCTGGCCGGGCAGGCGGTCGCCCGCTTCATGGTCGACAAGGTCGAGGGAGGCGGCGCGCCTGGCGCGATCGTGAATATGTCGTCGATCAACGCAGTGTTCGCGATCGCCAACCAGGTGCCCTACTCGATTTCCAAGGGCGGCGTGAACCAATTGACCAAGGTGATGGCGCTGGCATTGGCCGCCTACGGGATCAGGGTCAATGCGATCGGCCCGGGCTCGATCATGACCGAGATGCTGGCGTCGGTGAATGCCGATCCGGCGGCCCGCAACCGCATCTTGTCGCGCACCCCAATGGGACGGATCGGAGAACCCTCCGAGATCGCTTCGATCGCCTCCTTTCTGGCATCGGACGCAGCCTCTTACATCACCGGCCAGACGATCTATGCGGATGGCGGGCGCCTGCCGCTCAACTATACGGTCCCGCTGAAATCAGGGGATTGACGCCCCTCGCAATTGGCTCACAGCGCTCCTATTTCAGGCGCCGCAAACGCATCCTGGAGATGGCGGTATGAAATCGGGACCTGTAGCTTTCCTCTTGTGGCTCCTTGGGCTGGTGGGCTTTTGCGGCCTGCATCGCTTCTATACCGGCCGGATCTGGACCGGGATCCTGTGGCTCCTGACGCTGGGTCTGCTCGGCATCGGCCAATTGATCGATCTGTTCCTGCTGCCCTCGATGGTACGTCAGGCGAATCTGGAGCGCCGTGTGGAGACGATGGAAGCAACGCGGCCGCGTTGAACCTTCATGAAACCATAGGGGTGGACGGCCGTTGATCTTCCGATCGTTCAACGAGAAGAAGGGGAAACCATGTCTCTTAGCCGCCGCGAAGAAGAACGCGCTCTTTCCAAGGATGAGCATGAACTCGTCGACAAAACGCACCATCCGGCCCTGCAGGAACTCGAGGACAAAGAATTGTCTTCACTGATCCGCCTCCTGCGTGACCGTCGCGACAAGGCGAGGAGTGAAGTTCAGCGCCGCAAGCGGGAGATGCGCGGCAAGGCAGCGCCGAGGGGCGTGGAACCGGCCACCTCCGCCACGGGTAACAAGATCAAGCTCGAAGTTCTTTCCACCGCGATGCGCCGACTGAATTCGGAGCGGACGCGGCGCGAGCGGATGAACTCACAGGTCGAATTGTCGCGCCGGGCTCTGGAGCTCAAAACATCATCGGACGCGGAAAGCGCGCCGCAGAACACGCGCCACGCGCATCGAGGCATGCGCAAGGCGGCATCCGACCGGCGCGGGAACCTGATCCGGCCGATGGAGGCGGGGCGCCAGCGCAAGGCCGGCGCAGTCGCGCAAGCCAAGCGCGACAGTCGCTGATCGGTCGACGACTTTAGAACCGATCCTCGTCCTCATCCTCTGGCTGCGTGGATTTCAGCGATGACAGCTTGGCAAAGACCGCATCCGCATCGAGTTCATCCTCGTCACGGTCGCGCACTTGCAGAGATTCGGTCTCGCGCGCCGGCAGCAAGGTCTCGCCAGTCGGTTCCGGCGGCGGCAGGCCACGCGAGGCTTTCTGGACCTCAAGATCGAGATCGATCTGCGAGCACAATCCAAGCGTTACCGGGTCCATCGGCACCAGATTGGCCGAGTTCCAGTGCTTACGCTCGCGGATCTGCTCGATCGTTGCCTTGGTTGTGCCGACAAGACGCGAGATCTGCGCGTCCTTCAATTCAGGATGATTGCGCACCAGCCACAAGATCGCATTGGGGCGATCCTGGCGCTTGGATACCGGGGTGTAGCGCGGCGTGCGGCGCTTCGATTCGGGCACCCGCACCTTCGGCTCAGAAAGCTTGATTCGGTAGTTGGAATCGGCTTCGCCGCGGGCGATCTCTTCGCGCGACAACTGACCGCCGGTGACGGGATCGAGGCCCTTGATGCCTTGCGCGGCCTCGCCATCGGCAATCGCCTTCACCTCGAGCGGATGCAAGGTGCAGAAATGGGCGATCTGGTCGAACGTCAGCGACGTGTTGTCGACCAGCCAGACGGCGGTGGCCTTGGGCATGAGAAGCGTATTGGCCATGGGATAAATCCTTCCTGTTCGCCCGCGGTCCCGGCCGCAGGCGGTGGGCAGTGCCACCGATAAGGGAAAATCAGGAGTGCGTATAACGGGATATGCGGTTCGCCGCAACGAAAACCGAGCCCAAGTTAAGACCAAGCGATTGGACAGGGCGGTTGCCGTTCACACATTTGCGTTAAGGCAAAATCATCCCGGCAAGGTTATCCTGAAGAAGCAACGGGACTGATGGGGAAACACCAATGCGGGGGACGATGGCATTTATCGGGGTCTGCCTCCTGCTTACGGCCATTGGGCTGGGCTGGTGGTCGCCGATCGAACGCCGCGAACCGGTTCAGGAGCGCATAGCCGTCGAGACTCCACCTCCAATCCCTGAACCGGTCGTGCACGAAGCTGTCGCCGAAGAGGCCGAGCCGGGTCCGCAGGAGGACGGCGAACGGCTTTATACGACCGCTAATGTGCGCCTGCGCAGCGGTCCCTCCTCCAATTTCAACATCGTCTGGACCGCCCCCGTCGGAACCAAGGTGCGGTCGATGCAGGTGGATGGCAATTGGCACTTCGTCGCCACCGAAGGACATGAAGGCTGGATGTTCAGCCGCTATCTGGCGGATTCTCCGCCTGGGTAAGGTGCCCGTTGTCCGGTCGTCCTAAGCTACATCCAGGACGATCTTGCCGATATGGTCGCCTTCCTCCATGCGTTCATGTGCGCGCCAAGCCTCCTTCAGAGGAAAAATCATATCCATCACCGGTGCGATCTGGCGCGAGGCGAGCAGCGGCCAAACGCGGGTTTCCAGTTCCGCGGCGATCCGCGCCTTGAACTGGGTCGTCCGTGGCCGCAGCGTCGAGCCGGTATGGGTCAGGCGCTTGACCATCAACCTTCCGTGATTCGCCTCGCCGACCGCGCTGCCCATGGTCGCGATCTGGACGATGCGGCCGTCCGTTGCGGCAGCTTCATAGTTGCGGCCGACATACGACCCGCCGACCATGTCGAGGATGACGTCCGCCCCGTGTCCGCCGGTGATTTCCTTGACCGCTTTGACAAAATCGTCTTCGCGATAATTTATCGCGGAGATTGCGCCGAGCTTCGTGCAGGCCTCGCATTTTTCCTTGGAGCCCGCCGTCACGATTACCCGAGCGCCGAGCTTTGTCGCGATCTGGATCGCGGCCGTGCCGATGCCGGACGATCCTCCGTGGACGAGCAGGAATTCGCCGGGCTGCAATGCGCCGCGTTGAAAGACATTATGCCAGACCGTGAAGAAGGTTTCCGGGATGGCCGCGGCTTCCGTAAAGGTAAAGCCCTGGGGAATTGGCAGCGCGTTGGTGCCGTGTACACGGCAATATTGCGCATAGGCTCCACCGGGCGTCAGTGCGGTGACGGCATCGCCGACTCGCCAACGCTCTACGCCAGGCCCGACCGCTGCCACCTCGCCGGCCGCTTCCAGCCCAGGCAGGTCGGAGGCGCCGGCAGGCGGCGGATAGGCTCCCTTGCGCTGCTGTACGTCTGGGCGATTGACACCGGCAGCCTTGACGCGGATCAGGATATCGCCTTCGCCGAGCTCCGGCAGGCCGCGCTGCTCGGGTTGCAGAACCATCGGGCCGCCGGGCTCCGTGATCGCGATTGCGGTCATGTTCTCAGGAAGCGGCTGGCTCATCGGAGGCTCCATCGTCGGATTTGATCGTCAGCCTCTCCTTATGTAGGTTTGCTTAGCGGCGTCAAACGGAGAGAGGCGTATGGTCGGTTTTGACGACGAGCCCGTCCGCAGGAAGACGGTTCATGAAATTGGACAGGATCTGTCCCTCCTGTCGGTCGATGACCTGGCGGAGCGGATCGAGGCGCTGAAAGCCGAAATCGCGCGGCTCGAGAGCGACATGACCAGGAAAAGCGCGACCCGATCGGCGGCGGAAGCCTTTTTCAGGCAGTCCTGAGCCACCGGAGCGATCGACACTATTCCCGCGCGACGGTTTTACTGAAGCCCTTGTCGCATGGGCGCCGTCAAATCGCCCGAAAATCCCTATTGTCCGGCCGCCTATCCTGTTCCTGATGAGATTCGTTTGATGCTGATGTCCTTCCGCCCCATCCTGTCCTTGCTGTGGGGCACGGCTTTTCTGCTTGCTGGGTCAGGTTTGCAAAGTTTGGTCATGCCGCTGCGCGGGCAGGCGGAAGGTTTCTCGACGGCTGCGCTGGGCCTGCTTGGAACGGCTTGGGCGATCGGCTTTGTCGCCGGCTGCTACTTCGCGCCGCGGCTGGTGCGCAAGGTCGGCCATGTGCGCGCCTATGGCGCCTTCGCCGCCACGGCCTCCATCGTTGCGCTCATGACGGGCATCTGGATCAACGAATTTGCCTGGATCGTGCTGCGCGTGTTCACCGGCTTTGCGATGGCCGGCGCCTTCATGGTGATCGAGAGCTGGCTCAACGAGCGCTCGAGCAACGAAAACCGCGGCACTGTCTTCGGGCTCTATATGATGGTCACCTATGCCTCGCTCATGGCCGGCCAGATGGTGATCGCGACGGCCGAAATCGGCAGCGGCGCATTGTTCATGATGGTGGGCATCCTGTTTTGCGCCTCGCTGATCCCAACGGCGATTTCATCGGCCGTGGCGCCCAAACCGCTGCACAGCGTGTCACTTGATCTCAAAGGACTTTATCGCAACTCGCCCGTCGCCTCGGCTGCCTGTCTGCTGGTCGGGATCGCCAATGGGACGTGGGGCACGCTCGGCGCCGTCTACGGCGCGCGAATCGGCATCTCCAATTTTGAAATCGCACTGATGATGAGCCTTGTGGTGCTTGCCGGCGCGCTGGCGCAGCTTCCGGCCGGCCGCCTCTCCGACCGCATGGACAGGCGCTACATCCTTGCCGGCTCAGCTGCCGGTTGCGGCGTGATCGCGCTCCTGATCTTCGTCGCTATGCCGCGCGGCGCCGCTTCGGTCTTGTCGATGACGGCAGCCTATGGCTTGCTTGCTTACACACTCTATTCGATCGCCGTCGCCCACGCGAACGACCACGCAAGTCCGGAGGATTTCGTCAAGGTGTCCGGCGGACTCCTCCTGCTTTATGGATTCGGCACGATGATCGGACCGATGATCGCCGCGCCGCTAATGGAACGGATGCGCCCGGAAAGTCTATTTCTGGCGACCGCGCTGCCGCATTTTCTGCTGGCCGCCTACACGGTGCTGCGAATCTCGCGCCGGCCGCCGGTGCCGATCGAGGACCGCGAAGCGTTCAAGACGCTGCCATCTGAACGTGCCGTCACACCGCAGGTCGTGATGCTCGATCCACGCGGTGATGCGGAGGAGACGGCCGATGCCGTGGACACAGAACAAGACGCTCCGGCGCCAGCGGGCGTGATCCCGGGATGATGGATCGTCAAGCCTTTCCTTGGATTCTGGAACCCTCCACCCGCTCCAGGGTTTGATCGCCAGAGCGTGCCTCCAGTAATGCGACAGGCGGTCGGCACGCTCGCCAACTCAATCAGCAGCGATCGAGGAGAGCCGGCTATGGCCGAAACCACCACCGACCACGACACGATTCGCAAATGGGCAGAAAACAATGGCGGCAAGCCGGCGGCTGTCGACCGTACCCATCAGGGTGATGATGTCGGCATTGTCCGCATCATGTTTGCGAGCAACAAGCAGTCGGACCACGACGCGCTCGTTGAAATCTCATGGGATGAGTTCTTCGAGCAGTTCGAGGAGAGCAAGCTGGCTTTGGTGTATGAGAAGGATGGCCTTTTCAACAAGATCGTCGGCCGAGATACCATCGATCGGCGGGAGCACGGCGAGCAGGGAGCGGCACGCGGCTGACGATCTTTTTAACACGCTTCATAAAATGCCGGCGGCGCTGGCGCCACCGGCAGGTTGCAGTGTTTGAGTCGAGAGCTCAGTGTCGAGTCGGTCGCGACCGGAGTTTTTCCATTTCGTCCTTGAGGGCCAGCTTTCGCCGCTTAAGCGAGGCGATCTCCAACGGATCGGTCGACGGATGCAGCATCGCCTCGTCGATCCGGCGTTCGATGTCGCCATGTTTGCGCTGGAGTTCCTGTAAGTGGGACGCAAGAGACATTCCGGGCTCTCCCTTCCTGATTCCTCGTTTGCGTGCCTGACGTCCGGCTTCCGGACGAAACCGGATATGACAGCACGATGACAGTGTGCCATGTCTCGCCGCCCCTGTCGAACCTCTCATTGTAGCATTTGCTGACAGGAGGACATGTGTTATGAGTCGCCGAATGGTCGCATCCACGCGGCCTGTTTCGCGGGTGCGCCCGTATTCTTCAGACGGTGACGATGTCGGAACAGGATCAGGCGGAAATTCGTCTCGAATTTGCCCGGGCCAAGCAAGAACATGCGGATTATGACGCCGCGATCAGTGCGATGCTGAAGGTCGGATGCGATCCTTTGCAGGTCCAGCGCATGAAGAAGAAGAAACTTGCGCTGAAGGACAGATTGTCCAGGCTGGAAGACCGGATCATTCCGGACATCATCGCTTGATCTGGATGACGAATCCGGGTCAGCGCATTGTTCGGTTGCCCAATCGATGATTTAGATAACGGTTCATGCGTCGCGTTGGGTGGACGTCGATCAAGGCTCCCAACCTCGCGGCCTGACATGCCCGGAAGGACATCCATGGCCGACACACAACCTCCAATCGCCATCGTCATGGGCAGCCGGTCGGACTGGGTCACGATGCGCCATGCGGCCGATACGCTGGATGCGCTCGATCTGGCCTATGACGCGCGCATCGTTTCCGCCCACCGCACACCCGACAGGCTCTACCAATTTGCCCGGGGCGCGAAGCCGAGCGGCCTTAAGGTGGTCATCGCCGGCGCCGGGGGTGCCGCGCATTTGCCTGGCATGGTCGCGGCGATGACGCCGTTGCCGGTTTTTGGGGTGCCGGTCGAATCGAAGGCTCTGTCGGGGCAGGATTCGCTTCTGTCGATCGTCCAGATGCCGGCCGGCATTCCAGTCGGAACGCTGGCCATCGGACGGGCCGGGGCGGTCAATGCCGCCCTTTTGGCCGCATCCGTGCTGGCCTTGAGCGACGAGGCAGTCGCCGATCGTCTCGACGCGTGGCGTCTGCGCCAGACCGAGGCAGTCGCCGAACGCCCTCAAGACGACGCATGAGGGTCCTTCTTCCCGGCGCGACGATCGGCATCATCGGCGGAGGGCAACTCGGCCGCATGCTTGCCATGGCTGCCGCCCGGCTCGGCTATCGGACCATCATTTTGGATCCGCAAGGCGACTGCCCGGCAGCGCAGGTGGCCAACGAGCAGATCGTCGCCGCCTATGCGGACGCGCACGGACTCGCGCGGCTTGGCGCGGCTTGTGACGTGATCACCTATGAGTTCGAGAACGTGCCCGTTTCGGCGGCCGAAAGTCTGGCGACGAATCATAGCGTGTTGCCGCGGCCGCGGGCACTCGACGTGGCGCAGGACCGGCTCACCGAGAAGCAGTTCCTGAACGGAATCGGAATCGTCACGGCGCCGTTCAAGCCGGTGGACAACCGTGAGGATCTGACGGAGGCCCTCGACCTCTTCGGCGGGTCCGGCGTCTTAAAGACGCGTCGGCTCGGTTATGACGGCAAGGGCCAGAAGGTCTTCCGTGAGGCCGGCGGCGATCAGACAGCCGGCGTTTTTGAGGATCTGGGCTCGGTGCCGCTCATTCTTGAAGGCTTCGTGCCGTTTGCCACTGAAATCTCGGTTATCGCCGCACGCGGCAAGGACGGCGACAAGGCGGCTTTCGACCCGGTCGAGAACCTGCATCGCCACGGCATTTTGAAACGATCTAGCGTGCCGGCGAAGCTCGCTTCGCCGACGCTTGACACAATGCGAGAGGGTGCCTTTCGCATTCTCGACGCGCTTGACTATGTCGGCGTGATCGGAGTCGAGTTCTTCGTCCTTGGCGATGGCTCGGTGGTCGCGAATGAGATTGCGCCACGGGTTCACAATTCCGGCCATTGGACGGAAGCTGCCTGCACCGTTTCGCAGTTCGAGCAACATATCCGGGCGATCTGCGGCCTGCCCTTGGGCGATCCGGTCCGCCATTCCGACTGCGTGATGGAAAATCTGATCGGTGACGAGATTGAGCAAGCCACCGCCCTTCTGGCGGAGCCTGATCTCGTCCTGCATCTTTACGGGAAAAGCACGGTCCAGCCCGGGCGCAAGATGGGCCATTTCACCCGCCTGAGCCGACGCGTGTTCGAGTCCGGTTGACAGGTCGCGGGCATCTCGTTTAAGAGCCAGTCCAACACTTCAGGCGCGCTCGACGGTGCGTCTTTGCACATGGACGCCCACCAAGGGCCAAAGAACACGGCAGACCGATGAAGATCAAGAACTCGCTCAAGGCGCTTCGAGGCCGTCACCGCGAAAACCAGCTGGTGCGCCGCAAGGGCCGCGTTTACATTATCA
>CAZEEC010000049.1:0-15251 GCA_964511105.1 uncultured Mesorhizobium sp.
CGCCAATGCCGACATGGTCGACGATCACTTCTTCAACGCCGACGGCGAATTGCTGGTCGTGCCGCAGGAGGGCGGCGTGCGCTTCGTCACCGAAATGGGCGTGATCGAGGTCGAGCCGGGCGAGATCTGCGTCCTGCCCCGGGGCCTAACCTTCAAGGTCGAACTGATGGGCGAGACCGCCCGCGGCTATGTCTGCGAGAACTACGGCGCCAAGCTGACCTTACCCGACCGCGGGCCGATCGGCGCCAATTGTCTCGCCAATCCGCGCGACTTCAAGACCCCGGCCGCCTGGTACGAGGACAAGGAGACGGCCTGCCGGATCATCGTCAAATGGTGCGGTTCCTTCCACGTCACCGAGATCGGCTATTCGCCGCTCGACGTGGTGGCATGGCACGGAAATTACGCGCCCTACAAGTACGATTTGTCGACCTTCTCGCCGGTCGGCGCGATCCTGTTCGACCATCCCGATCCGTCGATCTTCACGGTGCTGACCGCGCCTTCCGGCGAAGAGGGCACAGCCAATATCGACTTCGTGATCTTTCCGCCGCGCTGGATGGTGGCCGAAAACACCTTCCGCCCACCCTGGTACCATCGCAACATCATGAGCGAGTTCATGGGGCTGATCAAAGGCCAGTACGACGCCAAGGAAGAGGGTTTCGTGCCTGGCGGCATGAGCCTGCACAACATGATGCTGGCGCACGGACCGGACACGGGGGGGTTCGAAAAGGCCTCGCGCACCGAGTTGAAGGCGGTCAAACTCGAAAACACGATGGCCTTCATGTTCGAGACCCGCTTTCCGCAACTGGTCACCCGTTTCGGGCTCGAGCTCGAGGCGCTGCAGGACGACTATATCGAATGCTGGAGCGATTTGAAGAAGCGCTTCAACGGAACGATCGAAGGCGACTGGAGCTGAGAAACGCTATAGTCTTGCCCCTGCCGCGCCGGAACGTGCGGCAGGGAGCATCATATTTGGGGACGGAGACTGCATGAAACTGGCAACGCTCAAGAACGGCAGCCGCGACGGTCGGCTCGTCGTCGTGTCGCGCGATCTGACGCGTTATACGGACGCCTCGTTCCTGGCGCCGACACTGCAGGCCGCGCTCGACGACTGGCGCCGCGTGGCGCCGCATCTCGAAGCGCTAGCCGAAAGCCTGGATCACGGCGCTGTGCCGGCCGAGCGCTTCCACGAGCATGACGCGATGTCGCCCCTGCCGCGCGCCTATCAATGGGCGGATGGCTCGGCCTATGTCAATCATGTCGAACTGGTGCGCAAGGCGCGCAACGCCGAGATGCCGCAGACCTTCTGGACCGACCCGCTGATCTATCAGGGAGGTTCGGATGCCTTCCTCGCTCCCCGCGAGCCGATCCGGGTGGCCGACGAAGCCTATGGCATCGACATGGAGGGCGAGGTCGCCGTCATCGTCGACGACGTGCCGATGGGCGCTACGGCCGATGAAACGCGCGGGGCGATCCGCCTCATCATGCTCGTCAACGACGTTAGCTTGCGCGGGCTGATCCCGGCGGAACTTGGCAAAGGCTTCGGATTCTTCCAGTCGAAGCCGTCGTCGGCCTTCTCCCCCGTTGCCGTTACGCCCGATGAGTTGGGCGATGCTTGGAACGGCGGCAAGGTCGCGCTGCCCTTGATGGTCGACTACAATGGCAAGCCCTTCGGCCGCGCCGATGCCGGCATCGACATGACGTTCGATTTTCCGGCGCTGATCGCCCACGCCGCCAAGACGCGGCCGCTCAGCGCCGGCTCGATCATCGGCTCCGGCACCGTTTCCAACAAGCTCGACGGCGGGCCGGGCAAGCCGGTCGATGCGGGCGGCGTCGGCTATTCCTGCATCGCAGAGATCCGCATGATCGAGACGATCGAGACCGGCCGGGCGACGACGCCTTTCATGCGCTTCGGCGACACGGTGCGCATCGAGATGAAGGACGGCGCCGGCCATTCGATCTTCGGCGCGATCGAGCAGACCGTGGAAAAATATGAGAGGGATGCCTGAAACCATGGCCAAGCAATTCGCCTCGCAAGGCGACCTCACCGAAAAGAAAATCTCCTTCACCGAGATCGGCCGCGATCTGTGGGCCTTCACGGCCGAGGGCGACCCGAATACCGGCGTCATCATCGGTGACGAATCGGTCATGATCGTCGACGCGCAGGCGACCCCGCGGCTTGCGAACATGGTTATCGAGAAGGTTCGCTCGGTCACCGACAAGCCGATCAAATATGTCACGCTGACGCATTACCATGCGGTGCGCGTGCTCGGCGCATCGGCCTATGGCGCATCCGAAATCTTCATGTCGGACAAGGCCCGCGCGATGGTTGTCGAGCGCGGCCAGGAGGACTGGGATTCGGAATTCGGCCGCTTTCCGCGCCTGTTCGAGGGCCATGAATCGATCCCGGGCCTGACCTGGCCGACCATGACCTTCAACGACCGGCTGACCGTCCATATGGGCAAGCGCCGCGTCGACCTGATGTTTCTCGGGCGCGCCCATACGGCTGGCGACATCGTTGCCTATGTGCCCGACGAGAACGTGATGTTCACGGGCGACATCGTCGAATATCGCTCGGCCTGCTATTGCGGCGACGGGCATTTCTCCGACTGGCCAATGACGCTGGAAGAAATCCGCGCCTTCGACCTCGACGCCATCGCGCCCGGCCGCGGCGACGCCCTGGTCGGGCCGGAACTGGTGAACGAGGCGCTCGACAACACCGCCGATTTCGTGATGTCGACCTATCGTCCGATCGCGCGTATCGCGCAGGGCGGCGGTTCGCTGAAGGAGGCGTGGGATGCCTGCCGGGCGGTCTGCGATCCCAAGTTCGCCGACTACGCCATCTACGAGCACTGCCTGCCCTTCAATGTGGCGCGCGCCTATGACGAGGCGCTCGGCATCGACACGCCGCGCATCTGGACCGCCGAGCGCGACGAGGCGATGTGGGAGAAGCTGCAGGGGTGATCGATGTCAGGCGACAGAAACCTCGTAGAGGGCGAAATGGCGATCCGACGTCAGAATCGTAAGCCCCTCGATCTGGGCCTGCGCAATCAGCAGCCGATCGAATGGATCGTTATGTATCAGCGGCAGGCGCGCCGCGGTCACGGCATGGCGGGCACTGATGCCGATGACTTCAACCCCTCCCACGGCCAGCTGGTAGGTGAGATCACCGGGTATCTCCAGCTTGCCGATGGCGCGCTTGATTTCCAGTTCCCAGATCGATGCGACACTGACCCACACGTTGCGACGTTGTGCGATGATCTCGCGGTAGCGGGCAGAAACACGGTCCGGATCTTTCATCGACCAGACGATGATTTGGCTATCAAGCAGGTAAGCCTCAGCCACCGACGTACTCGTCCCATTCCGGCCCGAGCACGTCAAAGTCTTCCGCGATCCAGACCTTCTCGTTCCGCCACGCTCCGAGAATGGATGAATGTGAGCCGCCGTGCGGGTGAACCGGCCCGAGCGTGGCGATATCCTTCCCATGACGCGTGATGACGATAGTCTCGCCGAGTTCCGCGCGACGGGACAGGGCGGCAAACTTCGACTTTGCCTCAGCGATGTTGACTTTCGTGACATCCTTCACGAGCGGCAGGATACCCATTTGAACCTCCATTATGACCATAATTATAGGTCAGAATTTCGGGCGAGCAAGGTCGCGTTCTGATGCCCCGCTACGACTATCAACCCTTCCCCTATCGCCCCCCGCCGGAATTGGGCAGCAGGACCGCGTCGCGCAAGAAGGTCGTCATCGTCGGCGCCGGGCCGGTCGGGCTTGCCGCGGCGATCGACTGCGCGCTGCACGGGATCGAATGCGTGGTGCTCGACGACAATGACGTCGTGTCGCTCGGCAGCCGTGCCATCTGCTGGTCAAAGCGCACGCTGGAGATCATGAACCGGCTCGGCGTCGGCGAGCGGATGGTCGAGAAGGGCATCACCTGGAAGGTCGGCCGGCTGTTTCACCGCGACCGCGAGGTCTGGAGCTTCGACCTTCTTCCGGAAGCCGGCCACAAGATGCCCGCCTTCATCAATCTCCAGCAATATCATGTCGAGCAATATCTGGTCGAGCGCGCCGCCGGCTTTGCCGATCTGATCGACCTGCGCTGGAAGAACCGGCTGACGGGCATCGAGGTCCGAGCGGATGGCGTCCGTCTATCTATCGAGACGCCGGACGGCTCGTATGACCTCGAGACTGACTGGCTGATCGCCTGCGACGGCGCGAAATCGCCCGTGCGGTCCATGATGGGGCTCGATTTTGCCGGCCGCATATTCGAAGAGCGCTTCCTGATCGCCGATGTCGAGATGCAGGCCGATTTTCCGCCCGAACGCTGGTTCTGGTTCGAGCCGCCCTTTCACTCCGGCCAGTCGGCGCTGTTGCACAAGCAACCGGACAATATCTACCGGATCGATCTTCAGCTTGGCTGGGACGCCGATCCCGAAGCGGAGAAGAAGCCGGAAAATGTCATCCCGCGCATCGAAAAGGTGATCGGGCACCGCAATTTCGAACTCGATTGGGTGTCGGTCTACACCTTCCAGTGCCGGCGGCTCGAGCGCTTCGTGCATGACCGCGTGATCTTCGCCGGCGACAGCGCCCATGTCGTCTCGCCCTTCGGCGCGCGCGGCGGCAATGGCGGCATTCAGGATGTCGACAACCTGATCTGGAAACTGGCTCTGGTGGCAAAGGGCGAGGCACCGGAGAGCCTGATCGCCACCTATGACGAGGAGCGCATCCGCGCGGCCGACGAGAACATCTTGAATTCGTCGCGGGCGACCGGCTTCATGACGCCGAAAAGCGAGATGGAGCGGCTGTTCCGCGATGCGGTGCTCGATCTCGCCGGGACCCACGAATTCGCGCGGCGGCTGGTGAATTCCGGACGACTGTCGCGGCCATGCTCGCTGGAGGATCTGTCGCTGCAAACACCGGGGATGAATGTGGGCATAGCAATGGACGACGCGCCGGTTGAAAACGGGGCCACCGGCTGGCTGATCGACCATTTCGGCGGCGGCTTCTCCATCATGGCGGTGGAAGCCGAACTGCCGGACGGCATGCCACCCGAGATCGAACAGGTCCTGGTGACGTGCGGCCCTTCGCGGCGCATCGGCAATGCCCGCATCCTGATCGACGTCGAGGGCTGGGTCGCAAGGCGCTATGGCCCTGGCAAGACCTATCTGATCCGCCCCGACCAGCATGTCGCCGCTTGTTTCGAACAGGCCGACCGGACGGCACTGCTGACGGCCTACAACCGCGCGCGAGGAGAAACGCGATGAACGAGATCGGTCAGGACCGGTTGGGCGGTTCCGGCGATGATTTCTACGCGGCGCTGATCGCGGCGCATGACGGCTTGAGCTTCGAGGAGAGCGGGCGCCTCAATACCCGCCTGGTGCTGCTGCTCGCCAATGCGGTCGGCGATCTCGATCTCATCAAGGCGGCGATCGCCGCGGCGCGGGACACCGGGCCAGACAAGCAGACTGATGCGCCGCCGCGCTGACATGTTACGAAAAATCCGAAGAAGGCATCTTCATTGTCACATGAATCCATGTAGGATCATTGATAGGACCAGTTCGTGACGGGAGAAACTGCCGGTCCGCACCATCAGGGAGGAAATCTATGCACATGAAGACGTTCAAAACGGCTTTCGCCGCGACGACGCTGGCCGCCGCCGCATGGTTCGCCGGCTCCACATCCGCGCTCGCGCAAGAGGTCACGCTCAGGCTTCACCAGTTCCTGCCAGCCCAGGCCAACGTGCCGCTGCACGTGCTCGACGTCTGGGCCGACAAGATCGAGGAGGATTCGGGAGACCGGATCAAGATCGAGCGCTATGCTGCCATGCAGCTCGGCGGCACGCCGCCGCAGCTTTACGACCAGGCCGCCGACGGCACCGTCGACATCGTCTGGACGCTGCCCGGCAATACGCCCGGCCGCTTCCCGTCCGCGGAAGTGTTCGAGCTGCCGTTCATGATGACCAGCGCCGAGGCGACATCGCGCGCCTATTGGGACCTTTTCGAAAACCATATGCGCGACACCGAGTTCGCCGATACGCATATTCTCGGCACCTGGGTCCATGGTCCCGGCGTGATCCACTCGCGATCGCCGGTCGAGACGATGGGCGACCTGCAGGGACTGACGATCCGAGCCCCCACCAGGATCATCACCGCGCTTCTGGGTCAAGTGGGCGCGACGCCGATCGGCCTGCCGATTCCGCAAGTCCCCGAAGCGCTGTCCAAGGGCGTCATCGACGGCGCCGTCGTTCCGTGGGAAGTGACCACCGCGCTGCGCGTGCCTGAACTGGTCGAGAACCACACCGAGTTCGGCGGCGACCATGCGCTTTACACGACCACCTTCGTGCTGGCGATGAACAAGGCGCGCTATGACAGCCTGCCGGACGACCTGAAACAGATCCTGGACGACAATTCCGGAGCGGAATTTTCCGCATTCGCCGGCCGGACTCAAGAGGCCTATGATGCTCCGGGCCGCGAACTCGCCGTGGACAACAACATCATCACCCTATCGCCCGAGCAATCGGCCGAGTGGCAGGAGGCAGCTCAGCCGGTTATCGACAATTGGGTGGCCGAGATGGATGGCAGAGGGCTCGACGGCCAGGCGCTGCTCGACGAGGCGCGCGAGCTGATCGCGCAATATACAAACGAGCAGTAGAACCGCGGCGGGCGGCTGCCTCGGCTTCCGCCCGCGCGTCCGACTTCGCAGCGCGAAAATCACCGATGGCCTTATTCCTCTTGATCCGCATCGTTGGAAACACTAACGATTTGCGCCGGGAAGACGTCATGTCGGTCAGGTTGCCCGCAACGGCCTTGCCGAGGGTGCGAAATCATCAGGGAGGAGAGGATGAGCCTCGCGGCAATCATGACGTGGCTCGCGCGCACGCTCGCCATCTTGGGCGGGCTGGCGCTCGTGGCCATCACGCTCGTCACCGTCGTCTCGATCACCGGGCGCGCCTTCGTCTGGGCGGGCTTGAAGCCGGTGCCGGGCGATTTCGAACTCGTGGAGGCCGGATCGGCCTTTGCGATCTTCGCCTTTCTTCCCTGGTGTCAGTTGATGCGCGGCCACGCGACGGTCGACGTCTTCACGAGCTTCTTGTCGCCCAAGATCAATCGCATCATCGATCTCATTACTGAACTGCTGATGACGGCCGTGATCACCCTCATCACCATGCAGTTGTGGCACGGAATGTGGGACAAGGTCCGCTTCCGCGAGACGACGTTCATCCTGCAATTTCCCGTCTGGTGGGGCTTTGCCGCGGCGTTCGCCGCCGCCGTGATCGCCGTCATCGTGTCCTTTTACGTCCTGTTTGTCCGCATCCAGGAAGTGCGCACCGGCCGCACCCTTCTCGGACCCGGCCAGGGAGCGGTTCATTGAGCAATCTGGAACTGGGGCTTTGGTCGTTTCCGGCTCTTCTCCTGCTGATCTTCCTGCGCATCCCGATCGGGCTGGCGATGTTGCTGACGGGCTTCGTCGGTACCTATCTCATCATGGGAACCGCCTCGCCGATCCTGTCGCGGCTGAAGGGCGAGACTTATTCGACCTTCTCCAGCTACTCGCTCTCGATCATTCCGCTGTTCCTGCTGATGGGCCAGTTCGCGACTTTGGGTGGCATGTCGCAATCCCTCTTCAACGCCGCCAATGCGTGGCTCGGCCATCGCAAGGGCGGCGTGGCAATGTCGGCGATCGGCGCCTGCGCCGGCTTCGGCGCCATCTGCGGCTCGTCTCTGGCGACAGCCGCCACCATGGCGCAGGTGGCGCTGCCCGAGCTCAGGCGCTACGGCTATTCGGGGGCGCTCGCAACGGGCGCGCTCGCCGCCGGCGGCACGCTCGGCATCCTCATTCCGCCCTCCGTGGTTCTGGTGATCTACGCGATCCTCGCCGAACAGAACATCGCCAAGCTTTTCGTCGCCGCTTTCGTGCCCGGTATCCTGGCAGCGATCGGCTACATGATCGCGATCGCGATCTATGTCCGCCTCTATCCTGAATCCGCCGGCTCCAGCGCCCGCCAGCCCTACAGCCAGCGGTTCAGGGCGCTGATCGAGGTCTGGCCCGTCCTGATCGTCTTCCTGGCCGTCGTCGGCGGCATTTATCTCGGCTGGTTCACCCCAACCGAGGCCGCCGCCGTCGGCGCCGCGGGCACCGGCCTGATCGCCTGGGCGAATGGCGGGCTGACCCGCAAGACGCTGATCGATTCCATCTTGATGACGGCGACGGCAAGCGCGATGATCTTCTTCATCGTCTTCGGAGCGGCGTTCTACAACTCGTTCCTGGCGCTTTCCCAGATGCCGACGGCCGCCGCCAACTACATCACCAGCCAGGGTTTCGACCCGTGGATGGTGATGGTCGGCATCCTGATCTTCTACATCATCCTCGGCTGCTTCATGGATTCGCTGTCCATGATCCTGCTGACGATCCCGATCTTCTTCCCGATCGTCACGACGCTCGACTACGGGCTTGGACCCGAAGAATTCGCCCTGTGGTTCGGCATTCTGGTTTTGATCGTGGTCGAGGTCGGCTTGATCACGCCGCCGGTGGGCATGAACCTCTTCGTCATCAATTCGATGGCGCGCGACATTCCGATCGTCCAGACCTATCGCGGCGTCACGCCCTTCGTGATCAGCGACTTCGTCCGCACGATCATCCTGACGGCGTTCCCGATCATTTCGCTGTTCATGGTCCGCTGGCTCTACTGAACCGGCGGAAGGAGCGGGCCGGGCCGCCTGACGGGGATCCTTCTCAGAGGCCCTGTTCCCGGATCAGCGAATGCAAATTGGTGCAGCGCGTGCCGGAGCGGCAATAGGCGAGCACGGGCTTTGGCAATTCCTTGAGCGCGGCCGCCTGGTCGCGCACATTCTCATCGGTGATCTGGCCGGAAACGACCGGCAAATAGCGAAACTCAAGGCCCGCCTCGCGGGCGGCGCTTGCAACTTCGTCATGCGGGATCGCCCCTTCTTCCGTATCGGGACGGTTCGAGACGATGGCCTTATATCCCGCGCCCTTGATCAGCGGGATATGTTCCAAGCCGATCTGCCCGGCGACCGAATAGTCTTCTGTCAGTTGGCGAATTTCCATGACCGGCCTCCTAAACATGGATATGGCAGAGATTTGTGCCACGGCGCGGCCGGCGCTGCAACGCCAGCCGTCTACTCGTCCTTCATCACGGTCTCGGGCGCCATGCCCTCCTCGACCCATTCCTCAAGTCTGGTCAGCAAATCGAGGCTCGACTGATCAATGCCGTCAGGACCGGGCTGGATGCCGCAATGATCCATTCCGGGGATCATGAAGAGCCGGACGTGCTCGGCGATCGTCTCCTCACCTCCCGATGCCCCGGCGAGCGCGTCATACCATTCCACCGTCTTGTATGGCGTGACGATGGCATCGGCCCAGCCATGCCAGACGATCATTTTGCCGCCCGCCTCGGTGAACGCTGAAAGATCCGGGTCATCCGCATTATAGACCTGGCCCATGGCCTGGAGTTCGGCCGGGTCGGTCTCAAAATCGAAATCCGTCGGCTGATAGGCAGGACGGTCCTCCGGGAACGCCATATAGGCACCGAAAGACTGGGCGAGCGGCGGAATGAGTCCCGGGCTGCCATTGGGATCTCCTGTCAGCCAGACGTTCCAGAACAACTCGGACCCCTCCGGAATTCCGCCTGGATAGAGCTGCTCGCCGGCGCTGTTTTGTGGCCCCTGCCGCCATTTTTCAATGACGCGGAGCTCCGCTTCTGTCAGGCATTCGTTGCCAGCGCCAGCCGATCCGCATTGCAGCACCGACAGATCGACGTCACAGCTACGTGGATCATCGATCAGCCCGTCCTGTTGGCCATCGGCGCCATCGCACTGCTTAATCACCTCGCTGCTGATCAATTGTTCCTTACCAGCCTGGAGAATTTGATTGCCATCCTCGTCCGTATTGGACTGAACCAGCCATGCGAATTTGGTCGCGACAAGGCTGGTATAGTCCATTGCCGGAGCGCCTGAGATGATACCGTCGAACATCTCCGGGTACTGCAGGGCTGCCCTGTTCGCCATACGTCCGCCAGTCGAGCATCCCTGGAAATAGGCACGGTCCGAGGTGTTGCCGTAGAATGCCTCAATCAGCGCTTTCGCTACCCGATTGGTCTCGCCGATCGAGCGCCAGCCCCAATCTCGCTCTCCTTGTGGATTGCGGTCGGCCCAACTTGCATCGACGATACTCGTCCCGACATGTCCGCTATCCGAAGTCGCGGTGGCATAGCCACGCGCCAGACCGGGCACCATGTTGTTGGAGAACCCTGCCCCCGCCTCGTCGCGGCCTAACACGCCGCAGAGCCCGCCGCAGCCTGTCTGATAGAGCTTACCGTTCCAGCCTTCCATAGGCAGGCGTACCTCGATCTGGATCTGCGGCAGCGCCATGGCCCGAACTTCGCAGTATTCAGGCACGTCTTCTACCGCTGGCATCACCCGCGCCGAGGAAACGAATCCTGCCGAGAAGACGGCGTCGCGAAGTGCTTCGCAGTTGGCTGCGTCCTCGCCCTGTGCGCTTGCTGGAGCCGTCGCCAATGTGACGGCTGTCAGACAAAAGGCCGTGCTGATGGTCCTGGTTATGAAGCTCATGATCACCCCTCCCTGAAAACTTCGCGGACTATAGCGCCGCGCGAGACGGACCCGCAACTCCAGCCGTCGATATCCCCTTTTGCGATCAGGCAGCTTCGAACAATCCGTCGCCGCGCGCCAGCAGACGCAGATGGTGGTCGCTGTCGCCGAACTGCGTGTCGATCATCGCCATGCGCTTGAAATAGTGCCCGACGGCGTATTCCATCGTCATGCCGACACCGCCATGAAGCTGGATGGCATTCTCGCCCACCAAGCGGCCGGCGCGGCCGATCTCGGCCTTGGCCGCATGCATCGCCTGCGCGCGGGCGCCGTCGTCGTCGCTGTCGGCCATCATCGTCGCATAAAGCGCGATTGAGCGCGCCTGTTCGATCGCGACGAACATATCGACCGCCGCATGCTGCAGCACCTGGAACTGGCCGATCGCCACGCCGAACTGCTTGCGCACCTTGAGATAGTCGACCGTCAGTTCGTGCAGCGCCGACATCACGCCGATCGATTCGCCCGATAGGGCGGCGATCGCGCCGTGGACCGTCGTCTTCAGCGCCGGCAGGCCGTTCTCGGGATCGCCCAGAGCCTCGGCGCGAACATTGTCGAGACTGATTTCGGCCGCGCGGCTGCCGTCCTGGGTCGGGTAGCCCCGCCGCGTCAGCCCATCGGCGCCGGCGTCGACAAGGAAGAGGCCGAGGCCGTGTTCGTCGCGGAGATTGCCGGCAGTGCGCGCGACCACGATGATCTTGTCGGCCGCCTCGCCATGAAGAACGACGCTCTTTTGGCCGCTTAGCCGCCAGCCGTCGCCGTCCTTGACCGCGCTGGTCTCGACGTGATGGAGGTCGTAGCGCGAGTTGCGCTCCGTATGGGCGAGCGCCAGCTTGAGCGCGCCTTCGGCGATCCGTGGCACGAGTTCGGCCCGCTGGTCGACCGATCCAGCCGCCTTGAGCGCGCCGCCACCCAGGATGACCGTCGCGAAATAGGGCTCAAGCGTCAAGGCGCGGCCGAGCGACTCCATGACGATCATGGTCTCGACCGGCGTGCCGGCGAGCCCGCCATCCTCCTCGGCGAAGGGAAGCGCCATCAGCCCCATCTCGGCATAGGCATCCCACATCGCGGCGCTGAAGCCGGTCGGATCGGCCATGTATTTCCGGCGCTGCTCAAAGCCGTAGCTGTCCTTCAACAGCCGATCGAGCGTGTCCTTCAGGATCGTCTGTTCTTCGGAAAGGTCGAAATCCATAAGGTCCTGCCTCGGTTCGCGTTAATTGAAATCTTGAAAAACGATATCGCGAGATGCGATATTCGTACGATGAAGACTGTCGTGATCCTGCCGGTCGCGGCCAAGGCCCTGCGCAAACACCGCACCGATGCCCCGCGCATCGTCCGAAAGATTGAAGCTTACGCGGCTGAGCCTGCGTCCTTGGCCAACAACGTAGCGGCGCTGGCGGGATCGTCTGCCTTCAGGTTGCGGGTGGCGGCTTTTCAGATCATCTTCGAGGAGACCGAAAGTGAGATCATCGTGACAAAGATCGGCCCTCGCGGGTCGGTCTATGAATGACGAGGCGATGAAATGAATGTCCGCTATTTTACCGACCCCGACGGAACAGAGATGGCCGTCTTGCCGAAGGAAGAATTGGAAGACCTCCAAGACGCCGCCGTCCATGCTCCGGCTCTGGCCGACTATAGGGCCGATCGCTTGCCGGGCCTTACCGGCGCGCAAGCCCTTGCTCTTGCCGAGGCACCGACCCCGTTTGCCTTCTGGCGCCAGTACCGCCGGGTTAGCCAGGCTGAACTGGCTCAGAAGGCGGGCCTTTCGCTGAACGATCTTTCTGAACTCGAGAGCGGAAAGCGCACCGGATCGGTCGAGCTTTGGCTGCGTATCGGCGAGGCTCTCGATCTTCCTGTCGAGGACCTTGTCGACGCTGATTAAAAGCGTCCGGTCCATCACAGCCCCAGCACCGCCTTGGCGATGATGTTCTTCTGGATCTCGTTCGAGCCGCCATAGATCGACACCTTGCGGAAGTTGAAATAGCCAGGCGCGGCGGTTGCGGCGTAATCTGGCTCGATCGGCAATTCGTTCGATCCCTCGGCGTCTTGCATATGGTAGGGCATGGCGTGCGGGCCCATGACCTGCATCAGAAGATGCGTCGTCGCCTGTTGGATCTCCGAACCCTTGATCTTGAGGATCGAGGAGGCGGGATCGGGTTTGCCGGTCGCGCCGCGCTTGGCTTCGGCTGCGACGACGCGCAACTGCGTTAGCTCCAGCGCCTTCAGCTCGATCTCCACCGAAGCCAGCTTCTCGCGGAAGCGCTCGTCCTCGATCAACGGCCGGCCGCCCGACATCTCCTTGGCAGCCAGTTCGCGGATGCGTGCGAGGCGCTGCTTCGACATGCCGACGCGGGCGATGTTGATGCGCTCGTTGCCGAGCAGGAACTTGGCATAGTCCCAGCCCTTGTTCTCCTCGCCGACGAGATTTTCGACCGGCACCTTCACATCGGTGAAGAACACTTCGTTGATCTCGCGGCCGCCATCGATGGTGACGATCGGGCGCACTTCGATCCCGGGCGTCGTCATGTCGATCAAGAGGAAGGAGATGCCCGACTGCTTCTTGGCCTCCGGGTCGGTCCGAACGAGGCAGAAGATCCAATCGGCATACTGAGCAAGCGTGGTCCAGGTCTTCTGGCCATTGACGATATAGTGGTCACCCTCGCGCACGGCCCTCGTCTTGAGCGAGGCGAGGTCCGAGCCGGCGCCAGGCTCGGAAAAGCCCTGGCACCACCAATCATCCAAATTCGCGATGCGCGGCAGGTAGTGCTTCTTCTGCGCGTCGTTGCCGAACGTATAGATGACCGGACCGACCATGTTGACGCCGAAAGCCAGCGGCTGGGGCGCCGGCCATTTCTGCGTCTCTTCCAGGAAGATGTACTGCTTCATCGGATCCCACCCGGTGCCGCCATAGTCGACCGGCCAATGCGGCACCGCCCACCCTTTTTCATTGAGGATGCGCGACCAGGTGACGAGATCGCCCTTGTCCATATGCTCGCCGTCGACCAGTTTGCGGCGGATTTCCTCGGGCAGATTGTCTTTCAGGAACTGGCGCACCTCGTCGCGAAAGGCCAGTTCCTCATCCGTGTAGCGAAGGTCCATGATCTGATCCTCAGACGATTTCGAACAGGCCGGCAGCGCCCATGCCGCCGCCCACGCACATGGTGACGACGGCATATTTGACGCCGCGGCGCTTGCCTTCGATCAGGGCGTGGCCGGCAAGGCGCGAGCCGCTCATGCCATAGGGATGGCCAAGCGCGATGGCGCCGCCATTGACGTTGAGCTTGGCCGGGTCGATGCCCAGCCGGTCGCGGCAATAGATGACCTGCACCGCGAAGGCCTCGTTCAATTCCCACAAGCCGATATCGTCGACCTTGAGGCCGTGACGCTCGAGCAGGCGGGGGACGGCGAAGACCGGGCCGATGCCCATTTCGTCGGGCGCGCAGCCGGCGACGTTGAAGCCGCGGAAGATGCCGAGCGGGGAAAGACCGCGCCGTTCCGCCTCCCTGGCGCTCATCATGACGTTGGCGGAGGCTCCGTCGGAGAGCTGGCTGGCATTGCCAGCCGTGATGGTGCCGCCCTCGCGGACAGGCTTCAGCCCCGCCAGCCCTTCCGCGGTGGTTTCCGGGCGCGGGCCTTCGTCATGGGCAATCTCGACATCGCGATGGGAGATTTCCTTGGTCTCCTTGTCGACGACGGCCATGCGGGTCTTGATCGGTGCGATCTCGTCGTCGAACCTGCCCGCTTCGCGCGCGGCCGCAACGCGGCGCTGACTTTCCAGTCCATATTCATCCTGGCGCTCACGGCTGATGCCATAGCGGCTGGCGACCGTCTCCGCGGTGTCGATCATCGGCATATAGACATCGGCGGCGGGCCCTGTCAGCGTCTTGTCGACGAGGCGGAACGTGTTGCGGTGGTCGTTCTGCACGAGGCTGATCGATTCCAGCCCACCCGCGATGCCGACCGGGACGCCGTCATTGCGGATGGCGTTGGCCAGCAGCGCCATGGATTGCAGCCCCGACGAGCACTGCCGATCGATCGTGGTTCCGGCGGCCGTGACCGGCAAACCCGCTACCAGCGCGGCGCGGCGCGCGACATTGAGGCCGGTGGTCCCCTCCTGCATCGCGCAGCCCAGGATGACGTCTTCGATCTCGCCCGGCTCGACGCCGGCCCGCTGGAGCGCGTGGCGGATCGCGTGCGCCCCAAGATCAGCGCCCGAGGTGTCATTCAGCCCGCCGCGATAGGCCTTGCCGACGGGTGTGCGGGCGGTCGAGACGATGACGGCTTCCGTCATGAATATTCTCCTTGATGCGCAGCCTCGCGGACTGCCTCCTGTTTCAATTCCAGCTTGGACAACTTGCCGACCGATGTGCGCGGCAACGCCGCTCTGATTTCCAAGGCGGCGGGCAGTTCGTGCGGTCCGAGCTTTTCCTTCAAGAATGCCCGCAATGTATCGAGGCTCAGATGCGGCGCGCCCGCATGAAGCTTGACATAGGCTTTGGGCGTTTCGCCGCGATAGGCGTCCGGCATGCCTATGACGAGGACTTCCTCGACATCCGGATGGGAGTATATGGCCTGTTCGATCAGCTGCGGATAGACGTTGAAGCCGCCGCACAGGATCATGT
>CAZEEC010000050.1:0-14827 GCA_964511105.1 uncultured Mesorhizobium sp.
TGAACAAGGCCTTGCAGCGTCTCGACCGCTTCTGGAACGACACCATCGCCTATCGTATGTAAATGAACCGGACCAAACCGATGAACACCGGCCACCTGGCCGGTGTTGTCGTTCTAACATCGGTCGGTTCCTGCTGCTGGACACGAAGCCGCCACATTGAGGTGAGACCCGGACCGGGTAGGCATTTTGAGCCTGGGGCTGTCGGGGGTCGGTCGCGTTTCGTTAAGGTTAACCCGCTACTCGTTACCCGCACTCATGCATTCGTCATCATCTTCGAATTGTCGGGACACAAGATGAAAACCAGCCGTAGAACATTCCTTACCGGTGCATCGGCCCTTGCCGTAGCTGGCGTCGCCCAAAATGCTCACGCGCAAAATGTCTTGGAAACCATCCTGGGATCGAACCGTCGCGGATGGAGCGACCAGTTTGATGCGCGAGTTGCGATGGGCGGGGAAGTCGCGACGACCAGGCCGATCTATAGTCCCGATACGCTTGTGCATCTTCAGGACGCGATCTTTCGCTACCAGGACATCGTCGCGCGTGGCGGCTGGCCGGTGGTGCCGGATCAGAAGAAGCTACAGCTCGGCGTGATCGATCCGGATGTCGAGCTTTTGCGTCGGCGCCTGATGATCTCCGGCGATCTATCCGAGCGGGCAGGTATCTCGCCTGCGTTTGATTCTTATGTCGACGCCGGATTGAAGCGCTTTCAGACACGCCACGGCATTCCCTCCGATGGCGTGACCGGCCCCTTTACCTATCGCTCGCTCAATGCGTCGGCCGCGGTTCGCCTGGGTCAACTCGAGACAAATCTAGGCCGTCTCGGCGAAGTCGTCGGTTCGACGGCCAATCGTTATGTGATGGTCAACATTCCAGCTGCGGAGATCGAGGCCGTCGAGGGTGGCCGTGTTGTGTCACGCCACATTGCGATCGTCGGCAAGATCGACCGCCAGACACCGATCCTGAACTCCAGGATTCACGAAATCATCGTCAATCCATACTGGAACGCTCCTGAATCAATCGTCCGCCGCGACATCATCCCGCTCGTGCGCCAGAACCCGAACTATTTGGTTGAAAACGGCATTCGCATCCTAGGGCCCAACGGCGAAGTGGATCCGTTGACGATCGATTGGCAGACAGAGGAAGCGGCAAGGCTGCGCTTCCGCCAGGACCCTGGCAAGATCAATGCCATGGCCTCCGTCAAGATCAACTTTCACAACCAACATGCCGTTTACATGCACGACACCCCGCAGCAGAGCATGTTTGCTGACCAGGAGCGTTTCCACTCGTCGGGCTGCGTTCGCGTGCAGAACGTGCGCGATCTGGTGACTTGGATTCTCCGCGAGACGCCGGGCTGGGACCGCAGTCGCTTCGAGCATACGATCGCCACCGATGCTGACGTGTCGGTTCCTGTCACCAATCCGGTTCCGGTCCACTTCGCCTATGTATCGGCGTGGTCGACGGCGGATGGAGTCGTCCAGTTCCGCGACGATATTTATGGCCTCGATGGGTCCTCGGAACTGCGCATCTCGTCGGCGAATTGAACGGCGGACGTTCCGGTTGCCATGATGTAGTCGCATCCGCGACCGGAGAGTTCGCGAACCGGACGTGGCGATGCCGCGCGAGGTGTGATATTCGCGCCATCCAGGATTCCCGCCACAACAAAAAGGGTTGATCTGCCATGGCCTCTGCGACTGCTGCCCAAGCCCAGCCCACTTCATTCTTCACTCAATCCCTTGCCGACCGCGACCCCGAAATTTTCCACGCGATCGAAAAGGAGCTTGGCCGCCAGCGTCACGAGATCGAACTGATCGCCTCGGAGAACATCGTGTCTCGCGCCGTGCTTGAGGCGCAGGGCTCGATCATGACCAATAAGTATGCCGAGGGCTATCCGGGCAAGCGCTATTACGGCGGCTGCCAGTTTGTCGATATTGCCGAGGAACTGGCGATAGAACGGGCGAAGAAGCTCTTCGGGGCCAATTTCGCGAATGTGCAGCCAAATTCGGGTTCCCAGATGAACCAGGCCGTCTTCCTGGCGCTCCTGCAGCCCGGCGACACCTTCATGGGCCTTGACCTGAATTCTGGTGGGCATCTGACGCATGGCTCGCCGGTCAATATGTCCGGCAAATGGTTCAATGTCGTCTCTTATGGCGTTCGTCAGGATGACAATCTGCTCGACATGGACGAAATTGCCTGCCAGGCTGAAGAGCGAAAGCCAAAATTGATCATCGCCGGCGGCACGGCCTATTCGCGCGTCTGGGACTGGAAACGGTTCCGCGAGATCGCCGATGCGGTCGGCGCCTATCTGATGGTCGACATGGCGCATATTGCGGGCCTTGTGGCCGGCGGCGTTCATCCCTCGCCGATTCCCCATGCCCATGTCGTCACGACGACCACCCATAAATCGCTGCGCGGGCCGCGCGGCGGCCTGATCCTGTCGAATGACGAGGCCATTGCCAAGAAACTGAACTCCGCCGTTTTCCCCGGCCTGCAGGGCGGCCCGCTGATGCATGTCATTGCCGCCAAGGCTGTTGCCTTGGGAGAAGCGCTGCAGCCGGAATTCAAGTCGTATGCGCAGGATGTGGTTGCGAACGCGAAGGCACTGGCGGCGAGCTTGCAAGAAACCGGCCTCGATATCGTGTCCGGCGGCACCGACAATCACTTGATGCTTGTCGATCTGCGCCCGAAGAACGCGACCGGCAAGCGCGCCGAAGCGGCCCTGGGCCGCGCCAACATCACCTGCAACAAGAACGGCATTCCGTTCGACCCGGAAAAGCCGTTCGTCACCTCGGGCATTCGCCTGGGAACGCCGGCAGGCACTACGCGCGGCTTCGGCGTCGCCGAGTTCCGCGAGATCGGCAAGCTGATCGCCGACGTCATGGACGGTCTCAAGGCGGCCAATTCCGACGAAGGCAATGCCCCGATCGAGGAACAGGTCAAGAAAAAGGTCATGGCCATGACCGAGCGCTTCCCGATCTACTCCTATATGGGCTAAGTGCCGGGGCAGCGACGATTTTCACGGGATAAGAATGCGCTGCCCCTATTGTCAGTCTGAAGATACGCAAGTGAAGGATTCCCGGCCTGCCGAGGATGGGCAAGCCATTCGTCGGCGCCGGGTTTGCCCTGTATGTGGTGGGCGTTTCACGACGTTCGAACGTGTCCAACTGCGGGATTTGGTCGTGATCAAGCGATCGGGCCGCAAGGTGGCGTTTGATCGCGACAAGTTGATGCGGTCCGTCGACATCGCGCTTAGGAAGCGCAATGTCGAGCCTGAGCGGATCGAGCGGGCAGTCACGGGGATCGTGCGTCAACTGGAAAGTTCAGGGGAATCTGAAATACCATCCAGTGAGATCGGCCGACTTGTGATGGATGCGCTCAAGTCCATCGATGATGTGGCCTATGTCCGCTTTGCGTCGGTTTATCGAAATTTCCGGGAAGCGCGTGATTTTCAGGACCTGCTTGGCGAACTGGAAAGCGATGAGGACGCCGCGCTCGAATGAGTGCTGCGATGGAACTCGACCGCCGATACATGGCAGCGGCTATCCGTCTGTCACGGCGCAACCTCGGTTTGACTTCGACCAATCCCTCCGTCGGAACGCTGATCGTGCGCGACGATGGGCTAGGGGCCCGAATCATCGGCCGCGGCATCACGGCAGTGGGTGGACGACCTCATGCGGAAGCCGAAGCGCTAACGGAAGCAGGCGCCGAGGCGCACGGGGCGGTGGCTTACGTGACGCTTGAGCCATGC
This sequence comes from uncultured Mesorhizobium sp., assembly GCA_964511105.1. GTDB lineage: Bacteria > Pseudomonadota > Alphaproteobacteria > Rhizobiales > Rhizobiaceae > Aliihoeflea. The sequence goes on from CAZEEC010000050.1 coordinate 3,746, forward strand.
GCTCATCATGGGCGCACGCCCCCCTGCGCCGAGGCCTTGGTCCGCGCAGGATTGTCACGCGTAATCGGCGCGGCCACCGATCCCGACGCGCGCGTGGCTGGAAAAGGCTATGCCAGCCTGGAGGCTGCCGGCATAGAGGTTGCTCAGGGCGTGCTTGCACGCGCGGCCGAAGATTTGCTCGGGGGCTACCTGATGCGGGCGATGAAAAAACGCCCGGAAGTGACTCTCAAGCTTGCTGTTTCGGCCGACGGTCATATTGGCCGATCGGGCCAAGGCCAGATCGAGATCACAGGCTCGATCGCGCGCCGCCAGGTGCATCGCATGCGCGCCGAAACCGACGCCATTTTGGTCGGCATCGGCACGGCGCTGGACGATGATCCGGAACTGACGTGCCGGCTGCCGGGGGTGGGAAAGCGGTCGCCCCTTCGTATCGTCCTCGACCGTGACGCGAAACTGCCCTCTTCCTCGAAACTGGCTGCAACCGCACGACGGGTTCCGGTCTTGTTGGCGACAAGCATTGACGCCGACAGCGCTCGTCGCGCGGTCTTGGAGGACAAGGGCGTCGGCTTCATCGGCTGCGACGTGCATGAAGGCAGCATCGCTTTGCCGGAATTGATGGACGATCTTGCCGCACGAGGCGTGTCGACGTTGCTCGTTGAAGGCGGTGCCGAGACAGCGCGCCGGTTCTTGGCGGAAAATCTCGTCGATCGGCTGATTATCTTTCAAGGTCGAACCATCATCGGCTCTGACGGCATCTTGTCGCCCGTTGACCCGAACGTGGTTCCTGAGGGTTTTGCGTTGCAGCGCAGGGACGTCTTCGGCAACGACATCTGCCGGGAATTTGTGAGGATCGATTGATGTTTACGGGGATTATCACCGACATTGGTGTGGTTGAGAAGACGCGGGAACTTGACCAGGGGATCCGGTTGAGAATCCGGACATCCTACGATCCGGCCTCGATTGTTGTCGGGGCTTCAATCGCTTGCGCGGGTGTCTGCCTCACCGTGGTGGAGCTTCCGGAGGGCGGATGTCAGGATCGTTGGTTCGAGGTAGAAGCTTGGGAAGAAGCGCTGCGTTTGACGACCGCCGGCACTTGGCAGGTCAGTTCCCGGCTCAATCTCGAACGAGCTCTCAAGATCGGCGATGAACTTGGCGGCCATATCGTCTCCGGTCACGTCGATGGCATGGCCGAGATTGTGGAACGGATTGAGGAGGGGGATGCGGTCAGGTTCCGCCTGCGTTCGCCTTCGCATCTGTCAAAGTTCATCGCGCCGAAAGGCTCGGTCGCACTCGACGGCACGTCATTGACGGTGAACGCAGTGGAAGGAGACGTGTTCGACGTGCTCCTCATCCATCACTCGCTGCAGGTAACGACCTGGGGCGAGCGCAGGGGCGGCGACGCGGTCAATCTCGAAGTGGATACCATGGCGCGCTACGCCGCGCGGCTGATGGACGCGCGGGACCAATGAGCCTGATCGACAACGAGCGCACTAAGCTTCTCGCGAACGCGCTCGACCGCGCGTCGACAGCGTGTTTGACGATTGGCATCATCACGCCGCTGGCTGGCTACGTCTATGGGCTCGTTGATATTGCCTTCACGTTTGGGCGCATTTGGCCGGCACTTTCAGTGCTGGGTTGGCTGGCTTCAGCGATTGCACTACATCTATGGGCGCGGCGGATTTTGAAAGGGTTGAAACCATGAGTGACGCCGACCTGTTTTGGCTCCTTTGGGGCATCGGTCTTCCGGCTTTGATAGCCATGGGGGCCTACATCGCCGTTCGCCTGCATGAGCGCTCGTTGAAGCGCTGACCGCCGATCCTTTTCGACCAACTGCAGCTTGCGAAGCCGGCCGGTTCGGCCTAAGTCACCGGGCCAATCCCGGAGACATTCATGCCCCAACAGGAACCTCTCAAAGTTCTGATCGTCGAAGCACGCTTTTACCACGATCTGGCCGATGCGCTGCTCGACGGCGCGAAATCGGCGCTTGATGCCGCCGGCGCGACCTATGATGTGGTGACCGTTCCGGGCGCGCTTGAGATCCCGGCCGTCATATCCTTCGCGTTGGACAGCGCTGACGAACACGGTGCCGATTATGATGCTTTCGTCGCGCTTGGTTGCGTGATTCGGGGCGAGACCTACCATTTCGAGATCGTCGCCAATGAATCGAGCCGTGCCTTGATGGATCTCGCGGTTGGTCAATCTCTGGCGATTGGCAACGGCATTCTGACGGTCGAGAATGAGGATCAGGCATGGTCACGCGCCCGCAAGGGCGATGGCGATAAGGGTGGCTTCGCCGCGCGTGCTGCGTTGGCTATGGTCGAGGTCCGGAAGCGGCTCGACAGCGTGTCGCGATGAACGACAAGACCATTAAGCCGTCATCCCCGGTTCGCCAGGCGAACAAACGCGGCGCTGCGCGTCTTGCTGCGGTGCAGGCGCTCTACCAGATGGATGTGGCAGGGGCTGGCCTGCTCGAGATCACAGCTGAGTATGAGACCTATCGGCTGGGCCGCGAAGTCGATGGCGCGATCTATCGCGAAGCCGACGCGCAATGGTTTCGCGCGATCCTCGCCGGCGTCGTCGAAGATCAAACAACGATCGATCCAATCATCCGCCAGTCACTGACGGAAGACTGGCCCTTGTCGCGGCTCGACTCGACATTGCGCGCGATTTTGCGCGCCGGCGTGTACGAGCTCATGAAGCGGATGGACGTTCCGGTCGCCGTGATCGTGACCGAATATGTCGACATCGCCAAAGCCTTCTACACAGAGGAGGAGCCGAAGCTCGTCAACGCCGTGCTTGATCGTGTCGCTCGGCGTCTGCGCAACGAGGGCAGGGGCGGCTCGCCGAAAGTATGATGTCAGTGTCAGCCACCTCCGAAGCCCGGCGCACGACGTTTATCCTGGCCGCAGCCCAGGCTATTGTGGGGTCTGCGGCTCCCATTTCGATTTCGGTCGGTGGTCTCGCGGGCTACTATCTGCTCGGTGCCGACAAGAGCCTCGCCACCGCTCCCGTGACGGGCTTCACGATTGGCGTGGCCCTGGGCGCTATCCCTGCCGCGTTCGTCCTTAAAAAACTGGGTCTCAGGCTGGGTTTCATGGCCGGTACGGGAATGACCGCAGCCGGCGGCATGTTCGCGACGATCGCGCTGTTCGCCCAGCATTTTTGGCTTTTCGCAGCGGCACTTGCTACGATTGGCGTCGGCAATGCCTTCGTGCAGCAATTCCGCTTCGCGGCCGCCGAAACCGCGCCTCCGCAGTTCAAGGCGAAAGCAATCTCTTTGGTTTTGGCTGGTGGCGTTCTGACCGCGGTCATCGGTCCCCAGATCGTCATCTTCACCCGCGAGCTGTTCATGCCCGTCATGTTCGCCGCCACGTTTGCATCGGTGATGATCATAGCCGCTCTCGGCGCGATCATTTTGTCGGCGCTACGTGCGAACCCGCCAAGTTCCGCTGCTGATAAGCCGGCCGATGTGGAAGCGCGTCCGCTGCGGACGATCGTTCGCCAACCCCGATATGCGATTGGGCTCCTCTGCAGCGTCGGCAGCTACGCGCTGATGAGCTTCGTCATGACGGGCGCGCCCCTGGCGATGGTCGCTTGCGGATTCTCGACGGATCAGGCGATGCTTGGCATTTCGTGGCATGTCATGGCCATGTATGCGCCAAGTTTCTTCACAGGCCGGTTGATCGCGCGGTTCGGCAAGGAATGGATCGTCGCGACTGGGTTGTTGCTCTTGATTGGCTGCGCGCTGATTGCCCTCTCCGGAATCGCGCTATGGCAGTTCTGGTCCGCGCTTGTTCTGCTTGGTCTTGGCTGGAATTTCGGCTTCATCGGATCGACGGCGATGGTCGCCGAAACCTATCGGTCATCGGAAAAGGGCCGGGCACTGGGCTTTCACGATTTCATCCTCTTTTCAACGGTCGCAGTCGCCTCGTTCATGTCCGGCGTTGTCTTCAATCTCGCCGGGTGGGAGATGCTCAACTGGATCATTTTTCCAGTCAGCCTTCTGTGCCTTGTGTCGCTCGGCGTTCTGGCGCTGAAGCGCATTCCGGCTGCGTCCCCAGCGGAGTGACGGTGCGGAAGAATAACACCTTGATGTCTGCGGAATCCTTCGCATAAGCTGGCCGCTAGGTCGGAACCCCATCGATTCCGGCCTCGTCAATAATGCCCGGAGAGGGGTTCTGCCGGGCGAGCATCAAGGAAATTCGGCAATGACCATGCTTTTCGTCGTCATCGCCTGTGGCTTGCTGTCCATCGCCTATGCTGTTTGGGCGACTCAATCGGTTCTCGCGGCCGATCAGGGCAATGCACGCATGCAGGAGATTGCAGGCGCCATTCGGGAGGGCGCACAGGCCTATCTCGCTCGTCAATATACAACAATCGCTCTTGTCGGGATCGTCGTCTTCCTGTTGACTTGGTGGCTCTTGTCGGGGACCGCTGCCATCGGCTTCCTGATTGGCGCCGTCCTGTCAGGCGTTGCCGGCTTCATCGGCATGCATGTTTCGGTCCGCGCCAATGTGCGCACTGCGCAGGCCGCGTCCAACAGCCTGTCTGCGGGTCTCGACCTTGCCTTTAAGGCCGGCGCGATCACGGGCATGCTGGTAGCCGGTTTGGCGCTCCTGGCTGTGGCGGTCTATTACTGGGTCCTGATCGGCCCGATGGGCGCTCAGCCCGCCGATCGCGTGGTCATTGATTCTCTTGTCGCGCTTGGATTCGGCGCCTCGCTGATCTCGATCTTTGCCCGCCTCGGCGGCGGCATTTTCACGAAGGGCGCCGATGTTGGCGGCGATCTTGTCGGGAAGGTCGAGGCAGGAATTCCTGAAGACGATCCGCGCAACCCGGCCACCATCGCCGACAATGTCGGCGACAATGTCGGCGATTGTGCGGGCATGGCGGCCGACCTTTTCGAGACTTATGCCGTGACCGTGGTCGCGACCATGGTCCTGGCGGCAATCTTCTTCCTCGGCTCCGACATGCTGGGCAGCATCATGATCTATCCGCTGGCAATCTGTGCTGCCTGCATTGTCACCTCCATCATCGGTACCTTCTTCGTTAAACTCGGCGCTAACGGATCGATCATGGGCGCGCTGTATCGGGGCCTGATCGTCACCGGTCTTTTGACGGTGATCGGCATCGGCGCGGCCACCTCGCTCACCATCGGGTGGGGATCGATCGGCGTTATCGATGGCGTCGACATCACGGGCACCAATCTGTTCATCTGTGGCCTGATCGGTCTCGTGGTGACGGCCCTGATCGTCGTGATCACCGAATATTATACCGGCACCAACAAGCGGCCGGTGAATTCGATCGCCCAGGCGTCGGTGACCGGCCACGGCACAAATGTCATCCAAGGCCTTGCTGTCTCGCTTGAATCGACCGCGCTGCCGGCCATCGTCATCATTGGCGGCATCCTGGCGACGTTCCAGTTGGCCGGGCTCTTCGGAACCGCCATAGCGGTCACGACGATGCTCGGCCTCGCCGGCATGATCGTCGCGCTTGACGCATTTGGACCGGTGACCGACAATGCCGGCGGGATTGCTGAAATGGCGGGTCTTCCTCCGGAAGTCCGCCAATCCACCGACGCGCTGGACGCGGTGGGCAATACGACCAAGGCGGTCACCAAGGGCTACGCGATCGGCTCGGCCGGCCTTGGCGCGCTGGTGCTCTTCGCGGCCTATTCCTACGATCTGGAGTATTTCACCGCGAATCCGGAGCAGTTTCCGTATTTTGCTGGGATGGAGGATGTATCGTTCTCTTTGTCCAATCCCTACGTCGTTGCTGGCCTGCTCTTTGGTGGCCTCATTCCGTACCTCTTCGGCGGCATTGCGATGACCGCTGTGGGACGGGCGGCAGGATCGATCGTCGAGGAAGTGCGTCGTCAGTTTCGCGAGAACCCTGGGATCATGCAGGGCACCGTCAAGCCGGACTACGCAAGAGCGGTGGACATCCTCACGAAGTCAGCGATCAAGGAGATGATCGTGCCGTCGTTGCTGCCGGTTCTAGCGCCTATTGTGGTCTATTTCGGCATCCTCTTGATCTCCGGCTCGAAGGCTTCCGCTTTTGCGGCGCTTGGTGCGACGCTGCTCGGCGTGATTGTCACCGGCCTTTTCGTCGCCATCTCGATGACTTCGGGCGGCGGTGCTTGGGACAATGCGAAGAAGTCGTTCGAGGACGGCTTTATCGACAAGGATGGAACACGCCACCTGAAGGGTTCGGAGGCGCACAAGGCATCGGTGACGGGTGATACTGTCGGTGATCCCTATAAGGATACCGCGGGCCCTGCCGTAAATCCGGCGATCAAGATCACCAATATCATGGCTCTCCTCTTGTTGGCCGTTCTCGCGCACGGCTGAAAAATCTCGCCAATGAATCGAAAAGGGCCGCGGGAGATGATCCCGCGGCCCTTTTCCGATGGATTTGCCTTCGGTATTAAAGGCTTGCCGGAGGCCGTCCGGAACCAAGGCCCGTGATCAAACCTTGAATGAAATTGATATCCCGACCGCTCGTCGGCGTCGTGCGTGAGATGAAGTCGAACACGCGCCCGTCTTGAAGACCGTAATGCGCGATGTTGGAGACGCGATTGTCGTCCCCGAAATAAACGGCCAGAATGCGCCGGTCGACCACGCGCGGGTTCTGGAACGCTACGTTCCGCACCGCCGTCTGCGAGATGTAGTAATAGGTCTCGTTGTCGAATGTTGCTGTCGTGGTTGGCGTACCCAGAGCGAGTTGGACCTGCTCGCGGCTTGACCCCACGGGTACCAGTTCGAGCATCTGCTCATCGATGACATAGCCTTGCGTGAAGCTCTGGCGCGGATTGAGATCGCCTGACGACGAGCATCCTGCTGTCAGGGCAACGATCGCGACCATCCCGGTGCCAATCAGCCGTGCACGGCTCTTGAAATCCCGTCCTTGCAACGACAACTCCATGACTTGCTTGGCGCTGCTTGCGCCGGTGGCCAAAAGCGGTAAACCAGCTTGCGCGTCGATGCAACAGTTCGCCTCGCAACCGCCACAAGGAGCCGTTCCTGAATGTTCAAGCGACTGTTCGGCACGGGCCGGAACGAGAATGCCGAGATCGTCGAGAAGCTTTACGGGAAAATCGTTGCGGCTGCCCGGCAGCCGTCGCTTTATGCGGAGTGGAAGGTACCCGACACCCCGCTCGGACGCTTCGAGATGATGGCACTGCATATGTTCCTGTTTCTTCACCGGGCGCGCGGCGAAACCGGTCCGTTACAGAATATCGCCCAGGATGTCACCGACGAGTTCTTCAAGGATGTCGACCATTCGTTGCGCGAACTCGGGATTGGCGATGTAAGCATGCCGAAACGCATGAAGAAACTCGCCAAGATGTTCTATGGCCGCGCCGAATCCTACGGCAAATCGCTCGATGCAGGCGACACCGAATCCTTGGCGCAGGCGCTCTACCGCAATGTCTTTCCGGGAGGCACCGACTGGGACGAGGCTCGGGCGATGGCGGATTACGTCGTCGCGTCGCACCGCGAGTTGCGCGAGCAGCATGCGAATGGGATCGCTTCTGGCTCTGTAGAATACATGAAGGCCGATCCTTCACACACACACATGAAAGTGCGGTGATGTGATGGTGGAGACGAGCCCCATTTCTTTTCTGGTCAACATCCTGCGGTTGCCATCGAAAGGCCTACCGGTGAGGATCGACCCGGATGCCGATCAGCGAGCGGCCTTGGCGGCCTTGCATGGCCTTCTCGAGGTCAAGTCGCTGAGCGCCGAATTGCTTGTGCAAAACTGGAAGCGCGACGGTGTCAGGATCACCGGGTATCTCGCTGCTGACATCGTGCAGGCCTGCGCCGTTACGCTGGATCCTCTGGACGCCTCAATTCACGAAGAAATCAGTGCGCTCTTTGTGCCTGAAGGTTCGAAGTTGGCGCGTCCTGATGTGCTTGAAAATGGTGAAATGGTTCTCGATGCGGACGGTGAGGACTGTCCCGAACCCTTCGTGGGCGATACGATTGATGTTGGACAACTGGTCGAGGAGTTCTTTGTGCTTGGCATTGATCCTTACCCGCGAAAGCCGGGTGCGCAACACCTCGCACCGGCCAGCGATGACGATGACGAGGAGCGCGGTCCTCTCTACGACCAATTGCGTGCGCTGAAGCGTGAACGGTGAACTCCTAGAGTTACTAGCGAATGGTCTTTTTGAAATCGTACAGCCTGTTGAAGTTGGGTTCGTTCGCGTGACACCCGTCTGCGGGCTGTGCATAAGGCTGTTGTTCATCCAAATGAAACCAGTATTTTCGCCGCACTTCGCTGAAATGTCACCTGTTCAGGGACAATGAAAGACGAGACCAGCTTGATACGCATTTCCATCGACGCAATGGGCGGGGATCACGGACCGACGACGACGCTGCCGGGACTGGCGCGGGTCGCGGAACGGCGTCCTGACGCCCGGTTCCTGATCTTTGGCCGTCAGGATGAACTCGGCCCTGTCCTGGCGAAGCTTCCGAAGCTTGCTGCCGTTTCCCAGGTCCATCACTGCGACATATCTGTCCGAATGGATGACAAACCGAGCCAGGCGCTGCGCCACGGCCGCTGGAAATCGTCGATGTGGAAGTCGATCGAAGCGGTCAAGAAGGGCGATGCAGACGTTTGCATCTCCGCCGGAAACACCGGCGCGCTGATGGCGATGTCGAAATTCTCCCTGCGGACCATGGCCAATATCGAGCGACCGGCCATCGCTGCGATCTGGCCCACCGTGCGCGGCGAAAGCGTGGTGTTGGACGTGGGAGCGACCATTGGCGCGGACGCCCATCAACTCGTCGATTTCGCGATTCTTGGCGCTGCGATGTCGCGCGCTTTGTTCGATATCGATCGGCCATCGGTCGGGCTTTTGAATGTCGGCGTCGAGGAAGTGAAGGGGCAGGAGGAAGTCAAGGAAGCCGGCCGCATCCTGCGCGAAGCGGACATAAAGACGATCGATTATCGCGGTTTCGTCGAGGGCGACGATATCGGCAAAGGAAGCGTCGACGTCGTCGTGACCGAAGGGTTCGCCGGCAATATCGCATTGAAGACGGCGGAGGGGACCGCCAGGCAGATTGGCCAGTATCTTCGCGAATCGATGTCTCGCAGCGTCCTGTCGAAACTGGGCTATCTGCTAGCCAGGGGGGCATTTGATGCGCTTCGCGAGAAGATGGATGTGCGCAAGATCAATGGCGGCGTCTTCCTTGGATTGAACGGCATTGTGGTCAAGAGCCATGGCGGCACGGACGATGAGGGTTTCGCCGCTGCCGTCGAACTCGGCTACGACATGGCCAAGGACAAACTCAGGGAGCGGATCGATGCCGATTTGCAGCAATTTCACGGCCGCTTCCGCCACCAACGCGGCGGCGACGAAGTCAGTGCCGCGCCCTAGAAAGCGAGATGCTGGAGAATGATTAGATCGGTCGTGCTGTCGGTCGGCAAGTCCTTGCCGCGCCGGGTGATGAAGAATACGGATTTCGAGGGCATCCTCGAAACGTCCGATGCCTGGATCGTCCAACGTACGGGTATCAAGCAGCGCTATATCGCGAGCCCTGACGAAACAACCGCTTCGTTGGGCGAATCGGCGGCGCGCGCAGCCCTTGATGCGGCGGGATTGACGATTGCCGATATCGACCTGATCGTTCTGGCGACCTCGACGCCGAACAACACGTTTCCCGCTTCCGCTGTCGAAATCCAGGAGCGGCTTGGCATGCGCCATGGCTTCGCCTTTGATATGCAGGCAGTCTGTTCGGGCTTTATCTACGCCATCAACACGGCGGATCTTCATTTGCGCGGCGGCATGGCCAAACGTGCCATCGTCATCGGTTCGGAGACCTTCTCGCGCATTCTCGATTGGGAGGATCGCTCGACCTGTGTGCTCTTCGGCGATGGCGCCGGCGCCGTCGTCCTGGAGGCGCAGGAAGGTCAGGGCTCGATTGCCGACCGGGGTATTCTGGCAGCCAGCCTGCGCTCGGACGGATCGCACCGCGATAAGCTCTACGTCGATGGTGGCCCTTCGACGACGGGCACCGTCGGGCAACTGCGCATGGAGGGGCGCGAAGTCTTCAAGCATGCGGTGGGCATGATCACCGATGTCATTGAAGCTGTGTTCAGTCAGGCAGGCATCACGGCTGACCAACTCGATTGGTTCGTTCCGCATCAGGCCAACAAGCGCATTATCGACGCATCGGCCCGTAAACTGGGAATCGATGAAGACAAGGTCGTCATCACCGTCGACCAACATGGCAATACCTCTGCCGCCTCCGTTCCACTGGCGCTGAGCGCTGGCGTGGAAAGCGGGCGCATCAAGAAGGGCGATCTCGTCCTGCTCGAGGCAATGGGGGGCGGGTTTACCTGGGGGGCGGTATTGGTGCGCTGGTGAACGGTGGACAGCCAGCCGCTCTCATCGGTTCTTGACCTCGCCAACCCAATTTCCTAACGTCGCCACTTGATTGAAAATTCTCCATTTTTCACAATGGTTGGACGGCCGATGAGGGGAAAGACTTTAACGCGCGCCGATCTCGCCGAGACTGTCTATCGACAGGTTGGGCTTTCGCGGACTGAATCGGCTCAGTTGGTGGAAATGGTTCTGGATGAGATTTGCGATGCCATCGTGCGTGGCGAGACGGTTAAACTGTCATCGTTCGCGACGTTCCAGGTTCGTTCCAAGAATGAGCGGGTCGGGCGCAATCCCAAGACGGGCGAGGAAGTTCCGATTCTGCCCCGCCGCGTGATGACTTTCAAGGCATCGAACGTGCTGAAGCAGCGCATTCTGGACGGCCATCGCGCCGCTGCCGAGGTTGAAGAACCAAGGTTTGCAAAAGCCTGACGTTTTTATTTCGCTGCCTTTGCTGGGAGTAACCGGGCGCTGCACTTGAATGACAGCGGCTAAGGGATTGTAATATCGGCGAATCGCAAGCGACAAGAAAGCTTTCGCCATGGAAAAGTCTCCGGACGCCTTCCGCACGATCAGCGAGGTCGCGGACGATCTCGACCTTCCCCAGCATGTGCTGCGTTTTTGGGAAACGCGATTTGCCCAGATCAAGCCGATGAAGCGGGGCGGTGGGCGCCGCTACTATCGCCCGCAGGACG
>CAZEEC010000051.1:0-14671 GCA_964511105.1 uncultured Mesorhizobium sp.
TGGGGGCGCGATACTTCAACCAGCGCCCGCGCGGCGCGACAAAGTGGTCCTGTGATCATAAAGACCTCCGTCCTTTGTTTCAGTGAAGACATGGCGCCTGAAATTGATTAAGCAAGGTTGGGAGCGCGGGTGAGCTGGAGCCCTTGAGATACGAGAACGACCCTCTCGGTCGGCCGGCTTCCTCAGGCTTTTGAGTGGTGGAGCGGGTGAAGGGAATCGAACCCTCGTCGTAAGCTTGGGAAGCTTCTGCTCTGCCATTGAGCTACACCCGCAGCAGGCCCATTAATCGGCGAGGCAGGAGGGCGCGTCAAGCGGGATTTACATCAGCGACTGTTGACGTGAACAAGCCCTTCGCCCACTTGTGGCGCTTTCCTGCAACCATCAGGATGCCTCTTCTTGATCCGCCTTCAACTGCTCATCGAATCACGCCGCTTCGAGCATTTCATCACCGCCCTGATCGTCGTCAATGCGATCACTCTTGGACTGGAAACGTCAACCCAGGCCATGGCCCGGTTCGGGCCGCTCCTGATCGTTCTGGACCGGACGGTGCTCGCGGTTTTCGTCGCAGAACTCGTTGCGCGCGCCCTCGTCTATCGCAGCCGGTTCTTCCACGACCCATGGCGGGTCTTCGATTTCATCGTCGTTGCGATCGCGCTCATTCCGGCCACCGGCAATCTCTCGGTCCTGCGCGCGCTTCGGGTGCTGCGGGTGCTGCGCATCGTCAGCGTCGTGCCGTCGTTGCGGCGCGTCGTCGGCGGGCTGATGTCGGCACTGCCCGGCATGGGCTCGATCGTGCTCCTGCTCGGGCTCGTCTTCTACGTCTTCGCAGTGATGGCAACCAAACTTTTCGCGGCAAGCTTTCCCGACATGTTCGGCTCGCTCGGCGCATCGCTGTTGACGCTGTTCCAGATCATGACGCTCGACTCGTTTTCGACAGCGGTCCTGCAGCCGATCATGGAAGTCTATTCCTGGGCCTGGGTCTTCTTCATGCCCTTCGTTGTCGCAACCACCTTCGCGGTGCTGAACCTCTTCATCGGCATCATCGTCTCGGCGATGCAGGACGAGCACGAAACCGTCGCATCCGAAGAGCGGTCGCAGATGAAGAGCGAGCAGGACATGATCCTGCAGGAGGTGCGCGCCTTGCGTGGGGAAATCCGTGCCCTCAGGGCTCCCGAAAATGTTTCGAGAGTTTCAGACCCTGCGCCTGATAGTTCGACTTGAGGTCCGTTCCATAGAGCGCATTCGGCTGCTCCAGCATATGCTCATAGACGAGCCGGCCGACGATCTGGCCGTGCTCGAGAATGAAGGGGACTTCATGGCTGCGCACCTCAAGAACGGCGCGGCTACCTGTGCCGCCGGCTGCGGAATGCCCGAAACCGGGATCGAAGAAGCCCGCATAATGCACCCGAAACTCGCCGACCAGAGGATCGAACGGCGTCATCTCGGCGGCGTAGCCCGGCGGTACGTGGACAGCTTCCTGGCTGACCAGAATGTAGAATTCGTCGGGGTCGAGAATCAATTCCTTGTGGCCGCGATCGTGGATCGGCTCCCAGAAGTCGAATACATCCTGAGCCGCGCGCTTGTCGACGTCAATGACGGCTGTGTGATGCTTGCCGCGATAGCCAATCAGACCGTTGGCGTCGCCGGTCAGATCGATCGACAGGGCGATGCCGCCGCCAGAAATATTCGGAGGCTCCGCCGCAACCAGCGTCTCCGCCTGGTGAAGCGCCTGGAGCGCCGCTTCGTCGAGCAGCGCATTGCCGATCCGAAACCTGATCTGCGACAGGCGCGAACCAGTCCGCACGACGATCGGGAAGGTTCGCGGGCTGATTTCAAGATAAAGAGGACCCCGATAGCCGGCGGGAATCTTGTCGAACTCCGCGCCAAAATCGGTCATCACACGCGTGAAGATATCAAGCCGTCCCGTCGAACTCTTAGGATTGGCCGACGCCGCTATATCGACCGGCAGGTCGAGGCGCTCGATGAGCGGGACGATATAGACACAGCCCGTCTCCAAGACAGCACCGACTTCAAGATCGAACTCGTGGAGTTTGAGACGGTCCAGTTTATCCGCAACGCGGTTGCCGGGACCAGGCAGGAAGCTCGCGCGCACCCGATAAGCCTTATCGCCAAGCCGCAAATCGAGGCTCGCGGGCTGGATCTGGTCGCCATCGAGCGCGCGCGTGCTGACCAGCGCTCCGCTGGTGAACAATTCGCCGATCCGCCTGTCCGGCAAAATCCCTGTCTGACGCACACCGCCTCCTGATCCGAGCCCGCCGAGGTTTAAACAGGTCATCGATTGACGCAAGCCGTGAAAGCCGGTAGATGGCGCATTATCCCGTGGTCATTTGCCGGTCGGCTTGCAGCCACGTAAAACAAGTCGCTAAGGGACCGTGGGGCTTAAAGGGCGTCAGGACCGGCATGCGGCTTTCGCGGCCGGTTTTTTTCATGTCTAGAAGGTCCCGATGGCAAGCGCGAACGAGAAAAACTGGAAGCCGGCAACTCAACTCGTGCATGGCTCGACCTTGCGCTCGCAATTCGGCGAGACGTCAGAAGCAATCTTCCTGACGCAGGGCTTCGTCTACGACAGTTCGGAAGCAGCCGAAGCGCGCTTCAATGGTGATGATCCGGGCTTCATCTATTCGCGCTACGCCAACCCGACCGTCGACATGTTCGAAAAGCGCATGTGCGCCCTGGAAGGGGCCGAGGACGCGCGAGCCATGGCGTCGGGCATGGCCGCGGTCTCGGCTGCCCTCCTGTGCTCGCTCAAGGCGGGCGATCATGTGGTCGCAGCCCGCGCGCTGTTCGGCTCGTGCCGATGGGTGGTGGAAACCCTGATGCCAAAATACGGCATCGATTCGACCTTGGTGGATGGGCGAGACCTGGATGCATGGCAGGCGGCGGTGCAGCCGAACACCAGGTTGTTTTTCCTCGAAAGCCCGACCAATCCGACGCTCGAAGTGGTCGATATCGCAGCGGTGGCCGGAATGGCCAGCGAGATCGGCGCCCGGCTCGTCGTCGACAACGTCTTCGCCACGCCGCTCCAGCAAAAGCCGCTCGAATTGGGCGCTCATGTCGTCGTCTACTCCGCCACCAAGCATATCGACGGCCAGGGACGATGTCTCGGCGGCATCGTGCTGTCGGACAAGGAGTGGATCGAGGAGCACCTGCACGACTATTTCCGTCATACCGGGCCGAGCCTGTCGCCCTTCAATGGCTGGATGCTTCTCAAGGGACTGGAAACCCTTCCGATCCGCGTCAAGCAGCAAACGGAAAGCGCCGCACGCATCGCCGATTATCTGGCCGATCATCCAAAAGTCGAGCGCGTCATTTATCCGGGCCGCGAGGACCATCCCCAGGCCGACATCATCGCGCGCCAGATGAGGGGCGGCTCAACACTGATCTGCTTCGATGCGGCAGGCGGCAAAGCCGGAGCCTTCGGGCTGCAAAACGGCCTCGGAACGATAAAGATCTCCAACAATCTGGGCGACGCAAAGAGCCTGATCACGCACCCCGCGACGACCACGCATAAAGGCCTGGCGGAGGAGGCCCGTGCGGAACTCGGCATCCTGCCGACGACTCTCAGGCTTTCGATCGGGCTGGAAGACATCGACGATCTGTTGGCCGATCTCGATCATGCGCTGGAGGCCATCTAATCGAATATGCGCCGGGCTAGGATGACACGAGAGAGAGCGGTGTAGAAGCACAAGGCAGCGAAGATCAGTGCGAGCGCAGGAAACCAGCCCGGGAACAGGCAGAAGGCGATAAAGAAGAGGATCGTTTCGGTCGCCTCCGCCAGCCCTGTCGAGAAGAAGAGGGATTTGCGGCCGCGAGCCGTGGTCGAAAGGCCTCGTCGTTCGGCCATGATGGCGTAAGTGAGAAAGCTCGAGCCGTTCACGTAAAACGACAGGATAAGGATCGCGCCGGCGACCGCATTGGAAGCCGGATCGGCCAGAACGAAGCCAAGAGGGATGCTGCCGTAGAACGCGAAGTCGAGAACGATATCGAGGTAGCCGCCGAGATCGGTGGGTTGCGTCCGGCGCGCCACCGCACCGTCAAGTCCGTCTCCGATTCTGCTCAAGAGAAGCAGCAGCAGACCAAGCAAATAGCCCTCGACCGAAATGGCCGCCATTGCGGCGATGCCGATCAGGAAGCCGGCCACCGTGATCGCATTGGCGCTGATGCCCAATTGCGCCAGATGGACGGCAGCACGATCCATCAATGGGTCGATCCTGCGCCGTACCCAGCCGTCCAGCATGCCACTTCCTTTTATCAATATTATCGGCGGTTTCAGTCGTTCCATCGCAATTGCGCCCGACACCGGCGCTATCGGCGGATACGACAAGCGAAGGACATAATTCCTCATGTACCGGACGACCACCGATTCGATCGAAGTCACCGTGGAGCCGTTCTTCCTCGAAGAGCAGTCCCGGCCTGAAAACGGCTACTATTTCTGGGCTTATCGGGTGACGATCGTCAATCATGGAGAGATCGGCGTGACACTGCTCGCGCGCCATTGGCGGATCACCGACGCGAATGGCAAGATCGACGAGGTGCGCGGGGACGGAGTGGTAGGCGAACAACCCGCACTCGAGGCAGGCGACAGCTTTCAATATACATCCGGATGTCCGCTCGCGACTTCCTCGGGGTTCATGGTGGGCGATTACACCATGCGCGACGAAGCCGGGCGCCTCTTCCTGGTTGCCATCCCGGCCTTCTCGCTCGATTTGCCAAACGCGTCCCGGTCGGTCAATTGAGCATATCGTCACCTTCATCGAATGGCTCGGACCCGCTGGCTGGGAACAGGTCGCGATCGACAAGAGCGCGTCCGAAACGATACATAATGTCGGCCGCCAGACGCTGCTCCTGATTGAGATGGCGGTTGAAGGCCTTGCCGGCGGCGAAGTTCATCCGCTGGGCCGCATCCGGATCGCTGCGATGGATTGCCTGGGCCAAGAGCACCGCAATCTCGCAGACGGCGGCCGCTATTTCTTCTTCATGGCCGGCTGACAAGGCAGGCATTGGACTTCCGATTGGCTTCATTCAAGCCAATCTTGCATTTTTGTGCTTACCGCTCCGTTAAACTCAGGGGACCCTGAGCGCGGTCCGTGAGCAGGCGGGGTTGGACCACTCCTCGCACGGAGAACCCACTCGTGTATCCCGTGCCGCTGTGTCGGTGGTAACCAGTTCGGCAAAGCCGGTGGCGAAGCCCGCGACCAACAGCCAAACAATCGCCAGTCTTATGATCATTGTTCATCCGGTAGCGCTGTTCGCCCTCCGCTTGCCGGTTTTGTCTCAACTCTGCAACCACCAGCTCAATGAAGCTTTAATTCAACCGGTAACAAAAGTGGCGCAAATGTGGCTAAGGCCGGATGCGGCAGTTAGCCAATGGTGCGACCTGCTCATTTGCCAGAGCGTTATACAGGGACGCCTCATTTCCTTTCGCCCACCAGATGAACCGGCCACCGACATAGCGGACGCCTGAAGCCGCAACCCCGGAGGATGCGACGATGCGCTCGCCCTGCCAGTCGAAGATCGCGAGCGAGGTCGCACCCGCATTCACATAGCGGACTTCCAGGCCGCCCTCATCACAGGCATAGGCGACGACCATATCATGGACTTCGATATCCGGAAAATCGATCGCCAATTCATCAGCACTCGCCGGCGAGGCGAGGGCCGCAAGCACAGCCGAAAAGATGACGCTTCGCAATCTGCGACCTCAATCCTGCGCATCGAATTCGCCGGGGTCAAACTCATACTGGCTCGAACAGAACTCGCAAGACACCTTGATCTTGCCATCCTCGACGCTGTCGGCGATCTCGTCCGCCGTGAAGCCTTCGAGAATTTCACGGATTCTGTCGCGCGAACAGGTGCACTCGTCGACCACGCCCGCGCCTTCGAAGACGTGAACGCCTTGCTCGTGAAAGAGCCGGTAGAGCAGGCGCTCGGGCCCGACCGTCGGATCCGTCAGTTCATCGGCCTCAATGGTGGAGACCAGCGCCTGAACTTCCGCCCAGGAATCATCGACCCATGTTTCCGTTTCGCCCGTGTCTCCATCACCGCCGGGCAAATCAGGCAAACGCAGCCGCTCAGGGGCTTCGGGTAGAAACTGCGACAACAGCCCGCCCGATCGCCAATGGCCGGCAAAACCGCCTTCAGCCTTCACCATCTGGCGCGCCACCGCAAGCCGTACTTCAGTCGGAATTTGCTCGGACTGCCGGAAGTAGGTGCGTGCCGCATCTTCGAGCGACGTCGAATCGAGTTCGACGATGCCTTGATAACGCTGCATGTGCTGGCCCTGATCGATGGTCAGAGCCAGGACGCCCTTGCCGAGCAGTTCGGCCGGCGTCGCCTTGCTGTTCTCCACAGCCGCAGCAACCTGATCCGCATCGAAACTCGCATAGGCGCGCAGGGCATTCGGAGCGGCGAAATCGGCCACCAGCATGTCAACCGGACCATCGGACCGCGTCTGCAGGATGAACTTGCCATCGAATTTGAGCGAGGTGCCCAAGAGCACCGTCAGCGTCATCGCCTCGGCCAGAAGCCGAGCTACCGGCTCCGGGTAATCGTGCCGGCCCAATATGGTGTCCAAAATCGGCCCGAGTTGGACCACCCGACCGCGCGCATCGAGCGGCGCGACTTGAAACGGTACGACCGTATCATCGCCGGCGAACCCAAGATCGCCGAGTTTTACTTGCGGTGCTGCCACGGAAACGTTCCTTCCTCGACCGGCGCGCGTGGCCCAGCCTCCTGCTCATGCTCAATGTTTGCTTGTTGCCCGGGAGATAGGTGCCGGGCCGCGCAGGATCAAGCGCCGAAGCACCAGGCGAGAACGGCCTTCTGCGCATGCAACCGGTTCTCGGCTTCGTCAAAGACGACGGAGTTCGGCCCGTCAATCACCTCGTCGGTGACTTCCTCGCCGCGATGAGCGGGCAGGCAATGCATGAAAAGCGCGTCCGGCTTCGCCTTCGCCATCAGTTCGGCATTGACCTGAAAGGGCTGAAAGACATTATGGCCGCGTGCGCGATGCTCCTGGTTCATCGAAACCCAAGTATCGGTGACGACGCAATCCGCACCCTCAACCGCCGCTGCTGCCCCCGAATGGAACTCGATGCGCCCACCATTGGCGGCCGCCCAGTCGGTGAAGCGCGAATCGGGCTCGCTGCCAGCCGGCACAGCAATGTTCAACCGGAAGTTGAAGCGCGCGGAGGCTTGCGCGAAGGAATGCAGCACATTGTTGCCGTCACCAGTCCAGGCAAACAGCTTATCCTCGACAGGGCCGCGATGTTCCTCAAACGTCATCAGATCGGCCATGATCTGGCAGGGATGCGTGTCATCGGTGAGGCCATTGATCACGGGTATGTCCGCATGCTCGGTCATCTCAAGCAAGCGGTCATGATCGGTCGTGCGCATCATGATCGCATCGACATAGCGCGAGAGAACACGCGCGGTATCGGCGATCGTCTCAGATCGACCAAGCTGCATTTCGGCGCCCGTCAACATCAGGGTTTCGCCGCCCAATTGGCGCATGCCAACATCGAAGGACACGCGCGTGCGCGTCGACGGCTTGTCGAAGATCATGGCGAGCACCTTTCCTTCGAGCGGACGCTCGCGCTCGCCTGCCTTCAGTCGCATCTTTCGAGCGCGGGCATCATCTAAAATGGCGCGCAAATCGGCAGGCGCTACCGTCGACAGGTCGGTGAAATGACGGAATGCTGAGGCCATGGTCCCGTTTCTCAAGCGGCCGAACCCGCTTTTTGAGCTGCCGGCACCGCCATTTCGGCTGCGGCGTTCCGGATTGCATCGACTGCGGTTCGAATTTCCTCGTCAGTGACGGTGAGCGGCGGCAGAAGGCGGATCACATTGTCGCCTGCGGGCACGGCCAGGAACTTGTGACGGCGCAGCGCTGCGTTCACGTCCGCATTCGGCAGGCGGCATTTGAGACCGAGCATCAGACCCGAACCGCGAACCGCCTCGAAAACATCGGGAAACTCATCAATCACGGAAGCGAGCGACTGCTTCATCAAGAGCCCCTTGCGCCGGACTTCATCTAGAAATCCTTCCTCAAGAACGACGTCGAGCACGGCATTTCCGACTGCCATCGCCAAGGGGTTGCCGCCAAAGGTCGTGCCATGGATTCCAGGTGCCATTCCCGATGCAGCCTCTTCGGTCGCCAAGCATGCCCCGATCGGAAAGCCGCCGCCGATACCCTTGGCGATCGCCATGATATCGGGAACCGCACCGGACCATTCATATGCAAAAAGCTTGCCGGTTCGGCCGACGCCGCTTTGAACCTCGTCATAGATCAATAGCAGTCCATGCTTGTCGCAGATCGCGCGCAAACGCATGAGCGCATCGGCCTCCATTGGGCGCATACCGCCTTCGCCCTGCACGGGCTCGACCAGAATTGCCGCCGTCTCGCCGGCAATCGCGCTTTCTGCCGTCTCAAGATCGCCAAACGGCACCTGATCGAAACCCTCCACCGTTGGGCCGAACCCTTCGAGATATTTGGGCTGCCCCCCGGCAGCGATCGTCGCCAAGGTCCGGCCATGGAACGCTCCCTCGAAAGTAATGATGCGGTAGCGCTCGGTCTGGCCCTTCGAGAAATGATAACGGCGCGCTGTCTTGATCGCGCATTCGAGCGCCTCGGCGCCTGAGTTGGTGAAGAACACCTTGTCGGCGAATGTGGCGTCGACCAAGCGCTCAGCCAGGTGCGTCTGTGCCGGAATGTCATACAGATTGGAGACATGCCAGAGCTTCTCGGCCTGCGCTTTCAGCGTCTCCACGAGATGGGGATGCGCGTGGCCGAGCGAATTCACCGCAATGCCGGCTGCGAAATCAAGATAGCGCTCGCCATCTTCGGTAAAAAGCCAGGAGCCTTGACCGCGTTCGAAGCTCAAGGGCACCCGCGCGAAGGTATCGAAAAGGGCCGAACCGCTCATGGCGCCACTCCGGTCGAGATCGCGATCATAAACAAAAAATCCGCCTCAAGGGCGGCATGGAACCATCTTTATCGAGGGTGAGACGGGCTGTGTCAATGTCTACAACGCAGCGTCATCCGCGGCCTGAGACCGCGACATTTGTGCGACAGGGCGTGGCCCCAAGTTGGGGAAAACCGAACTTTCCGAATCGCTGTCGCCGGCCGACTCTTGTCAGCGAGTCAACGCATATTGTAGTTTGATGATCGTTAAGAACTAGATTTCGTGCGGCGAACCCAATCAGCAAGCTCAACGCGATGCCCACTCGGTAGTTGCCGAGCGAGCAGGGATTCGGATTCTCGCCCTTATTCGGGAGTATGTCGCCATGAATTGGACCGATGAGCGGGTGGAACTTCTCAAGAAGCTTTGGTCTGAAGGCCTCAGCGCCAGCCAGATCGCGACCCAGCTCGGCGGCGTCAGCCGAAACGCGGTCATCGGCAAGGTGCACCGCCTGAAACTGTCCGGTCGTGGACGCGCCTCATCTGCGACGCCACGTCCAAAAAAGGCTGCCCCGGGCGCGAAGACCGTCCGTCCAAGCCGTCCGCTCACGGCGTCTATTGGCTCGGTAGCCTTGCAGACGCAATTCGAACCCATGTTGGAAACCGCGCCCGCACCGCGCCTCAACAGCGTAATATTGCCGATGTCCCGGCATCTCAAGCTCGTTGAACTCAGCGAACGGACCTGCAAGTGGCCGAGCGGCGACCCGCTGGCCGAGGAATTCTCCTTCTGTGGACATGATGTCGGTGAAGGCGGTCCCTATTGCCTCTACCATTCGAAGCTCGCCTATCAGCCCGCCAGCGAGCGCCGCCGCAGCCGCTAGAGCCTTGGCTGCTTCGATCCAGCGTACGGTTGGCCGGCAGTCGGTCGCTTGGGAAGCGGCTTTACGTTAGCGTCATTCACTGGCGCGCGTGAGCTGGGGGCGCATTAACCTTGCTTTCGACTTTCGCTCTTGCGGCTCTCAACTGCGTAGTTTTCTTCTAGACAGAGCCCCGCGATGTTTCTTACGTAAGGTGAGATCGGAAATTTCGGCGGGGGCCGTCATGCCAGTATCGATTCAGCGCGTTCCGAACTATTCGTGCGTGGGCACGGAGGGCTGAACGTGCTGCGGAAACCCAATCGCGATCAACGTCGGGAAGAATACTTTGACCTACCGGTGGGATGGTACCGGCGGTCGCCGAGTGATTCGACACTTGATTGGCATACGCTGGCAGAGGCACTGGAAATCCCCCGCGGTGAGATCGATGCCGCTCGGGTGCGCAGTGAACTCAACGGCACGAGCCTCCCGATCGAACTGATTGCATCCCGCGCGGTCACCGAGGAACATTATTGCCGCGCCTTGGCGGCGTTGTTGGGAGTGGAGTTCCTGGCGAGCGTCGAGCCGTCGCTGATCGTGATGCGAGAAGCGACTTGCTATGCCGCTCTTGCTCAGGATCGCGACCTGCCCCCCGTCTTTTACTATTCCCATGAAGTGCCCCTTGTCCTCTATGCCCCGCTGCGCCAACCTCCCGACGCCCTCGCGAGCGTTTTGCGAGCCAGACCGGGACTGCGACAGCGGATGCGCATCGTGCCGCCGTCGGTGCTGCGCAGCGCCATCCAGGAACGGAGCCAGGAGCCCTTGATGCACCAGGCTGTCTCGGGGCTCGATGAGGCGGCGCCGGCTCTGTCGGCGCGTACAGTGATGACAGGACGGCAAAGTTTCGTCGCCGGTTTGGCCGTGACCTTCATCGGCGCGCTGGGGTGGTTCAACCTTCAGCTACTGGCTGGGCTCGTGCACGTCGCGGCCAGTTTTGCATTTTTATCATGCGTATTCCTACGGATCGCCGCCGCACTTTCAGCCAAACCCCTTGCACTGGCGCGGATACCGTCGGCACGCTCCAGCGACCTTCCGATCTATACCGTGCTTGTTGCGCTTCGAAACGAGGCGGAGATCGTTCCCGAGCTACTTGTGGCGCTTGGTCGGATCGAATGGCCGCGCGCCAAGCTTGAGATTAAGTTGATCTGCGAAAGCGACGATCCGGCCACCCGCGAAGCGCTCGCCGCCCATGATTTGCATCCTTGCATCGAAGTCTTAACAATTCCGGCCGCCCACCCGCGCACCAAGCCAAAGGCACTGGCGTATGCTCTGCCGCAATGCAAAGGAGAATTCATCGTTCTCTACGATGCAGAAGACCGGCCGCATGCCATGCAGTTGCGCGAGGCGTGGGATCGGTTCAACCGCAGCGGCTCCGATCTTGCCTGTCTGCAGGCGCCCCTGGTCATTTCACGATCGCGCAAATTGCTGCCTCGGCTGTTTGCGTTCGAATACGCCGCACTCTTCCGCGGGCTGCTACCCATGTTGTCGGCCCGCAACGCGCTGATCCCGCTCGGGGGCACGTCGAATCACTTCCGCCGGGAAGCCCTCGAGGACGCTGGCGGATGGGATCCGTACAACGTGACCGAGGATGCCGATCTCGGGCTCCGCCTAGTGCGCTGCGGCTATCGCGTAGGCACGATCACGCATCCAACTTATGAAACGGCGCCGGCTGATTATCAGACATGGCTTCCTCAGCGTACGCGCTGGTTCAAAGGCTGGATGCAGACATGGCTCGTGCACATGCGGGCGCCAATCATGCTCCTACGCGACATCGGGTCCGCAAATTTCGCCCTCATGCAGGTCTTGTTCGCCGGCATGGTTCTCTCGGCTCTCGCGCATGCGCTGTTCGTCGCCACGGTCCTTCTCCTCGGCACCCTCCTCTTCATCCAAGGCAGCCTGCCCACCTACCACGCCGCAATCCTGGTGCTGGACGCGTTCAACATTATGGGCGGCTATACGGCATTCATGCTGCTTGGCCGACGCGCCATGTCGCCTGTCGAGCGCCCGGGATTCTGGAGAATTGCTTTGGCAACGCCCGTTTATTGGCTTGGACTGTCGCATGCAGCATGGCGCGCGGTTTGGCACCTCATCCGGCGCCCGCATCACTGGGAAAAAACACCCCACCCCTCGACGCGCCGCATCATAAGAACAGCAAGTGATCGGATGATCACAATGTCATCGCCACCTGTTGCAGCCACACGCTGACAAAAGGGCAGACGTGGAGCGGATGCTCGCTCTAAACCTAATCGATGCGGCGTGCTACGAGGCAGCGACCGATTCTACCGGGCACAACGCATAATGGCGTGGAATTCGCACTTGCCTTACGCGCCATGAAGGCGCCCCATCAATTTGCCATCAGGAAGGGCGCTTGCTTCACCGTCCATCTGCCACCTGCAAAGGATCCGTTGGGTCTATGATGCGCTTCCTCGTTCCAGTTCTCGCCTCAGCGCTTGCCTTTCCCGTCGCCGCTCAAGACCTGCCGATCCCGAGCTTTTGGGATGCGCGCGAACGTATTGAACGTCCGCAGATGCCCGACCTGCCGCGCCTGCGGTTCCTGACCACCGTCGATTTCGAGCCCTTCAACATGCTCGATGCGAATGGCCAATTAACCGGCTTTCACATCGATCTCGCGCGCGACATCTGCCGGCGCCTCATGCTTGATGCCATCTGCCAGATCCAGGCCCTGCCATGGGACGAACTGATCCCAGCGCTTGAAAACGGCGACGGCGAAGCCATCATCGCTGGATTAGCGCCGACGGCGGACTTACGCGACAGGTTCGTTTTTACGCGCCCCTATCTGAAGTTTCCAGCACGCTTCGCGGTGGCTAAAGAAACCAGTCTCACAGAGCCGCTGCACCGTTCGATCACGGGCAAGCGCGTCGGCGTTATTCGCGGGTCCGGCCATGAGACGTTGCTCAGCACCCGCTTTCCCAGTGCCGAGCCGGTGCCCTTTTCGCGCACGGAGGGCATGCTTGGCGACCTCAAGGCCGGAAATATCGATGCCGCCTTTTCGGATGGAATGCGTCTTGCACTCTGGCTGGCCGGCGACGAAGCCGAAGATTGCTGCGCCTTTGCCGGCGGCCCCTATCTGGCGCCTGACCTTCTCGGCGAAGGCTTGACGATCGCAGTCCGTCAGGAAAATGCCGTCCTTGCCGCAGCTTTCGACTGGGCCTTGCGCGACATCGATGCAAGCGGGCGATTTGCAGAACTCTATTTGCGCTATTTCCCTGTGGGCTTCTACTAACATAAGCGGGACAGTCCCAGTTCAAGCGGGCCTTGACGCCATCGAGCTCGCGGGCCTAGACCATGCCGCCTTGCAGGCCTTCGTTCAACCGGACATGAATTATATGGCGACCACAGGATCGAACGCGCTCCAACTGAACTCAGAACTCCTCCAGGCGGCCCAAGAGAGCAAGGCTTGGCCGTTCGAGGAAGCGCGCAAGATCATCAAACGCTACGAGGGCAAGGACTGGCCCGAAACCGTGCTGTTCGAGACCGGCTACGGTCCTTCCGGTCTGCCGCATATCGGAACCTTCGGAGAGGTCGCGCGCACGTCGATGGTACGCCACGCTTTTCGCATTCTGACCGAAGACAAGGTGGCGACGAAGCTCATTTGCTTCTCCGACGATATGGACGGCATGCGCAAAATTCCCGACAACGTGCCCGACCGCGCATTCCTCGAGCCCCATCTGCACAAGCCGCTGACCGTCGTGCCGAACCCGTTCGGCGGCGATTACGAGAGCTTCGGACATCACAACAATGCGATGCTGCGGCGCTTTCTCGACACGTTCGGCTTCGACTACGAATTCGCGAGCGCCACGGACTATTATAGGACAGGCCGGTTCGATACGATCCTGAAGCGCGTTGCAGAACGCTACGATGACATCATGGCCATCATGCTGCCGACGCTTGGCGAGGAACGGCGGGCCACGTACTCGGCCTTCCTGCCTATCTCGCCCAAGACCGGCCGCGTGCTCTACGTACCAATGAAGAAGGTCGATGCCGAAGCCGGTACCATCACCTTCGAGGACGAGGATGGCGAAGAGACGACGCTTCCCGTCACCGGCGGCAAGGTAAAGCTGCAGTGGAAGCCTGATTTCGGCGCACGGTGGGCGGCTCTCGACATCGATTTCGAGATGTTCGGCAAGGACCACGGCCCTAATATGGGCGTCTATGACAGCATTTGCGAGGCGCTCGGCGGGAGAGCGCCGGAGCACTTCGTCTATGAACTCTTCCTCGATGAGAACGGCCAGAAAATCTCCAAGTCAAAGGGAAACGGACTGACCATCGATGAATGGCTGGCCTACGCGCCGACGGAAAGCCTGGCGCTTTACATGTTCCAGCGACCGCGGCAGGCGAAGAAGCTCTATTTCGACGTGATCCCGCGCGCTGTCGACGAGTATTACCAGTTCCTCGCCGCCTACCAGAGGCAGGACTGGAAGGAACGGCTCGGCAATCCGGTCTGGCACATTCATGACGGCAATCCGCCGGCGATCGAGTTGCCGGTAAGCTTTGCGCTGCTCCTGAACCTCGTTTCGGCGTCGAACGCCCATGACAAGGCGGTGCTGTGGGGCTTCATCTCGCGTCATGCGCCGCGCGTGACGCCGCAAAGCCATCCCGAACTCGATCGGCTGGTCACCTATGCAATTCGTTATTTCGACGATTTCGTGAAGCCGTCGAAAGTGTTTCGTGCGCCCGACGAAGAGGAGCGCGCCGCGCTCGCCGCACTTGCGGCGAAGCTTGGCGAACTACCAGCAAGTTCGGATGGCGAAGCCATCCAAAATGCCGCGCTCGACGTGGCGCGCGGCATCGAACGCTATCAGGATCACAAGAAGCAAAG
>CAZEEC010000052.1:0-14275 GCA_964511105.1 uncultured Mesorhizobium sp.
ATGGCGAACCGGCGCTGCCGGCCGATTATGCGCATCTGCCCTATGCCGACCCGCAAGCGCCCAAGGGCGGGCGGATCGACTATGCCGTGCAAGGCACGTTCGACAGCCTCAACCCCTTCATCGTCCAGGGATCGGGCGCGCGCGGCATCATCGATCTCGAACTCGGCAACAATGTCTTCGAAAGCCTGATGCAGCGTTCCTATGACGAGGCGTTCACGCTCTATCCGCTGATCGCGCGGACCGTCGAGACGGACGACGCGCGCTCCTTCGTGGAATTTGCGATCGATCCCGGTGCGCGGTTTTCCGATGGCGAACCCGTCCGGCCGGAGGACGTCGCCTTCACCGTCGAATTGCTCGCCGAGAAAGGCTATCCGCGTTACGCCACCACGGCGCGCAAAATCGCTCAGACCGCCATTAGCGGCGACATGATCCGCTTCACCTTCGTCGAGCCGGACCGCGAGCTGCCGCTCATTTTGGGCCTGATGCCGGTTCTGCCCGAACATGCGATCGATGCGGACGGGTTCGGCCGCTCGACGCTGACGCCGATGATCGGCAGCGGGCCCTACCGCGTCGTCGATGTTCGCGCCGGCGAGCGTCTTGTCCTTGCCCGCAACCCCGATTATTGGGCGAAAGACCATCCGTCCAAGCGCGGTCTCGACAATTACGACGAGATCCGCATCACCTATTACCGCGACGCCAACACGATGTTCGAGGCCTTCAAGAAGGGCCTGGTCGACATCCAGCTCGAGACCAACGCGCATCGCTGGGCGACCGGGTACAATTTTCCCGCCGTCGCCTCAGGCGACGTCGTGCAAGAGAGTTTCAGGACCGGCCTGCCCTCCGGCATGCGCGGCTTCGTGATGAACACGCGCCGGCCCGTCTTCCAGAATGCCGCGACGCGACGCGCGCTGGCTGGCTTGTTCGATTTTGAATGGGTCAACCGCACGCTTTTGTCCAACGCCTATGAGCGCACCGGATCGTATTACGCGGGCTCTGAGCTGTCCTCGCTCGACCGGCCGGCAAGCAAGGCCGAACTTGCGCTGCTGGGCGCCCACGCCAAGACGATCCTCCCCGAGATCCTAGCTGGCACGCACCAGCCGCCCGCCACCGACGGCAGCGGCCGCGACCGCGCCTTTTTACGCCGCGGGTTCGAAGCACTGACGCAAGCCGGCTACACGATGCGCGATGGGCGGATGGTCGGCCCCGACGGGCGCCCGCTCGCCTTCGAGATCATGCTGAGGGGTCGCAATGGCGAGGAGGTTGCCGCCGCCTGGCAGCGCACGCTGCGCTCGCTCGGCATCCAGCTTGCCATCCGCTCGGTCGACGACGCGCAATACCAGCAGCGGCTCCTGACCTATGATTACGACATGATCCTACACACCTACACTTCGTCGCTGTCGCCGGGCGTCGAGCAGGTCGGCCGCTGGGGCAGCCGCGCGAAAGACGCCCAGGGCACGATGAACTATGCCGGCGTTGCCGACCCGGCCGTCGACGCGATGATCCAGAACCTTTTGACGGCGAAGAGCCGCGAAAGCTTCATCGACGCCGTGCGCGCCTACGATCGCCTGCTCTTGACCGGTGCTTATGTGGTGCCACTCTATCACCAGCCGGAATTATGGGTGGCGCGCTGGTCATCGATCGAGCGCCCGGACCACATCCCCCTTTACGGCCTGCACCTGCCGGCCTGGTGGCGCGGGTCGTAGACTGCGGGCCGTCGCGGCTTCCTCGGATAGATCACATTTTCCGGCGCTACTGTCGCGGTACAGCGGTTTGCCCTATGATAATGCGGCCGGCCGGGACGTTCCGCGGACCGGCAAGGGAGAAGAACCATGTTGCGAGCAACGCTTGTCGCGGCCGCTGTTACGTTGGCGCCTGCCGCCGCTCTCGCCCATTCCTGCCCCGCCCTGATGGCCGAGATCGACGCCGCCCTGCCAGGCGCATCCCTCTCCGACGGGGATCAGCAGAAGGTCGAGGAACTGCGTGCCGAAGGCGAAACGCTCCACGAAGCGGGCGACCATGACGGCTCGATGGCCGCGCTCGAGGAAGCCAAGGGTTTATTGGGCCTGTAGGAACGGCCGCCCGGGACTTGAACCCGCCGCCCTGCGCAAAACAGCTGTGTGCCGACTTGTCGCCGCGTCGATCCGGCTATGCGACAGCCTTCGCCACGATGTCCGGATGCCGGCCGATCACCCGCACATAGGCGATCGCGAAATCGGGCGCGGTCGCCCGCGCCTGCTCCTAGTCGCGCAACGTCCCGACGGGAACCCGGAAGCGGTTGGCGAACACGGTCTGCGACAAGCCCAGGCCGGTCCGCGTCTTCCGGATTAGACGTGCGCGCTGGCCCCGGTCCAACGCCTTGGCCGTTACGCCGAAATCCTCGGCGTCGGCCGGATCAGGAGGGAGTGCGATTGGATCGTTCTTCACCAGTATTGCTCCTTCTCACCGAGATGAAGCGGGGCAGTTGACCCCAAGGCCCTCATATCAGACATGCGGCACGGAGTCGCCAAGCGGCTGTACCGCCAGGCGTAGGCCCATGGTGCGAAGCAAGGCATTCAGACTGCGCAGCTCAGGGTTTCCCTTCTCTGAAAGGGTACGATAGAGTTGTGTGGGGTTCAGCTCGGCCGACCTGGCAACGGCGGACACGCCGCCGAACGCCTTGGTCATTTGCCGGAGAGTCACCAGCAATTCGCCTTGGTCGCCATCTGCGAGAATCGCGTCGAGCGTGGCAGCCGCCATCGCTGGATCATCGCGGAACAGTTCGGCCATTGCGTCGTCGTGGCTACGGTCTTTCATCGTCATCTTTCCTTCAATCGGTACGGCTCTGCCAGTCGCGCCAATAGCCGTACGCCCGATCAATATCGGCATCCTGCGTCCGCTTGGTGCCTCCGCACAAAAGCAGCATCACAGCTTTGCCCGATCGAGCGTAGTAAACCCGGTAGCCAGGCCCGACATCGATGCGCAACTCGTGGACGCCCTCGCGCAGCGGTTTGAAGTCACCGAAATTGCCTTGCTCAAGCCGGCTCAATTGTCGGATAATCGCCGCCTTGACCTGCACATCGCGGAGATTTCGCAGCTAGGCGGCAATCAGGTCTTCACCGTCGCTCGTCAGGTAGTGCCGTACATCAAACATATAGGCTATTTTCGTTTAAAAACGAATCTTTTGCAAATCTGTTCCGCCGCCGGCGATTATTGCGTTATGCGACGTATCGTAAGCTTCAGCATTCGCACGACGGATCGATACAGGGGATCAACCATGCCGGTTCGATGGCCGCGCTTGAGGAAGCCAAGGCATATTGGGTTGCAGGAACGGCCCCGGAGACCTCACACTTTGCCGAGAAGCTTTGTTCTTCCTCGAATAAGATCGATGATGATGAAGGCGGTGATGATCGAAAGTCCAACGGCGGTCAGCCATGTCCAGGCGTAGGCAGGGGAGAGCCCCTGAATGGCGAAGGTGATGAGCGGCATCGAGGCCATCGTCACCATGACTGTATAGGGGTCGGTCCGGCGGATGCCGACCTGCAACAGATAGAGCGGAACGATGACGCCGAACGTAGCCACCGCCCCCGCCGTCAGGAGGAGCCTCACGCTCCAGTCGATCGCGAAGAAGTCGGATGTGGCGAGCGCGAGGGCCAGCGAAACGGGCAGGATCAGGTAGAAGCGGTGGGCCAGCACAGCCCCTGACTTCCAGCCGCGATCGAGCAGCGCCTTGGATGCGACCGTGATGAGGACCGCGCCGCAACCCGTCGCAATGCTGGCGAGAACGCCCCACCCTGCCGCCGTAGCCGATGCTGTCCCACCGCCGTCGCCCTGTGTTGCAGACACTGCCAGAACGGCACATCCGGCGAGGATGCCGAGGCAGATCATGAGACGTTGCCCCGTTGGGCGAACGCCGGTCATTCCGAGAGTGATCAGCACGGCAAAGAGCGGACCGACCCCGACATTGATGGCGCTTGCGATGGCCGGTTCGACGACTTTGAGGGCGTAGAAGAACGACAGGAAGGTCAGCGCCGTGCTGGCGTTGAGGAGAAGCAGAGGTTTCCAGGCTGGAAATCTTGCGCCCCTGCCAGAGACAAACAGAAAGAAGGCGGTGGCCAACAGAAAGCTTCCGAACACGAACAGGGGCGAAGGAAGCGCCGTGAGATAGGTTCCGTAAGCAACCTGTCCGCAAGCTTGCAGCAGGACCGCGAGCAGGACGGCCGCGCGTCCGACGGCGTGAGTTGAAACGAGCGGTCTTCGAGGGCGGAAAAGCATGATCTTATAGCGGCAGGAAAACTGATCCCTCCTCCGTAGCTGACGCGAGGAAGCATGGACATCTGCTGCCCGCGAAAAAACAGGATTGATCGGTGTTGGGATACCCCGACGCGGCGGGGGTCGTCACCTACAGTCTGTTTTAGCCGCCCCTCCCCCACACAATCGCCCAGACTTTCCGGCACGCTATCTCGAATCCGGACGAATTGGTGAACGATCCGGTTACCATAAACGGATCGGTAACCTCCGCCAGCTAACGTCCCGGAATTGTGAACCAGCCAGAAGACGACCGAAAATCTGTATGGGTGTAATTGTGCGTCAAACCTTCGCTGCCTCGCGAAACACGGCCGTTTTCAAGGTCCTGCTTTCCCTTCTAGCCGCACTTGCGCTGATGGCCGCCGCCGCCGGACAGGCTGGCGCCAATCCGCGCTACGCTGCCTATGTGATGGACGCCAAGACCGGCCAGGTCCTGTTCAACCGTTACGGCGACGAGCAGCGCTATCCGGCCTCTCTGACCAAGATGATGACGCTTTACATGCTGTTCGAGGCGATGGAATCGGGCCGGGTCGCCAAGTCGACGCCGATCCCGATCAGCAGGAACGCGGCCGCCGAACCACCGACCAAGATCGGCCTGCGCGCCGGCGCGACGATCACCGCTGAAAACGCGATCTATTCGCTCGTCACCCGCTCGGCCAACGACATCTCGACGGCGATCGGCGAGTTTCTCGGCGGCTCGGAAGCGAATTTCGCCCGCCTGATGACAACCAAGGCGCGTCAACTCGGCATGAACAAGACCACGTTTCAGAACGCGCACGGCCTGCCGAATTCGAAGCAGGTCACGACGGCCCGCGACATGGCCATTCTTGGCGTCGCGCTGCGCGAGCATTTTCCGCAATATTATTCCTATTTCGGCACCCGCGAATTCACCCTCGGCAAGCAGCGCTTCGGCAATCACAACCGCGTGCTCGGCCGAGTCCGTGGTGCCGACGGCATCAAGACCGGCTATATCCGCGCATCGGGCTTCAATCTCGTCTCCTCAGTCCAGGATGACGGCCGCTCGATCGTCGCCGTCGTCATGGGCGGCCGCACGGGGCGCACCCGCGACGACCACATGGTCGAACTGATCCGTACCTATCTGCCCAAGGCATCGCGCGGCTCGAAGCAGATGCTGGTGGCGCGCGGTCCGGCAAGCCCCGTCGTCGCCGCTGCGGCCTCGCCGCAGTCGCTGCCGCAGACCGGTCCCGCCCCGCAATTCCGGCCGCTCGAAACGGCTGCCGCAGCCCCCCTGGAGCTGGCACTGACCGCGACATCTGCGCCGCAGGCCGCGCAGCGGGCCCCCGCCCCGGCCCCCGCTCCGGCTCCCGTCGCGCTCGCCGTCCCGTCTGAGCCGCTCGACGACGCATCGAGCCGCATCCAGATGGCATTCGCTGGCGCCGTTCCGTCGGCACGTCCGACGCCGCCTGCGCCCATCCCCTCGCAGGCCGTTCCCGCCGCGCTTCAAGCGATCAAGGAGCGTGCCGATATCGATCCGGTCCAGACCGCCTCGACGTCACCGTCCGGCTGGGTGATCCAGGTCGCCTCACTGCCGTCCGAGCGCGAAGCGGAATCGTTCCTGGCCTCGGCCAAGAAGCGGGCCACGAGCGTGCTCGCCAATGCCGATCCGTTCACGGAAACCTTCGAGCACAATGGCCAGACTTACTACCGGGCGCGGTTCGCCGGATTTGCCGGCAAGGACGCGGCCTGGTCGGCCTGCGGCTCGCTCAAGAGCTACGGCATCGCCTGCTACGCGGTGCAGATGTAAAGATGTTCCCGTTCTCCGGGAGAAGTTTCGTGTCGAAGGAGAATCAATCGTGACCGGACAGCAAAAGGTCCTTGGCTTCATTGATCCGCGCGGCCAAAAAGGAACTGCCGCCCAGATCGGGATGCAACCTTTGCATCAGGCGCCGATGCGCCTTGCGGATATCCGCCGCGCCGGCGCCCGGCTCAAGACCAAGGATCTGGTAGGCCTCCTGCTTAGTCATGGCGCCAGAAGCTGGCGGGGCAGTTTTCCCGTCGCCGATATCCGCCTCAACGTGTTCGCGCCAGAGGGGAAATCGGCGGTCAAGATACGTCTCAAGTAGCTGCCGGCTCTCCGGGTCGGCGGCAAGATCGGATAGGAGTTCCTCCAGATCCGCCTGGCTCAGGTCACGCAGCGCTTTGCCGTCGAAGCGGCCGGCCAGCACCATCCCTTCGAGGTCGCCGGTGTCGTGGTCGAGCTCCATTTCGAGCGCCGCCGTGCGCACATGCGACCTTTTGCCGGGGGTGCGGTCGGCGCGCCGGCGCATCTGGCCGGCGCCATACCAGGCGAGCGCGCTCGACAACGCCATGCCACCGAGCCCGGCCCGCCCGAAAAGCAGCAGCGCTGCGCCGACGATGCCGAGCCCGATCGGCCCGGCCAGCCGCAGCGCCCGCGCGGTCTTGGCCGCATCCATCTTGAGGAAGACGAGCAGCAAGAGCGTCGCTACAATCGTGCCGGCAAGCGCATAAAGCATGGTCAGGATCTGCCGCGCAAATTCTCGATCAAGAGCCGATCTTCCCTGCGCCCGCGCGCCTCGAGCGCTGGGTAGCCGCCGGAGGCGTAGACGGCGATCGCCGATAACAGCCCCGCCAGCGTCTCTCCCGCATTGCGATCGAAGCGGAACCAGGCGCCGCGGGTCAGCCTGGCGATATCCTTGAAGGCGCGCTCGGCGAGCGGGTCATGCCCCTCCTGGAAGATGAACACCGGCACGCCCTTCAGGCCCAGCCGGCCGGCGCGGTCGGCTAGATCGTCGATCTCCTCTTCCATCGCGTCGCCGATATAGACCAGCGCATCGACCTTCTGCGTCTGCGTCTCCTTGAGGGCGTGCGACAGCACCTTGGCGATCTGCGTGTGGCCGCCGCGGCAGTCGATCTTGACCATCAACTCCTTGAGCGTGCCCGTGTCATCGACGAATTTCGACGCGCGGCATTCGCCGAAGCCGCGGAAATAAACGAGTTGCACTTCCAGCCGCCCGGTCTTGGCGACGGCGTCGAACATCTCGGCCTGCACGGTGCAGGCGAGGTCCCAGGTCGGCTGGCGGCTCATCGTCGCGTCGAGCGCCAGGATCAGCCGTCCCTTGCCCGCGCCGGGCGCGCGGGCGCCGGACAGCGCCCTCGCCTGCTTCAGGAAATCGGCCACGCCTTTGGCGTCGCTGCGCTCGGTCTGCGCAGGCAGCGGCTTGGACTGGATCGGCGTCTTGTCGTTCATGACTTGAAAATGAGGGCGCGGACGCCCCAAAGCAAGTCCGCGGTCACAGCAATCCGAGTTCTGCCAGTTCGCGGCGCAGGCTGGCGGGCATTTCGGCCGCCTGAAAGCCTCCGTCAAGGTCGAGCGGCGCGTCGTCGTCGCGCAGGTAGCGCCAGCCCTGGAACGGCCGCCGCGGCTGCCAGTTGGTCGGCGTCAGTTCCTTGTCGAGGATCAGCCGGCAGCGGCCGATCCCCTCACCGTCTGTGAACGGCTTGATGTCGACCAGTTTCTGGCGGCATTGCACGCCGCCTTTGATCACCCAATAGATTGATCCGCCGTCGAGCAACTCCTCGACGCGCTTGGGCACCATCCGCGTGGTGTGGAAATGTTCGATCGTCTGCCCGGCCGCGCGCATGCGCGCTCCGCGCTCATCGATCCAGGCTTGCAGTTCCTCGATCGAATCGCAGCCGACGCAAAGCTTGACAATATGAAGTGCCATGGCCCCTAGTTAGGATTTCGCAAGCCGCAACTAAAGGGCGGTTCGGCCGGCCATCCACAGAAACCGCTCAGCATTCCACCACATTGACGGCCAGACCGCCGAGGCTCGTCTCCTTGTATTTCTCGTTCATGTCGAGACCCGTCTGGCGCATCGTCTCTATCGCGGCGTCGAGCGGCACGAAATGTGTGCCGTCGCCCTTCATGGCCAGCGACGCCGCCGTCACCGCCTTGACCGAGCCGAGCGCATTACGCTCGATGCACGGCACCTGGACCAGCCCAGCGATCGGGTCGCAGGTCATGCCGAGATGATGCTCGAGTGCGATCTCGGCGGCATTTTCGATCTGTTCGGGCGAACCGCCCATGACGGCGGCAAGGCCGGCGGCCGCCATCGCCGAGGCCGATCCCACCTCGCCCTGGCAGCCGACCTCGGCGCCCGAGATCGACGCATTGTGCTTGATGATCCCGCCGACGGCGGCGGCCGTCAGGAGGAAGTCGCGGATGCTGGCCTCGTCCGCTTCGGGATGGAAATGCAGCCAGTAGCGCAGCACGGCCGGTATGACGCCGGCGGCCCCATTGGTCGGCGCCGTGACGACGCGCCCGCCGGCCGCGTTCTCCTCGTTCACCGCCATGGCGTAGATCGATAGCCAGTCATTGGCGAGCAGCGGGTTCGGCCGGTTCTGGCGCCATTCTTCCTGCAGCTTGTCGTGCAGGTCGCGCGCCCGGCGGCGCACCTTCAGGCCGCCCGGCATGATCCCGTCCTGCGTCAACCCGCGTTCGATGCAGCCGCGCATCACCTCCCAGATGCGATCGAGACCGGCATCGAGATCAGTGCGCGATTGCCGGGTCTCTTCATTGGCACGCTTCATGTCGGCGATCGAGCGACCGCTCGCTTGCGCCATTTCCAGCATCTCGCGCGCATTGCGGAACGGATATGGCACGTCACCAGCCAGCCCTTCCGGCCCCTTGGCCGCCACGCGCTGCAGTTCCTCGTCCGAGACGACGAAACCGCCGCCGATCGAATAATAGATCCGCTTCAACAGCAGCCGGTCATCCGCGTCATAGGCTGAGAACGCCATCCCGTTCGCATGCCCGGGCAAAGGCTGCTTGCGGTCGAAAACCAGATCGACGGCCGGATCGAAGCGATAGGTCGGATGACCGGGCGGCGTGACCGTCTTGCGCGTCGTCACCTCGGCGACGCCCGCATCCATGCGGTCGGGGTCGATCGTTTGCGGCACGGCACCCGTCAGTCCCAGGATCACGGCCCGGTCGGTGCCGTGGCCGACACCGGTAAACGCCAGCGAGCCGTGCAGGCTAACGCCAAGCCGTGAGACGACGGCGCCCTGCGGCTTCGGCCAGTCGCCGGCGGCGATCTCGCCAAGAAAACGGACCGCGGCCGACATGGGCCCCATCGTATGCGAGCTCGACGGCCCGACGCCGATCTTGAACAGGTCGAATACGGACAGGAACATTCGCTTCTCCAGTTGCGCCAGGCCTTCTTCCTTTAGGGCCTCACATGGGGCCACCCGCGCCTGGTTGCGACATCGTATGAAAAAGGCTGCGGAACGCTAAGCCCCGCAGCCCTTTTTTGAATTCTGTGGTCTTCGAGCCTAACTCGCGGCGATCGTGGCAACGCTCTCCGTTCCTGCGCCACCGACCAGCCAGGCCAGCATCATGATGCTCGCAAAGCCGATGACTGCCTTGGCGGTCACGCCCCAGCAGCATCTTTGAACGTTATCGTCCATGGACTTCCCGTCATTCAGAACCGGGTTTGCCATCACCCGTGGGTTGTCTGGCGGTCGACCCGCCAGGGCGGCCGGCTGGGTACACCCCTTTGCGCCATGTTGCAACGCCCTATAAATACGGTCTTAACGTTCCGGCGATATCCGACGCGGTTGCCCTACCACCACTTCGCCGGCTCGAACCGGCCCGCCGCCTGCTCGATGACATGGCCGGTGCGGAATAGGGTTTCTTCCTCGAACGGGCGGCCGATCAGTTGAAGCCCCAGCGGCAGGCCCTTGGAATCGAGCCCGGCCGGAACGGCGATGCCCGGCAGGCCGGCCATGTTCACCGTCACCGTGAAGATGTCGTTCAGATACATCTTGACGGGATCGGCGGCCATCTCCTGGTCGGCGATGCCGAATGCCGCCGACGGCGTCGCCGGTGTCAGGATCGTGTCGATGCCGGCTGCGAACACGGCCTCGAAATCCTGCTTGATCAGCGTGCGAACCTTTTGCGCCTGGAGATAATATGCGTCGTAATAGCCGGCCGACAAGACATAGGTGCCGATCATGATGCGCCGCTTGACCTCGTCGCCGAAGCCGACCGCCCGCGTCTGCTCATACATGTCGGTGATGTCCTTGCCCGGCACCCGCAGGCCGTAGCGAACCCCGTCGTAACGCGCCAGGTTCGAGGACGCCTCCGCCGGCGCGACGATGTAATAGGTCGGCAGCGCGTATTTCGTGTGCGGCAGCGAGATGTCGACGATCTCGGCGCCGGCATCCTTCAGCCAGGCGATGCCCTGTTGCCACAGCGCCTCGATCTCGTCCGGCATGCCATCGACGCGGTATTCCTTCGGGATGCCGATCTTCATGCCCTTGATCGACTGGCCGATCGCGTCCTCATATTCGGGCACCGGCAGATTGGCCGACGTCGTGTCCTTCTCGTCCACGGAAGCCATCGATTTCAGCATGATCGCCGCATCGCGCACGTCGCGCGTGATCGCTCCGGCCTGGTCGAGCGACGATGCGAAGGCGACGATGCCCCAGCGCGAGCAGCGGCCATAGGTCGGCTTGATGCCAACGGTCGCGGTAAACGCCGCCGGCTGGCGGATCGAGCCGCCGGTATCGGTGGCGGTCGCGCCGGCGCACAGCCAGGCTGCGACGGCCGATGCCGAACCGCCCGAGGAGCCACCAGGCACCAGGTCGGTATTGGAGCTTGCCGCGCGCCAGGGGTTCTTGACAGGACCGTAATGGCTGGTCTCGTTGGACGAGCCCATGGCGAACTCGTCCATGTTGAGCTTGCCCAGCATGACCGCCCCGTCGGCCCACAGATTCGACGTCACCGTCGATTCATAGCGCGGCTCGAAGCCGTCCAGTATGTGGCTGCAGGCTTGGGTGTGGACGCCGGCGGTGCCGAACAGGTCCTTGATGCCGAGCGGGATGCCTTCCAGGTCGCCGCCGGTTCCCGCGCCAAGCTTCGCATCGGAGCGGCGCGCCATGTCGCGGGCCAGATCGGCGGTCACCTTGACATAGGCGTTGAGGTGACCATTCGCCGCATCGATCGCGCCAAGATAGGCATCCGTCAGTTCGGCTGAGGTGAACTCCTTCATGCGCAGCTTGGCGCGGGCCTCGGCAATGGTCAGTCGGATAAGGTCGCTCATGGGTTAAACTTCTTTATCTTGGAAAGGAAAAGCCGAAGGAACGCGCGTTGGCGTCACGACGTGAAGTGGCCGCAGGGCTACTCGATAACCTTCGGCACCAAAAAGAAATTCTCGTCCGCGGCCGGCGCGTTGGCGACGATGTCCGCCGTCTTGTTGCCGTCGGTGACAGCATCCGCCCGCTTCTTCATCTCCATCGGCATGACCGAGGTCATCGGCTCGACGCCGGTCACGTCGACTTCACGCAATTGCTCGACGAAGCCCAGGATGACGTTCAGTTCGCCCGTCATGCGCTCGGCCTCCTCGTCGGTGACGGCGATGCGCGCGAGACGGGCGACGCGGCGGACGGTGGCGAGATCGACGGACATGGCTGCTCCGCAATAAGGGGGAGTGAATGGATAGCTCGCGCTATAAAGGCGCGGGCTTGGCCGTGCAACATGGCTCTGGCGCGATGTCTGAAGGATTGCGCTCACGCCATACCGGATATCAGTCCGTTTCGGCCGAATGATCCGCATCCGCCTTCGTGCTCGGCTGGATCGGTGCCGTCGCCTTTGCTTCGAGCTCTTGCGGGTCGGCCTCCGGCAAGGCGCAGATGCCATCGATGCACATCCCGGCATCGGCAGACTGCCCATCGATCGGAATGAGCGTTATGGGCGCCTTGCGCCCCTTCATGTCGGTTCCGCTCATTGATCCTGCTCCGACGCCTTCGCCAGCGCCTGTTGGAAGACCTCGACGGGTTGCGCTCCCGAAACACCGTACTTGCCGTTGAAGACGAAGAACGGAACGCCGCTGATGCCGAGTTGCTGGGCCTGCTCGACATCCGCGTCGAACTCCGCCGCGAAGGCGTCGGTGCTGAGCGCCTCAAGCGCGGCCTGCCGGTCAAGCCCCGCTTCAGCGGCAAGGTCGGCCAGCACGGTGTGGTCGCCAATATTCAGCCCGTCGGTCAAATAGGCCCGAAACAGGCGTTCCATCAGTTCATGCTGTTTGCCGTGCCGTTTGGCAAAATGGGTGAGACGGTGCGCCGAGCGCGTATTGGTGGCGATCGCGTCCTCCATCCGATAGGTCAGGCCGATCTGTGCGGCGCGGGCGGCGACCTGCCGGTTCATCTCGACCGCCTGTTGGCGCGGCAGGCCGCGCTCCTTTTCCAGCAGATCGTTGACATTGATCGCGGTGTCGGCCGGCAGGTGCGGCATCAACTGGTAGCTGTGATAGCGGATGTCCAGCTTGTGCCCGGATGCGCTGGCGGCTTGCTGGAGCAGCGCGTCGCCCATGTAGCAGAACGGGCACATGATATCGCTCCACACATCGACCGTGACGCGGTCCTCCACGGGCTGTTCGTCGGCAAGGGTCATCGCTGGGTGTCTCCATTCAGGTTCGGCGCGCGATCGCCCGGAACGGCTGATCGCGGCGGATTGACTCCTGATCTAAGTCTGAAGGGCGCGCCTTGCGACATTTCGGTCCGAAGATTTCGGCGCGATGGACAATTTTGATCGCGCCAGCCGGCAGCCGTCGCCGCTTTATCGGCACACCCGGCGGCCGAAGACGCGGGCTTCCGGTTTGCGCACCGGCGTCCGATTCATATCTGCGCGGCCAGCTTCCGAAGCGTGCGCGGGTTCAACCTTCACGACCGATGGAACTGCGGCGTGCCACGGCTTGGACGCGCATGTGGCGGACCGAGCATCGAGCCGAAAGCTCGTCGGCGCCAGTTCGGGCCGAGCCAGCACAAAACCCTGCACCATCGAGGTCTCGACTTCGGCGGCAATGTCGAGTTGCCAGCCTTCTTCGATGCCCTCGAAGACGGTGTCGATGCCCTGTTCCCGGAACCGTGAGACCATCGCCCGCAGCGTCGCCACGCCGGGCGGCGACGTCATCAGATGGCCGACCCATTTGGCGTCGAACTTGATGATGTCGGGCTTCAGTTGCTGGACGCGGTCGAGATCCGAACAGTCGGCGCCATAATCGTCGACGGCGACCCGAAATCCTTCCGCTTTGAACGCCGAAACGAGCCGTTGAAGAGCGGCGCTCGATCCGGCCGGCTGCTCGGTCACCTCGCAGACCACACTCGCCGGCGACAGTTTCGCGGCCTTCAGCGCGTCGCGCACTTCGCCGAGCGCCAGGTCGACCGCCGCGCGCTCGCCGAACAGCGACGGGTCGAAATTGATGAAGAGCGTGACACCTGGCCCGAACGAGGTGCCCGCATTGAGGATATGCAGGTCGCGCGCCAGCGTTTCGACATGCAGCCGGTCGGCATCGGGTATGGCTGCGAAGAAAGCGCCTGGCGAGGCCGGCGCGCCGGATCGAAACGGGCGGATCAAGCCTTCGACGGACCACAGCTTCAATTGCGGCCCGTCAAACGAGTAGATCGGCTGGAAGGCCGACTTCAAGACATAAGGACCCCAATGGCCGGCTGCGGAGCCATTCGGCTCCTGCAGGATGTGGCTCGGGCTTCCTCGCTTCAGCATGGCTCGATGACGTTCAGCGCGCCAGCCGGACGACCTGGAGAGACTGCGCGATGCCGGAGAACGCGGCGGCAAGTTTCTCGGAGTCGGACGCTTCGTAATAATGAGCCTCGTCGGTCGCGCACAGTTGGAGCATCTGACGCGCCGTTGCGTCGTCGACCCTGAACGCGACGGTGAAGATCTCGATCTGCTGGGCTGCCGCGTAAGAGCAGATGGAGAGCGTATCCGCGTTCGTCTGCTTGAAGGCGCTGTTGTCGGTGAGTTTCCGCTTGCCCTTTCCGCAGTTCTTGTGCGCGTCGCGGCAATCTTCTTCCCGGACTGCGCTCCTTTGCTCAGCTGGCGTGAGCGCCGGTGCGCCGCTCTGAACATGTTTGCCGCTCTTATTATTGTAGAGGAGCGTGTTCTCGCCGTCGGTCATCAGGACGATCACCTTGCGCGGACGCATGTTGT
>CAZEEC010000053.1:0-13446 GCA_964511105.1 uncultured Mesorhizobium sp.
GGCGCCTTGGAAAACAGGATCGGCTCGGCTGGAATCGGCATGCCGGCTTCGGCCGCATGATCGGCGTAGTTGAGCCCGATGGCGATGAAATGGCCGACGCGGGACAAGGGTGCGCCGATCCGGGTCTGCGCAGGAACCGCGGGCAGGGTGCTTATGTCCACGCCGCGAAGTGTGCGAAGCAAGTCCTCGCCCACCGTCTCGGGAGAAAAATCCGCCACGATGTTGGAAACGTCGCGGATGGTTCCCGACGCGTCCAGCAGGCCGGGATTTTCGGCCCCGCGCTCTCCGAATCGTAACAGCTTCATGGCGTCGTCTTCTCCTCCGGACTGTGTTAGAATGCGCTTGTGTAGAGGCCACCGTCGAGGATGAGGTTCTGGCCCGTAATGTATCCGGCGTGCGCAGAGCAAAGGAAGGCGCAGGCCCGGCCGAATTCTTCCGGCGTGCCCAAGCGTTTGGCCGGCACCGTGGCGGCCAGCTTTTCGGCTTCCGCCTCTTCGGCTTGGCCCGATTTTTCAGCGTTGAAGCGGATGCCGTTTCGGATCCGGTCGGTGTCGAACTTGCCGGGCAGAATGTTGTTGATGGTCACGTTCTTCGACGCCACCGTGCGGGCGATGCCGGCGAGGAACGCGGTGAGGCCCGCCCTTGCACCGGACGACAAATCGAGCCCGGCGATCGGCTGGTAGACGGAAAGCGACGTGATGTTGACGATGCGGCCGAACTGCTTGTCGGCCATGCTGTCCAGCACGGCTTTGATGAGTTCGATGGGCGTGATCATGTTCTGAGTCACGCCCTCCAGCATGTTGTCGCGCGTCAACTCGCGAAAATCGCGGAAGGGTGGCCCGCCATTATTGTTGACGAGGATGTCCGGCGCAGGGCAGGCTTTAAGCAAATTGGCCTGAACATCCGCCTGCGAGACATCCCCTGGGACTTCGACGACATTGACGGCAAAGCTGTTTCGCAATTCCTCGGCTGTCTTGGCCAGAACGGTCGCGTCGCGCCCGTTGATGATGAGATCGCATCGCGCTTCGGCCAGCGCCATGGCACAGCCGCGGCCAAGTCCTCTGCTCGATGCACAAACGATCGCCTTCTTGCCGCGAATTCCCAAATCCATCAGATCATCCTCGTTCCAAATCGTCCGGCAGCCTATCGCCACGCCAAGATGAAAGACAGTCCGAATCGGAGCGGTCTGATACCGCGTGTTCTCGGCAGAAATGTCACGCCCTCGTCGGCAAGTCGTCTTTAACTGGTTGAAAGGTCCGGCGCGGCAAAGTGACAGCCGGGAAAATCGTGAGTAAGACTTCCGCCATGATGGGGAAGCGCGGATCGGGAACAAGTCAGGCTTTGGCCGAAAGCGGGCTCGTACGCCCCGTTGTCGAAGGACGCGTCGACGGCGGACGGCTGATCTGTGCCTTGTCGGGCGATTGGAACACGCAGACCGTTTCGATGGTCGACCAGCAGATGCGCGACCTTCAAGACAACAAGTCGGCATCACAGGTCACCATTGACGTTTCACAGGTCGGGCGGATGGACACGGCAGGCGCATGGCTCGTCGTGCGCCTTGCGCGTGCCTATAGCAGCAGCGGCGTGCATGTGGGGATGGCGGGTGCGACCAGTTCCCTCAGCACTTTGTTTCATGCCGTCGGCGAAGTGCTGCGCAAGCCCGCGGACGCGGCTGCCGACGATCACGGCCCGATGCTTCTTCGCCCTTTCGAAGTCATGGGCCGCGCGGCCTATGGCATCTATTCCGACTTTATCGCCGCGATGCACATTTTGGGAGCGACGATCCGCGGTGGCCAGCTCAAGCTCGGCCGCGGCCATTCGGTCAATGTGGCAGCAATAGTCAACCAGATGGACCGGATGGGGGTGGGCGCCATTCCGGTCGTGGTTTTGATGTCTTTTATCGTCGGCGCAATCGTTGCCCAGCAGGGGGCGTTCCAACTGCGCTATTTCGGTGCCGAGATCTTCGTGGTCGATCTCGTTGGCATTCTCGTTCTCAGGGAAATGGGCGTTCTGCTGACGGCCATCATGGTCGCCGGTCGTTCGGGAAGCGCCATTACCGCGGAAATCGGTTCGATGAAGATGCGCGAGGAAGTCGACGCGCTGACCGTCATCGGCCTCAACCCTGTTGGTGTTCTCGTCTTCCCGCGTTTGGTGGCGCTTGTTATCGTGCTTCCCTGTCTGACGGTGCTTGCCAATTTCGCGGCAATTGGCGGCGCCATGTCTGTCGCTTGGGCCTATTCGGGCATTTCTCCCGATGCCTTCCTTGACCGCATGCGCGCATCGATAGATCTCGGCACCATCTTCGCCGGACTGATCAAGGCGCCGTTTATGGCGCTCATCATCGGCATCATTGGGTCGGTAGAGGGCATGAAGGTCGGTGGCAGTGCCGAATCGCTTGGCCGCCAGGTCACCACCTCGGTCGTCAAATCCATCTTCATTGTCATCGTGCTCGATGGCTTGTTTGCCATCTTCTACGCGGCGATCGAGTTTTGAGGCGCAAATGACCAAAACGCTGCTTAAGCCCGCGCCTTCAGCGGCCCCGCGTCCGGACGTTTTGCTCTCGGCGCGTGAGGTAACGGTCGCCTTCGGCACCAACGTTGTTCTCGATCGGCTCTCGCTCGACGTTTATCGCGGCGAGATCCTGGGCTTCATCGGGCCGTCTGGCTCGGGAAAGTCCGTTCTGCTGCGGACCGTTCTCGGCCTGACGCCGAAGCGGTCGGGCACGATCGAATTGTTTGGCGTCGATATTGACCATGTGAGCGATCGGCAGCGGGTGGCGATCGATATGCGGCTCGGCGTCCTCTTCCAGCACGGCGCGCTGTTTTCAGCCCTCACCGTCAAGGAGAACATCCAGGTTCCGATGCGGGAATATCTCGACCTGCCCAAAAAACTGATGGACGAATTGGCTGTGCTCAAGCTCGAATTGGTCGGCCTGAAGCCGGATGCGGCCGACAAATTCCCTTCTCAGCTTTCCGGTGGAATGATCAAGCGCGCCGCCCTTGCACGGGCGCTCGCGCTTGACCCCGACATCGTATTTCTCGATGAACCGACCTCCGGTCTCGATCCCATCGGCGCCGCCGATTTCGATGAACTGGTCGACAAATTGCGCAATACGATGGGCCTGACCGTTTACATGGTCACTCATGACCTCGACAGTCTGTTCTCGGTCTGCGACCGGATCGCCGTCTTAGGCCACAAGAAGGTTATGGTTGAAGGAACGGTGGCAGAACTGATGGAAGTCGATGAGCCCTGGGTAAAATCGTACTTCCGTGGAAAGCGTGCGCGCCAGCTTGATCTGTCGGCGCGCGGTTGAACGAAAGTCATTGAATGGAAACGCGTGCCAACTACGTCATCGTCGGCATCTTCACCTTGGTGGCGATCCTGTCCGCGTTCGCGTTCGTCTATTGGACGGCGGCGCTTGGCGAGCGTGGCGCGACGGCAAGCGTGCGCATCCTCATTCCCGGCTCGGCCTCGGGATTGGGGCGCGGCAGCGCGATCCTCTTCAACGGCGTGCGTGTCGGCGATGTTCGTCGCGTCTATATAGATCCGCGCAATCCGGCCGCGGCCATTGCCGACGCCGAGATCGACAGGTTGACGCCGATCACGCGGTCGACCCAGGTCGATGTGGGTTTGGCGGGATTGACCGGACAGGCGAATATCGAGCTGCGCGGCGCTAATCTCGACGAACCCAATCTCCTCGATGAGGCGGAGGCAAGCGGCGCCATCGCCGAATTGACCGCCAATCCCTCCGCGGTCACCAATCTCCTGGAGACCGCGCAATCCATCTTCCGCCGCGCCGACACGGTTTTGACCGAATTCGAGGGCTTCGCGACCGACGTGCGGGGCCCGCTGACGGAATCGGCGCGTAATGCCCAGCGCTTCTCCGACGCACTGGGACGCAATGCGGAAGGCATCGACACGTTTCTGGCCAGCGTTGCTGATCTGTCGGGAACCCTGGCCAGCGTATCCGGGCAGCTTCAATCGACGCTGGGTGCGGCTGAAACCTTCATTGCCGCCATCGATCCGGTGCGGATCAATGCGGTCGTGACCAATGTCGAGGAATTTACCGGCGATCTTCGTGTCGCCGGCGATGGTCTTGCAGGCATCATGGTCAATGCCGGTCGCGCATCCGAAGCGGTCGCGACCCTGACGGAAGGGGCGCTGGGCACCTTTGCTCGCGTCGACGGAATCGTCGCGAGCGCCGAAAATGTTGTCGCCGAAGTCGATCCGCAGGCAATCGGTGAAGTGGTCGCTAATTTTTCCAGCGCCAGCGACACCATTCGGCAGGCGGCTGCCGACATATCTACGGTCGCCGAAAGCGTCAGCGGACGGACGGACGATATCGACGCCATCATTTCGGATGCGCGGCTTTTGGGCGGACGGCTCAATCAGGCGTCGCTGCGTGTCGATTCGGTTCTGATGCGCGTTGATGACCTGCTGGGATCGGGCGAGGCCGACGGCGTCATCGCCGACACGCGGGAGACGCTGCAAAGTTTCCGCCGCGCCGCCGATACACTCAATGCGCGGATCGACAGCCTGCTTGGTTCGGAAGAGACCGAAGGTTTGGTGGCCGACGCACGGCAAACGCTCGAGGCCTTTCGCGAGATGGCGAACACGATCGATGCCCGCGTCGAGGACGTCCTCGGTTCTGAAAACGCGCAAGGCCTGATCGCTGACGCCAGTGCCACCCTTGCGGCCTACAGGCAGGTTGCC
Organism: uncultured Mesorhizobium sp.; assembly: GCA_964511105.1. Lineage (GTDB taxonomy): Bacteria > Pseudomonadota > Alphaproteobacteria > Rhizobiales > Rhizobiaceae > Aliihoeflea. The sequence goes on from CAZEEC010000053.1 coordinate 4,714, forward strand.
GTCACGCTGAACGCTCGCGTGAATGCGATCGCCGACAATTTGACGCGGTTCACCGGCCAAGGCCTGCGGGAGGTTGAAGGTCTGGCTCGTGACACGAGGCAGTCGATCAATCGCGTCGAACGGGCGATCACCGATCTCGAGCGCAATCCGCAAAGATTGCTGCAAGGTGGCAGTGGAGAAGTCCGCCAGTTCGACGGGCGCCAACGGCGATGAATATAAACATGGTGCCAAACAGCGATTTTGAGTGCAGTCTGTCTCCTTCGGCGGCAGCCTTGATTGGTGAAGTTTGGGTTCGAGCGAGTTGGTGACGATGCGTATTTCCTTCCTGATGGCTGCAGTGCTTGGATCGTCTCTGTCGGGCTGCGCGCTTGTGGGCGGCGGGCCCGCGCCGCTCGACACATTTGAGCTGACCATGCAGGCACGGCCCGCCGATGGCCCGCAGAGGGGGCGAACGCAGGTGTTGATTGCGGAGCCGACGGCCCTGCGATCTCTCGACGGTCAGGAGATCGTCATTCGCACGTCACCCCGCTCGATCGAGTATCTATCGGGTGCGCAGTGGTCCGACCGGCTGCCGAGGGTGGTGCAGGTTCGGCTTTCGGAAGCCTTTCAGGCTTCCGGCGGGCTGGCCGGCGTCGGGCTGCCGGGGCAGGGGCTCGCGATCGACTACCAGGTCGTGACCGAAATTCGATCCTTTGGCGTCAGCGTCGATGGCAGTGCGCGGGCCGAAGTCGCGCTGTTCATCAAGGTGCTGGATGATCGCAACGGATCGATCCGCGCCTCGCGGCTGTTCACGGCCGCCGCACCGGTCGTTGGAACCGGAAACGTGGCCTACGCGACCGCCCTCGATCAGGCGTTCGCGCAGGCGGCGGGCGAAATCATTCCGTGGGCGCTGTCGGCTATGTAGTGGCGCGCTCGCCGATGCAGGCCCGCCGCGTCAACGAGCGGTTCATCGCATCGATCTGCCCGATGGCAAGATTGCGCGCCCGCACGTCTTCCCCGCGCAGGTCAGGGATCAGCGGCCCCACCCCCATGAAGCGGGACTCGCTCGCGGGCTCGCGCTGGACGGTGGGCGACAGGCCGTGCTGAACGGCCAAAGCATTACGCGCACCGATCAACTGCGGGCAGGGCGTGTCGTCAAAGCGGATGGAATTGACCACCTCCGCTTCGAGACCCTGATTCAGGGTGGTGCAGCCCGAAACGGTTGCGAGGGCAAGAACCAGAGTGATGGACGCGAACTTGTGCATGAACCTGCCGAGCGATTTCAGTTCGGCGGCATCATGCATGTTTTTTGGGCGCATTCCAGTTCGCCGGCATCGCAAATCGGCTGCATTTGGTGCTAAAAAACCGCCATCGCGCGGATTCGGGTTGTCTCCACGCATGTTGGTCCGATTGGAGGAAATTTTGACGTCTTTGAAACTCGCCGTCACCGCGACGGTTCTCATTTTCGCAGCCGGTTGCACGACCGATCCGTTTACCGGGCAACAGCGCCTGTCGAACACGGCCGGTGGTGCGGCAATCGGTGCCGGGCTGGGCGCGCTTGCCGGTCTGGCCGTTGGCGGCAGCGACCGCGCGCAGCGCAATGCCGTGCTGATCGGCGCCGGTGTCGGTGCGCTCGGCGGCGGGGCTATCGGTAATTATATGGATCGTCAGGAAAACGAGCTGCGTCAGCAGCTTCAGGGCACCGGCGTTTCTGTCACCCGGCAGGGAGATCATATCGTCTTGAACATGCCGTCCAACGTCACTTTCGATACCGATCAGGATCAGGTCCGCGGCGAGTTCTACAATACGCTGAACTCGGTCGCCCTCGTCTTGCGGCGCTACGAGCAGACGCTCGTTGACGTGAACGGCCACACCGATTCGACCGGCAGCCCGGCTTACAATCAGGGCCTTTCGGAACGTCGCGCGCTTTCGGTTGCCAATTATCTCAATGCCCAAGGGATCGATGGTCGGCGCTTTGCCGTCAACGGTTTTGGCGACCGCCAACCTGTCACCACGAATGCGACGCCTGAAGGCCGCCAACAGAATCGCCGCGTGGAAATCTACCTCGCGCCGATCACTTGATCGGCAAGATCAGGTTGGCAGGTGTAAAAAGCCCCGGTTCGCCGGGGCTTTGGTTCAGAGCGCTTTGGCGATCTGGGCCGCTAGGCGGGCGTTGTTTTCGACCAGGGCGATATTGGTCTTGAGGCTCGCGCCGCCGGTCAGTTCCTGGAGACGGTCGAGCAGGTAGGGCGTGACCGCCTTGCCGGTGATCCCGCGCGGCTCAAGTTCGGCCTGCGCCGTGGCGATGTGCTCGGCCATGATGTGTTCTGGAATTTCCTGGTCCTGAGGCACGGGATTGGCGATGAGCATGCCGCCCACCAGGCCCAGTTGCTGGCGTGTCTGATGGAAATCCGCAATGTCGCTTGCCTTGTCGAGGCGCAAGGGAGCGGGCAGGGAAGAGCGTGACGACCAGAAGGCGGGCATGATGTCGGTGCGATAGCCGACGATCGGCACGCCGCGCGTCTCCAGGACTTCGAGCGTCTTACCGATATCGAGGATCGCCTTGGCGCCAGCCGAAACGACGATGACGGGTGTGCGCGACAATTCGTCGAGATCGGCCGAGATGTCGAAGCTTGTTTCGGCACCTTTGTGAACCCCTCCAATGCCGCCGGTCGCGAAAACCTGGATGCCGGCGAGTCTGGCGGCGATCATCGTTGCCGCGACTGTCGTTCCGCCCGTGCGCTTTTGCGCGACGGCGAAAGCCAGATCGGCGCGCGATAGCTTCATGATGTTCTGCGCCCGTGCCAGCGCATCGCGCTCGCGGTCGGGTAGCCCGATCTTGATGCGGCCATCGATGACCGCGATCGTGGCGGGCACTGCGCCTTCCTCGCGAATGATCTCCTCCACGCGGGCGGCCATCCGCACATTTTGCGGATAGGGCATGCCATGCGTGATGATCGTGCTTTCGAGCGCCACCACCGGCCGTCCTTCAGCCTGTGCGGCGGCGACTTCGGGCGAGAGATCAAGGTGATGCGCGGCGGGGGAAGAGGGCATGTCAGGCTCCGGTCACTTCGGGAACGTCCGTCAGACGTCGGTGCAACGATCTCTCGTCGAAATCCGCGACGGCATTTTCATTTTCAATCGTCAGCAAGGCGGCGGCAAATCCATGGCGCACCGCTTCTTGAAATTCCATCCCTTGAAGCATGCGCAGTATCGTCACGCCGGCGAGTGAATCGCCCGCTCCGGTCACATCGCGAACATCCGTGGCGGGCGGCGGCGCGAGCGTGGCGATCTTGCCATTTTCGGCCAGCAGAGCCGGTCCGGCCCCTGCCGTAATGACCGCTCGTCGTAACCCCTGGATGGAAAGGGCCTCCGCCAGCGCTTCCTTCGGCACGTCGATTGCGACCCCGGCCAATGCACGGGCTTCTCTTTGGTTCATGAACAGGACGGCGAGCGTCGGGAGGATCGTCGACAAACGCTCGACTTTTGCCGGCGAGGTCGCAATGGCGAAGAGGGGTAGGTCCCGAATGCTGCCTGCCAGGCGTTCGAGTGCCGCCTGTGGTGGATTGGCATCCGTCAGCACCCCTTGGCTGTACGTCACCGCATGGTGAAAGGGCTGGCGCCGCAACTGCTTTTCGAACGCCACCTCGTAGAGTGCCATGTCCGCGAATCCGCAGATGAGATCGCCGCCGCGGTCCAGAATGGCGGTATAGCTGGGCGTCGTGCGGTCGAGGTGGGTTGCTGATAAGTCCGTGATGCCGGCTTCTGCGATCGCGCTTTCGACCATCCGGCCGGCAAGATCGCCGCCGCGCGCGGAGAGCATGGTCCCGCGCCCGCCAAGCCGGCAGGCATTGCGCAGAGCGTTGAACGCGCCGCCGCCGACCTCTTCGCGCATGACGCCCGGGTTCGATGTCCCTGCGCCGTAACTGCCCGAAAGGCGCCCGCGCCGGTCTATATGGGCCCCGCCGACTGCCAGAATCGCGGGCGCGGAGATCTTGGTGGCATTCATCGCGTGAATGAACCTCCCATTGCGTTTAGGTTGGACACTGGTTGGGGCGTGATCAGGAACATAGCATGAATATTTCTGCTAAGTAGTTGTTTTATCGTGCGGTTGAAGCTCTTGCATAAAAAGAACAAAAAGAGTACAAAATTTTGCGGGACACCGAACTGTCCATCTTCGCTGAACAGCACGAGGTATGTATCATGGCTCAGAATTCATTGCGGCTTGTAGAGGACAGATCTGTGGACAAGACAAAGGCACTTGACGCTGCGCTTTCGCAAATCGAGCGTGCGTTCGGCAAGGGCTCGATCATGCGGCTGGGAGCCAATGAGCAGGTCGTGGAGATCGAAACGATCCCGACGGGTTCGCTCGGCCTCGACATCGCCTTGGGCGTCGGTGGCTTGCCCAAGGGGCGCATTGTCGAGATCTACGGTCCGGAAAGCTCGGGCAAGACGACGCTCGCATTGCATACGGTGGCTGAGGCCCAGAAGAAAGGCGGCATTTGCGCCTTCGTCGATGCGGAGCATGCGCTCGATCCGGTTTACGCGCGCAAGCTGGGGGTCGATCTCGAAAATCTCCTGATCTCACAGCCTGATACGGGCGAGCAGGCGCTGGAAATCTGCGACACGCTGGTTCGCTCGGGCGCGATCGACGTTCTAGTCGTCGATTCGGTGGCGGCATTGACGCCGCGCGCGGAAATCGAAGGCGAGATGGGCGATTCCCTGCCGGGGCTCCAGGCTCGCCTGATGAGCCAGGCGCTGCGCAAGCTGACGGCATCGATCTCGCGCTCGAACACGATGGTCATCTTCATCAACCAAATTCGCATGAAGATCGGCGTCATGTTCGGTTCTCCCGAGACGACGACGGGCGGCAATGCGCTCAAATTCTATGCTTCGGTTCGTCTCGACATTCGCCGGATCGGTTCGGTCAAGGATCGTGACGAAGTCGTGGGCAACCAGACACGCGTCAAGGTCGTCAAGAACAAGCTGGCGCCGCCCTTCAAGCAGGTGGAATTCGACATCATGTATGGCGAGGGTGTGTCGAAGACAGGCGAACTGGTCGACCTTGGCGTCAAGGCGGGCGTCGTCGAAAAGTCCGGAGCCTGGTTCTCCTATAATTCGCAGCGTCTCGGTCAAGGCCGTGAGAACGCCAAGCAGTTCCTGCGCGACAATCCGGCAGCGGCGCGCGAGATCGAACTGGCGCTGCGCCAGAACGCCGGATTGATTGCCGAGAAGTTTCTCGACGAGGGCAAGCCGGAGAGCGATGGCGAGGTCGATTTCGACGATGCGTCCGGAATGTAGCTTCTCGCTTGAGCGAAGCTTCTTCAAAGGTCGTCGGTTCGTTCCGGCGACCTTTCCTTTATCCGGAAACCGGTCGAGGCCGCCGCTGTATGGCAGCGCGCCGTGATTCTGGACAGCCCCACGGCCCGGCGCTAGAAGACGTTTCCTTTGCCCGCCAGACGGGTTCAGCCAAGTTTCAAGGGTTCGCAAATGAGTGGCGTCAACGAGATTCGATCGACCTTCCTCGACTATTTCCGGAAGAACGGTCACGAGGCCGTGGCGTCGAGCCCGCTGGTTCCGCGCAACGACCCGACGCTGATGTTCGTCAATGCTGGCATGGTGCAGTTCAAGAACGTCTTCACCGGCCTCGAGGCGCGTCCTTACTCGCGGGCGGCGACGGCGCAAAAATGCGTCCGTGCCGGCGGCAAGCACAACGATCTCGACAATGTCGGCTATACGGCGCGCCACCACACCTTCTTCGAGATGTTGGGGAATTTCTCCTTCGGCGACTATTTCAAGGAAGAGGCGATCGCGTTCGCCTGGAACCTGATCACGCGCGAATTCGGCATCGATCCGTCCCGGCTGCTCGTCACCGTCTACCACACGGATGACGAGGCGGCCGCCTTCTGGAAGAAGATCGCGGGACTTTCTGATGACCGGATCATCCGCATCGCGACCAGCGACAATTTCTGGGCGATGGGCGATACCGGCCCCTGCGGACCATGCTCCGAAATCTTCTACGACCATGGCGAGGACATCCCGGGTGGTCCTCCCGGCAGTCCCGATGAGGACGGCGACCGTTTCATCGAGATCTGGAACCTGGTCTTCATGCAGTACGAGCAGATCACCCGCGAGCAGCGGGTGGACCTGCCGCGGCCGTCGATCGACACGGGAATGGGCCTGGAGCGCATCGCGGCCGTCCTTCAGGGCGAGCATGACAATTACGATATCGATTTGTTCAAGGCTTTGATCCGCGCTTCGGAGGAGGCGACCGGCGTTAAGGCCGAAGGCAAGAACCGCGCCAGCCATCGGGTGATCGCCGATCATCTGCGCGCCTCGAGCTTCCTGATCGCCGATGGCGTTCTGCCCTCCAATGAGGGCCGCGGCTATGTCTTGCGCCGCATCATGCGCCGGGCGATGCGCCACGCGCAATTGCTTGGTGCCGCGGATCCGCTGATGTGGCGCCTGGTTCCAGCCCTGATCCGTGAAATGGGCCAGGCCTATCCCGAACTGGTGCGCGGCGAGGCACTGATCGCGGAGACGCTGAAGCTTGAGGAAACGCGCTTCCGCAAGACCTTGGCGCGCGGCCTTGGCCTCTTGTCGGAAGCCAGCGAGAATCTGCATGAAGGCGACCGGCTCGATGGGGAGACTGCGTTCAAGCTTTACGACACCTATGGCTTTCCGCTCGATCTGACGCAGGATGCGCTGCGCCAGCGCGGCATATCGGTCGACACCGACGCCTTCACCGCCGCCATGGAGCGGCAGAAGGCGGAAGCGCGGGCCAGTTGGACCGGTTCGGGCGAGGCAGCGACCGAGACAGTGTGGTTCGGCCTGCGCGATGAACTCGGGGCGACGGAATTCCTCGGCTACGAGACCGAAGACGCTGAAGGGGTGATATCGGCGATCATCGCCGATGGCGTGACTGTCGAGAGCGCTTCAAAGGGCGAAGAGGTCGCGATCGTCGTCAACCAAACACCGTTTTACGGCGAATCGGGCGGTCAGGTCGGCGATGCCGGTATGATTTCGGGCGACGGCTTTTCGATTGAAGTCTCGGATACGCAGAAGAAGGCCGACGGCCTGTTCGTGCATCTGGGACGCGTGGCATCCGGCACGGCCCGGCTCGGTGCCGCCGTCGAACTCAAGGTGGATTCGGCCCGCCGCGCGCGCATCAGGCGCAACCATTCCGCGACACATCTGATTCATGAAGCGCTGCGCGAAGTTTTGGGCACCCATGTCGCGCAGAAGGGATCGCTCGTGGCGCCGGAACGGCTGCGCTTCGATTTCTCGCACCCCAAGCCGATCACATCGCAAGAACTGGCGCGCGTCGAGGATCTGGCGAACGAGATCGTCCTGCAGAATGCGCCGGTAACGACGCGCTTGATGGCGGTGGACGACGCCATCGCCGAAGGCGCGATGGCGCTGTTCGGCGAAAAATACGGCGATGAGGTGCGCGTCGTTTCGATGGGCACGACGCTGCATGGCGACAAACAGGGCAAGAGCTATTCGACCGAACTGTGCGGCGGCACGCATGTGTCGGCGACCGGTGATATCGGCATCGTGCGACTGGTCGCGGACGGCGCGGTCGCGGCCGGCGTGCGCCGCATCGAGGCACTGACCGGCGCGGCCGCGCGCCAGCATCTGGACGAGCAGGACAAGCGCCTCAAGGCTGTCGCCGCTGCGCTCAAGGTCGCCCCGGCCGACGCGGTTTTGCGACTGGAAGCGGTATTGGACGAGCGCAAGAAGCTCGAGCGCGAACTTGCCGAGGCACGCAAGAAACTGGCCTTTGGCGGCGGCGCAGCGGCCGCCGATGCTCCCGAACAGGAGAACGTGAATGGTGTCGGCTTCCTCGGCCGCGTTGTTTCAGGCGTTTCGCCGAAGGACCTCAAGCCGATGGCCGATGAAGGTAAGAAATCGCTCGGCTCGGGCGTGGTCGTTCTTGTCGGTGCCGCTCAGGACGGCAAGGCGAGCGTTGTTGTAGGCGTTACCGACGATCTGACCGATCGCTTTTCGGCCATAGACCTCGTGCGCCAGGCATCCGCCGCGATCGGCGGTCAGGGCGGCGGCGGCCGGCCCGACATGGCACAGGCCGGCGGCCCGGACGCGGCCAACGCCGAGGCGGCGATCATGGCCGTACGGGAGGCGATCACGGCCTGACGTTGCAATCGCACAAGAAACAAGCCGCGGCAGGATTGCTCCGAGCCGCGGCTTTCTTATTCCTCAACCTGGAGCGGATCAGTCGTTCCAAACTTCCATTCCGCCGACCGCGGTGGCATCCGCGTTCAGGACAAGCCGGTTGTTCTCCCAGGTGAACTGGTCGAGAGGGATGACGACATCCTGGTCGGGATAGCCGCCATTGCCTTCGAAATCGACGACGAGTGCGGTCGGTGTTGATGCGTCCGTTCCGACGACCTCCTCAACCTCGCCGATCTCGGTGCCGTCGGCATAGACATCCCAATCCTCGACATCGTCGACGCTGGCGCCGAATTCGGCGATCTGGATATTGTCGTCCTCGATCTCGACCCAGGCCGTTTGGGCGATCGCGGTGCCGGCAAATAGACCGGAGGCGATCAGGGCGACGGAAACTTTCTTGGTAAACATGGAATTTGCTCCCTGATTTCTGACAGGCTTTCAATGCGCCAGATCAGGAAAGGTTCGGCGGTCCGACAGAAAAGGGCGGCACGCGGGCCGCCCTTTTAAAGTTTCGGTTCTTCAGGCCTATCCGGCCATCGCCTTTTGCAGGTTCTCGTCGACCTT
>CAZEEC010000054.1:0-12918 GCA_964511105.1 uncultured Mesorhizobium sp.
GCACCTTCAGCCAGCGCCATTCGGTGCTCTACGACCAGGAGAACGAGAACCGCTTCATCCCGCTGGCGAACGTCTCGAAGGGCCAGGCGATCTACGAGGTCATCAACTCGATGCTCTCGGAAGAGGCGGTGCTCGGCTTCGAGTACGGCTATTCGCTGTCGGAGCCGAACGCGCTTACCCTCTGGGAGGCGCAGTTCGGCGACTTCGCCAACGGCGCGCAGGTGGTGATCGACCAGTTCATCTCGTCGGGCGAGCGCAAGTGGCTGCGCATGTGCGGCCTCGTCTGCCTCTTGCCGCATGGCTACGAGGGGCAGGGGCCGGAACACTCCTCGGCCCGGCTGGAGCGTTTCCTGCAGATGTGCGCCGAGGACAACATGCAGGTGGCCAACGTCACCACGCCGGCGAACTATTTCCACATCCTGCGCCGCCAGATGAAGCGCGACTTCCGCAAGCCGCTGATCCTGATGACGCCGAAGTCGCTGCTGCGCCACAAGCGCGCGGTCTCGACGTTGGCCGAGCTTGCCGGAGAAAGCTCGTTTCACCGGCTATTATGGGATGACGCGCAGTATCTCGGCAACGAGCCGATCAAGCTCGTCCGCGACTCGAAGATCCGCCGCGTCGTCATATGTTCGGGCAAGGTGTATTACGATCTTTATGAAGAGCGTGAGAAGCGCGGCATCGACGACGTTTATCTCCTGCGGATCGAGCAGCTTTATCCGTTCCCGGCCAAGGCGCTCATCAACGAACTGTCCCGCTTCCGCAATGCCGAGATGGTGTGGTGCCAGGAGGAGCCTAAGAACATGGGCTCGTGGGCATTTATCGATCCTTATCTGGAGTGGGTGCTGCAGCATATCGAGGCCAAGCAGCGGCGCGTGCGCTATACCGGGCGCCCGGCAGCCGCTTCGCCGGCCACCGGCCTGATGTCGAAGCATCTGGCGCAACTCGGTGCCTTCCTCGAAGATGCGCTCGGCGAATAGCTCGATGGTCGTCATCGCCTGCCGTACTTCCGATCCCTTCACCTTGCGGGGAGCGGCTGTCATCATAGATAACCATTCCAGACTCAACGGATAGGAATCCAAATGGCCACCGAAATCCGCGTCCCGACATTGGGTGAATCCGTCTCCGAAGCGACGATCGGCAAATGGTTCAAGAAGGCGGGCGATGCAATTGCCGTCGATGAACCGATCGTCGAGCTGGAAACCGATAAAGTCACGATCGAGGTGCCAGCGCCCGCCGCCGGTACCTTGGCCGAGATCGCTGTCCAGGAAGGCGAAACCGTCGAAGTTGGTGCCCTGCTCGGCATGGTCGACGCCGACTCGGGCGCGCCCGCTGCCCCTGCTCGGAAAGAAGAGCCCAAGAAGGAAGAGCCGCCGCAAGCCGCCCCCGCCAAAGCAGACACAGCACGGGCAGGTGCTTCCGGCGACATGCCGGCTGCGCCGTCCGCTGCCAAACTGATGGCTGAAAAAAACCTGTCGGCCGACCAGGTGGCTGGCTCGGGCAAGCGCGGTCAAGTGCTGAAGGGTGACGTGCTCGATGCGATCGCCGAAGGATCGACCGCTCCGTCGGCCGAAGTGCCTAAAGCTGCCCGCGCACCTTCGTCCGAAGATGATGCGGCTCGCGAAGAGCGCGTGAAGATGACGCGTCTGCGCCAGACGATCGCGCGTCGTCTGAAGGAGGCCCAGAACACCGCCGCGATGCTCACCACCTTTAACGAGGTGGACATGAAGCCGGTCATGGATCTGCGGTCCAAGTACAAGGACCTGTTCGAGAAGAAGCACGGCGTAAAGCTCGGCTTCATGGGCTTCTTCACCAAGGCGGTAACGCACGCGCTAAAAGAGATTCCTGCCGTCAACGCAGAGATCGACGGCACCGACATCATTTACAAGAACTTCGCACATATCGGCGTCGCCGTCGGCACCGATAGGGGCCTCGTCGTTCCTGTTGTGCGCGATGCCGACCAACTCTCGATGGCGGAGATTGAGAAGGAGATTGGTCGGCTCGGCCTTGCCGCTCGTGACGGCAAATTGTCCATGGCCGACATGCAGGGAGGTACGTTTACCATTTCGAATGGCGGCGTCTATGGCTCGTTGATGTCGACGCCGATCCTCAATGCGCCACAATCGGGCATCTTGGGCATGCACAAGATCCAGGAGCGCCCGGTCGTGGTCGGTGGCCAAGTCGTCATCAGGCCGATGATGTATTTGGCGCTCAGCTATGATCACCGAATGGTCGACGGCAAGGATGCGGTCACCTTCCTGGTGCGTGTGAAGGAGACCCTGGAAGATCCGGAGCGTCTCATTCTGGATTTGTAACGGCCGCTGGGCCGATAATTCTGGCGGAACTGGGAAGGATGGATCGATGAGTTACGACGTGGTGGTGATTGGCGCGGGACCGGGCGGTTATGTGTGCGCCATCAAGGCGGCGCAGCTCGGTCTGAAGGTAGCGCTCATCGAAAAGCGCGCTACGCCAGGCGGCACATGCATCAATATTGGCTGCATTCCCTCAAAGGCCTTGCTTCATGCTTCCGAAATGTTCGCTGAGGCAAATCATTCTTTCGCCGCACTCGGTATCGAGGTCGGCCAGCCAAAGCTCAACCTCGAGAAGATGCTCGGCCACAAGACCGACACGGTCGATGCAAATGTCAAAGGCCTTCAGTTCCTGATCAAGAAGAACAAGATCGAATGGATCCAGGGAACGGGCAGGGTGCTCGGCCAAGGAAAGGTTGCCGTGAAGGCTGAAGGCGATGGAGAGCAGGAGATCGAGGCTCGCAACATCGTCATTGCGACAGGTTCCGACGTTGCCGGCATACCAGGCGTTGACGTCGCTTTCGACGAAAAGATAATCGTGACCTCGACGGGAGCTTTGTCGCTCGAAACGGTACCGGCACATCTCGTCATCGTCGGCGGCGGCGTCATCGGGCTGGAACTTGGTTCCGTCTGGGCGCGACTCGGCGCTAAAGTGACGGTGATTGAGTATCTCGATACGATCCTCGGCGGCATGGACGGTGAGGTTGCAAGGCAGTTCCAGAAGATCCTGACCAAGCAGGGTATCGCGTTCAAGCTCGGTGCCAAGGTCACCGGCGTCCAGAAGTTGGAGACGGGCGGCAGGGTTTCCTTCGAACCGGTCAAGGGCGGTGCGGCGGAAACGCTGGATGCGGACGCAGTGCTAGTGGCGACCGGGCGTCGGCCCTATATCGACGGTCTCGGCCTCGACAAGGCGGGGGTCGTGCTCGACGAACGCGGCCGGGTGCGCGTCGACGATCATTTCCAGACCTCGATCCCCGGTGTCTATGCGATCGGCGACGTCATTCGCGGCCCGATGCTCGCCCACAAGGGTGAGGATGAGGGTGTGGCGGTTGCTGAGATCATCGCCGGCCAAGCGGGGCATGTGAATTACGGCTGCATCCCGAGCGTCGTTTATACCAATCCGGAAGTTGCCTCTGTCGGCAAGACGGAGGAAGAGCTGAAGCAGGCGGGTGTCGCCTATAAGGCCGGCAAGTTTCCCTTCTCGGCCAATGGCCGGGCACGCGCCATGCAGCAGACCGATGGCTTCGTCAAGGTCTTGGCGGATGCTGCGAGCGACCGGGTCCTCGGCGTCCACATCGTCGGCTTCGGCGCCGGCGAGATGATCCATGAGGCTGGCGTCCTGATGGAATTCGGCGGTTCTTCGGAAGATCTCGCCCGCACCTGCCACGCGCATCCGACGATGTCGGAAACGGTCAAGGAAGCCGCGCTCGCAACCTTCTTCAAGCCGCTCCACATGTAAGGAGCGACCACTGCCGCCCGATCTAAGGGAGGCAGTGGGCTGTTAAGCCAACCCGCGCTTGGCCATCATCGCCTCGGCTGTTGGCATCTGGCCGCGGAAGGCAAGGTAAAGCTCCTCTGGATCGCGCGAACCGCCAGCGGCATAGATGTGAGTCTTGAGCTTCTCGGCGATCTTGCGATCGAACGGGTTGCCAGTTTCCTCGAAGGCGGCGAACGCATCGGCGTCAAGCACTTCAGACCACATATAGGAGTAGTACCCGGCCGAATATCCGTCGCCCGAGAACACGTGGAGGAAATGTGGGGTTCGGTGCCGCATGACGATCGTGGCGGGCATGTCTAACCGCTTCAACGTTTCCGCTTCAAAGGCTGCCGGATCGACTGGCGCATCGGCTTGTGCGTGAAAAGCCATGTCGACCAGCGCCGAAGCCGTGAACTCGACAGTCGCAAAACCTTGTCCGAAATTTCGGGCTGCCAGCATCTTGTCCAACAGATTTTGCGGCAGCGGTTCACCGGTACGGTAGTGCGCCGCGTGCTTCTTCAGGATCTCCGGCACTGTCAGCCAGTGCTCGTAAAGTTGCGACGGCAACTCCACGAAATCGCGGGCCACCGACGTGCCGGCAATCGACGGCCAAGTGACATCCGTCAGGATGCCGTGAAGCGCATGGCCGAATTCATGGAAGAGCGTGCGCGCGTCGTCCATCGACAGGAGCGCAGGCTCGCCCTTGGGCGGCCTGGCAAAGTTCATGACATTATAGATGATCGGCGTTGAGCCGCCGCCCAGCTTGTATGCCGACTGCAACGAACTCATCCAGGCGCCGGAGCGCTTCGAAGGGCGGCTGAAATAGTCGACGAGGAAAACGGCGCGATGGGACCCGTCCGGGTTCATCACCTCAAAGACGCGCACATCGGGATGCCACGCTGGAATGCCGGAACGCTCTGCGAAGGTGATGCCGAATAGTCGAGTCGCAACGTCGAACGCCGCTTCCATGATGCGGTCGAGTTGCAGATAGGGCTTCAATTCGGCATCGTCGAAATCGTAGCGCTCGGCACGCAACTTCTCGGCATAGTACCGCCAGTCCCACGCGGCGAAAGGCTCATTGGCACCGGCTGCGCTGGCCAACCGCTCCATTTCCTTTTGATCCTCCGCCGCACGCGCTCGGGCTTTGTGCCAGACCGGTTCGAGCAGATCAAGCACAGCGGCCGGCGTCTTGGCCATCGTGTCGTCGAGCTTCAGTGCCGCATAGCTGTCGTAGCCGAGCAACTTGGCCTTTTCCGCGCGCAGAGACAGTATCTTTGCAACCAGATCCGCATTGGACGTCTCGCCTCGGCTGGTAAAGCCGCGCCATGCCTGCTCGCGCAGGTCGCGGCGTGTCGAATAGGTGGTAAAGGGTTCATAGATCGAGCGTGACAAAGTGACGGCATAGCGGCCGGTCTGACCACGCGAGGCAGCGGCTTCTGCCATGGCGTTCTTGAGCAAATCCGGCAGGCCGCCAAGATCTGTGTCTTCCAGATAAAGCGCCCACTGGGCTTCGTCGGCGAGCACGTTTTGTCCAAATTGCGCGCCGGCCAAGGCCAGTTCTTCATTAATCGCTGCCAGCCTCGCCTTCGATCTGTCGTCGAGCTTTGCGCCGGCTTTCACGAAGCGCTTCCAGGTCTTTTCCAGAACGCGCAGTGTGTCGGGATCGAGTCCGAGCGTCTCGCGTCCGGCATGAAGTGTATCGATCCGGCAGAAAAGTTCGGCGTTCATGTGGATCGTCGAAAAGTGCCGGGCCAGTTTCGGCGCCATTTCGCGCTCGAGCGCCTGGATCATTGGATTGGTGTCGGCGCCAGCCTTGCACCAGAAGATCGCCGATACGCGGTCGAGTGCGTCGCCCGCCAATTCAATCGGCATGAGCAGGTTCTCGATCGTGGGTGCGGCCGGTTCATTTGCAATTGCCTGGATTTCGGCCTGATGAGCCGCCAGCGCAGCGTCGAAGACAGGACCGAAATCATCATCGGATTGCACTTCAAAAGCTGGCAGACCCATCGCCCCCGTCCAATGGATGAGCGGGTGACGAGCAAGATCGATGGTCATGAATGCCTCGGGTGAGAAGGGACCTGCTTCATGTAAGCGGGGCGCGAAAGGTCTGCAACAGCGGGCCTTGACGCTCGGGTCCTACAGTTCTAAGTCGGCAGATAATAAGGCTCTCTTACTATCATGTCCCCCCCTCTGGACCCACAATCCCTGGGCTTTCTCGTCACTGATCTCGCCCGCATGCTGCGCGCCGACATGGACCGGCACATCGCATCCTCCGGGATCGGTTTGACGCCGGGCGAAGTGCGTCTGCTCGCCCAAGCCGCCCGGTCCGGTTTGGTGCGCCAGTCGGTGCTGGCCGAGCTTATCGGCGTGGAAGCGATGACGGTCTCATCCTATGTCGACCGGCTGGAGGCGCATGGCTTGATCGAGCGTATGCCCGACCCGACCGATCGGCGCGCCAAGCTGATTGCTCTGACGGATAAGGCGGGCGCGGTTTTGGATCAGGTCAAGTCATTCGCCGAAGAGACGCGGCAGCAGGTCGCTCGGTCGGTCGATCCGGACGACTGGGCTGCGATGATGCGCGCGCTCAAGACCATACGCTGCAATTTGTCGGACACGCGCAACGGCGCCCGGAGTTCGGCGCCATGAACATGCATCCTCCGGCCCCTTTTGCCCGCACGCCGGTGATGAGCGAGATTCGTGTGTCGGTTATCGGTGCGATGCTAGTTGCACTCGGTCCGATCTCGATGGCGCTCTTCACGCCGGCCATGCCCGAGATCGTGCGCGCCTTCGGCACGACCGATTCAGCGGTGAAGATGACGTTGTCGCTTTACTTTGCCGGCTTTGCGTTTGCGCAACTCGTTTGCGGTCCTCTGTCCGACGGCTATGGCCGCAAACCCGTGACGGCGGCCTTCCTGGCCATCTACATGGTAGCCTCCGTCGCGGCCATCCTCGCCCCGACGATCGAACTGCTCATTGCGGCACGCTTCGGCCAAGGCGTCGGGGCTGCCGTCGGGGTAGCCATCTCGCGCGCCATTGTCCGCGATCTCTTCACCACCGAACGGTCGGCCCGGATCATGAACCTAATCGGCATGATCCTGGGTGTCGCACCAGCCTTTGCCCCGACCATCGGCGGCGTCGCCATGAGCCTCTTCGGCTGGCACTCGATCTTCTTCTTCATGCTGGGTTTTGGCGTTGTCGTCGTTCTCGTCGTCCATTTCGCGATGACGGAGACCGTCATCCGCGACCCATCCCGCATCAAGCCGCTTGCGCTGATCCAGTCCTACAAGGCGCTGTCGACCAGCGGCTATTTCATGTGGTCGAGCTTGGTCATGGGCGGGTCTGTGGGCGCGCTCTACACGCTCGCGACCGTCCTGCCATTCGTGCTGATGGACCGGGTGGGCCTCTCGCCGACCGAATTCGGCGTGGGGATGCTGATGCAGTCCGGCTCGTTTTTCATGGGTACGGTCGTCATGGGTCGGTTGCTGGGTAAACGCAGCGCCTATTATCTCGTCAAGCCTGGCCTCGCCTGCATCGCCACAGGCAGCATCCTGCTTGTTGCCTCGCTGCAGATTTTCGAACTGAGTTTCCTGAGTGTCATGGCACCGGTCGCCGTTTATGCGTTCGGCATCGCCTTCGTCATGCCGGCCATGGCGACCGCATCGCTCGCCCCCTACCCGCACATGGCCGGAGCGGCGGCCTCGATGAGCGGCTTCATCCAGATGGGCGGAGGGCTTGTCGGCGGCACCATCGCCGCCTGGATCGGCGATCCGGTTGTGGGCGTCATGACGGTCATCCCCGCCATGGGCGGTTTTGCCATCCTGTCCTGGTTCTTGTGGAGTCGCTACCCCGAACCCGCGCTGGCGCGCACGGTCTTGACGTCTGCACCGCCTCCAGGGCGATAGGTTCAACCGAGTTCGGGACGCTCGAAGTCGCCGGTTGCCGGGTCCATGACCCATAATTCGCCTGTCGAAATATCGAACCAGGCGCCATGGAGCGTCAGACGGCCCTTCTTCTCCAGAATGTCGATACAGGGGAAGGTGCGCAGATTGGCAATCGAAAAGCGGATCGAAATCCGTTCCATCGCCGTCTGGCGCTCGCCTGCTGTCATCATGGCATTGCCCGCCACCATACGCGCGGCAGGCGCGACGAGGCTCATCCAGTGGCCGATGAAATCGCCTGGCGACAGAGGTTCCGCGGCCGGATCGAGGGCAGCGCGAATGCCGCCGCAACGGCCGTGCCCGAAGACGACGATGTTCTTGACCTTCAGACTCTGCACGGCGAATTCGAGGGCGGCAGAAGTCGAGTGGAGCTTGTCGTCGGGCTCGTAAGGCGGCACGAGATTGGCGACATTACGCATGACGAAAAGCTCGCCCGGGCGCGCATTGAAGATCGTCTCAGGCGCGGCGCGGGAATCGCAGCAGGCGATCACCATCGTCTCGGGCTTCTGACCGTCCTTGGCGAGCGTGCGGTATCGCTCGCTCTCATAGCGCCCATTCATGAAATCGCGATAGCCGGTAAGGAGAGTGGTGGGCAGATGACTCATAATGTTCGGATAAAGTGAAATTCGCCAAACGGCAATCTATCGCGGATTTTTTAGAGCGGCATCGACAAGCACCGGCTGAAGCGTGAGTTCCGACACGGGCTTTCCCAGCAAGCGAGCGTCCGTTTCGAGCATCAACTCGGCGGCGCCGCGCCCAACCGCCGCCCGCAGGCACTCGAGTACGCTGGACGTGGTCAGCCGCAGAGCGTCGCCGGTGCTGTGGCCGTTGAGCCGGTGAGCCAGAAAGAGCGCGGCCGTCAGATCGCCCGCCCCGTTCGGCGCGGACGGAACGACGTCATGAGCAACGAGAAACGCCTGATGACGATCCACATAGAGATTGCCGAGCCGATCGTCATTTGCCGGCGTGGACGTCACCAGGGTGGCTGTGCCGCCCGCCGAACGCGCTGCCGCGATCACATCACCGGCCGTTCGGGCGTTCTTCCGTGTCAGCCATTCAAACTCGTGAAAATTCGGCGTCGCGATGTCAGCCAGCGGCAGCAACAGGTCGCGGATGGCTTCGGCCGTTGCCTGGGGCACATATAGCCCATCCTCATCGCCGATCACCGGATCGCAGACATAGATCGCGCACGGGTTGTTCGCCTTCACCGCCTTGACCAGCCTAGAAACTGGCTCGGCTTGATCCGCATGGCCGAGATAGCCGCTCAAAATGGCGCCGACTTCGCCAAGCCCAGGCGCGCGTTCCAGATCGCCGAGCAAAGCAGAAAAAGCCAATGAAGGAGGCACAATGCGCGTTGCGGCGCCATGTCCCGGGTGCCATGACAGGACGATCGTGGGCACCGTCCATACCGGGAAGCCGAGCGCCTCCAAGGCAAAAGCGGCCGCACGATTGCCGACAGACCCTCGCACCACATGACTAGAGATGGAGATGACGGCGGGTTTTGTCATGGCTTTCGTCAAATCGTGCGCAGGAATTCGACAAGCCACCAGACCAGAACGATCGCCAGCCCAACGCTCAGGACACGGCCGATCCGCATGCCCCACACCTCGGCCCAATCATCCTGATCGGCATCGTCGCCCGCGAGGTGCTTACGCAGGCGCTGTGCCATCGTGGCTTCGCTCTCCTGCCCGACGCGCGCAATGATCCGCCGCGATTCTTCTTCATCGCGGCGCTTCATGAACTGGCCTGTGCCAGCGGTTCAAGGTCGGCGTCCATAGGCTATGGAGCCTAACCGACCGGCGCCGATTGTTGAAACGAAAAAATTGCACCCGTAGACCGTCTTGCTCTACGTTGGCCGGGATTAAGCAGAAGGAAGAATGCCATGGGCGAGGAAGCCCTGATCGTCGTCGATTTGCAGAACGATTTCTGTCCCGGCGGCGCTTTGGCGGTGGCAGGCGGCGACGAGATCGTTCCGGTTATCAATCGCATGATCCAGGCCGCGCCGCACGTGATCCTGACCCAGGACTGGCATCCCGCCGGCCATTCGAGCTTTGCGTCGCGGCATGATGGAAAAGCGCCTTTCGAAACCGTCATGGCCGATTATGGTGAACAGACGCTTTGGCCTGATCACTGCGTTCAGGGAACAAAAGGCGCCGCCTTCCATGACGATCTCGATTGGACACGTGCGGAACTTGTGATCCGGAAGGGATTTCGGCCCACCATCGATTCCTATTCCGCATTCTTCGAGAACGACCGCACCGTCCCCACCGGCCTTGCCGGCTATCTCAACGAACGCGGCATCCACAAACTGACGCTTGCGGGCCTCGCCACCGATTTTTGCGTCGCCTACTCGGCGCTCGATGCGGCGCGGCTCGGTTTTACCGTCACGGTCGCCATGGAAGCTTGCCGGGCGATCGATCTTGCTGGTTCGCTAAAGAAGATGATCAACGGGATGCGGCAAGCCGGGGTTCAGGTGGTCTGACACCGCGTCTTGCAGGCTTCTGCGATCCAGCATCTGTCGCGCATGGGGCTCCGATGCGGCGGCCGACTCTGGTTCCAGTCGTCTTTTGCGCTGCCGCCGAACTTTGTGTATTGAGGCGGACAAACACAACGGAACGGACTTCGGAAGATGGAAAAATTCACCAAGCTGACGGGCGTCGCCGCCCCCCTTCCCATCGTCAATGTCGATACGGACATGATCATTCCGAAGGACTATCTGAAGACGATCAAGCGGACCGGACTCTCAAGGGGCTTGTTCGCCGAAATGCGGTTCAACGAGGATGGTTCGGAGAATCCGGATTTCGTGCTCAACAAGCCGGCTTATCGTAACGCCCAGATACTCGTTGCCGGCGACAATTTTGGCTGCGGCTCCTCGCGCGAGCATGCGCCATGGGCGCTTCTCGATTTCGGCATTCGCTGCGTGATCTCGACGGGTTTTGCCGACATCTTCTACAATAATTGCTTCAAGAACGGCATTTTGCCGGTCACCGTCAGTCCCGAGGA
Source organism: uncultured Mesorhizobium sp. (assembly GCA_964511105.1). Classification (GTDB taxonomy): domain Bacteria; phylum Pseudomonadota; class Alphaproteobacteria; order Rhizobiales; family Rhizobiaceae; genus Aliihoeflea. The sequence goes on from CAZEEC010000054.1 coordinate 10,725, forward strand.
CCTCGACAAGCTGATGGACGACGCCGAGCGGGGTGCCAATGCGACGTTGACGGTCGATTTAGAAGCTTGCGAGATTCGTGGACCTGACGGTGGCATGATCAAGTTCGATCTGGACCCTTTCCGCCGCCATTGCCTCCTGAACGGCCTCGACGATATCGGCCTGACCATGGAAAAGGCGCCGGCGATCGAAAGCTTCGAAAAGAGCTATACCGACAGCCGTCCTTGGGCCTGATGGGCTCAGATACAAGGTTAGCGGTTGTCGCATGACAGGAGACACCGTCTTGCCCGCGCGCCGAAAGCGGCTAAACCTCGGGCAGGCCGGCCAATTCGAGGATCACACGTGACGAACAAGACCCTGACCCGCTTTCTCGTTGAGCAACAGCGTGACCAGCAGGCACTGCCGGGGCAGCTGCGCCTCTTGATCGAAATTGTTGCGCGCGCCTGTAAGGCAATCAGCCATTCGGTCAACAAAGGCGCGCTCGGCGGAATGCTGGGCGACTTGACCAGCGAGAACGTGCAGGGCGAGGTTCAAAAGAAACTCGATGTGATCGCCAACGAAATCCTTCTCGAGGCGAATGAATGGGGCGGGCACCTCGCCGCCATGGCATCGGAGGAGATGGAAGCGATCTATCCCATTCCCAATCGCTTTCCGCGCGGCGAATACCTGCTTCTATTCGATCCGATCGACGGTTCGTCCAATATCGACGTCGACATCTCTGTCGGCACTATTTTTTCGGTTCTGAAGGCGCCGGTCGGTGCCGAGGGCCGGGAAATTGCCGACGAGGATTTTCTTCAGAAGGGCGCCGAACAGGTTGCCGCCGGATACGCGATCTACGGTCCGCAGACATTGCTCGTCCTGACCGTTGGAACCGGGGTCTACGAGTTCGCACTCGACCGGGACATGGGCTCCTGGCGCATGACACAGTCGAACATCAAAATTCCCTCCGCCTATGCTGAATTCGCGATCAATATGTCGAATTACCGCCACTGGGCCCCGCCGGTGCGTCGCTATATCGACGAATGCCTCGCCGGCAAGGAGGGCGTGAGGGGCCGCAACTTCAACATGCGTTGGACTGCCTCGATGGTCGCCGACATTCACCGCATCCTGAAGCGCGGCGGCATCTTCATGTATCCCTGGGATGCCCGCAAGCCGGACACGCCGGGTAAGCTGCGCCTGATGTATGAGGCGAACCCCATGGCCTTCCTGGTCGAACAGGCGGGCGGCAAAGCATTTGACGGCCGCACCCGCATTCTCGATGTCGAGGCGACGACGCTTCACCAGCGTGTCGGAGTCGTGCTCGGCGATGCAGAAGAGGTTGAGCGCGTCGTTGCCTATCATGGCGAGCACGACGAACAGGATACCGCGCACTGAGATCGCGCACCGTCTCAACTGGACTGGACGGATCGGCTTCAGGATAATATCGCATCACCCAACCAGCCGCATGAATGGTCTTGCGGACATCGATCGGGAGTTATTCCATGGCATCGCGCAAGCTTCTTCTTCTTCCCGGCGACGGTATCGGACCGGAGGCTATGGCGGAGGTTCGCAAGCTGATCGCGATCATGAATTCCGCGTTTGGCGCCGGCTTTGAAGTCGAGGAGGGTCTTGTCGGCGGCTGCGCCTTTGACGCGCATGGACAGTCGCTTTCGGACGCCGACATGGATAAGGCGATGGCCGCCGACGCCGTGCTTTTTGGCGCGGTGGGTGGACCGAAGTGGGACGGCGTGCCCTATGAAGTGCGCCCGGAGGCCGGCCTGCTGCGCCTGCGCAAGGAGATGGAGCTTTTCGCCAATCTCCGGCCGGCGATCTGCTACCCGGCGCTCGCGCGATCGTCGTCGCTCAAACCTGAAGTGGTGGAGGGCCTCGATATCCTGATCGTGCGCGAGCTTACCGGCGGCGTCTATTTTGGCGAACCAAAGGAGATCATCGATCTCGGCAATGGGCAGAAGCGTGGCATCGACACGCAGGTCTATGACACCTTCGAGATCGAACGGATCGCAGGTGTCGCGTTTGAACTCGCCCGCACGCGGCGCAACGAAGTCTGCTCGATGGAAAAGCGCAACGTCATGAAGTCGGGCGTGTTGTGGAACGAGGTTGTCACGGCTATTCACAAAGCGAAATATTCGGACGTGAAGCTCTCCCACATGCTGGCCGACGCCGGCGGCATGCAGCTCGTGCGTTGGCCCAAGCAGT
>CAZEEC010000055.1:0-12825 GCA_964511105.1 uncultured Mesorhizobium sp.
CGGCAGTCGTGTCATCTGCTGGAGCCGTTTCCGTAACGACGACGGCGTCTGCATCGTCAGCCGGCGCGGCAGCCGCGTCATCCGCCGTCGGGTCTGCAGCGGCAGCGCTGTCATCCGCCGGCGCTGTCTCGGTGACGACAACAGTGTCGTCAGCCGGCGCAGTAGCCGCGTCATCTGCGGGTGCAGTGGTCACGGCCGCGCCGGTTGCGGCGCCTGCGGCCGCTCCGGCCGCAGCGCCTGTGGCCGCAGGCGTCGCTGCCATGCCTTCTGCATCGTCCGGATCATAGGCGTCGCGATCGAAGGCCTGCTGCTGTTCGAGCTGTTCGCGCGTGGTTGAAGCGACCAACCAAACTGTACCATCGTCACGCTGGGCCCATTCGAGGGTGTCGTACTCGATGGCAACGTCCTTTTGGCCAATGCCAAGGAATCCGCCGACGCCCACCACGACCAGCGTGGCCTGACCTTCGGCGTCGAGCACGATGTCGTTGACCGTGCCGATATTCTCGGCGTCGTCGGTAACGCCATTATAGACGTTCTCGCCGATAATGTTCGTGGCCAGGTGACCTTCGATTGGCTGTGGCCCCGGAGTTTCGGCGGCATCAACCGGCGCGGCCTGATCAACCGGCGCGGCCTGATCAACGGGAGCGGCCTGATCAACGGGAGCGGCCTGGTCAACAGGAGCGGCTTGGTCGGCGGGCGCGGCCTGGTCGGCCGGTGCGGTTTGAGCATAAGCGCCAGTCGCAACCAAAGTCGCGATGGCGGTAGTCGCCAAGAGGGTGCGGATCATGTTAATCTCTCCTTGTGCATGTCCATTGCACGGTCGCGCTTCCTGAACTTTGCGGGATTGGAAGCGCGGCCTTTCACGCTTCAACAACGTGGTGTGCGTGGAGATGTTCCGCCGAATCTCTGCGTGCATTCGAATTTGCTGATAAAACGAGGAACCTCGCTTCGGCTGCCTCATCGTGCGGCGGGAAGTGGTCGTGTTACGTCGGAGAAAACGTCGAATTGCACTTCCTGACCATATTAAACATGGAAGGCGGTAGTCTGCGAACGACTGACGGAAGCGCTTTGTCTGCCGAGATTCGGGAGAAGTTCACGGCGGCAGGCCATCGGGTCGATATCTTCCTCATCGAGGGACGCGATCTGAACCGGACCTTGGATCAAGCGGTCGCCGATCCGGAAATCGGCGCGATCCTCATCGGTGGCGGTGACGGAAGCGTTTCAGCTACCGCCGCAAGGCTCATGAATACCGGCAAGGTGATGGCGATCCTGCCGGCCGGAACAATGAATTTGTTCGCCCGCAGCCTCCAGATCCCGCTTGATCCGAGCAACGCGCTCGATGCTCTCGCCACGGCCCCCGTGCGCGCGGTCGACATTGCCACGGCCAATGGCCGCCCCTTCATCCATCAATATTCGATCGGCATGCATGCCGAACTGGTGCAGCGGCGCGAAGAGCGTGAGTTTGCTTCGCGTCTGGGCAAGCTTTGGGCATCGTCGCAGGCAGCAGTCGGCACGGTGATCGATCCGCCGCGCGTCAAAGTCCGTTTAAAGATGCCGGGCGGCATCGCGATCGAAGCGCGCACCTCTGCGATCGGCATCACCAACAATCTTTTCGGCGAGGGGCATCTCCCTTATACCGACACGCCGGATGGCGGCACGTTGGGAATATACATCACCAGAACGCGCACGCGCGGCGAGATGTTCATGTTCCTGGCGAAGATGGCCTTCGGGCGCTGGAAGACGAACGCTCAGGTCGAAATCCACCAGACGCAGGAGGTGATCGTCGACGTGTTGTCGTCCCATCGCAGGTTTCAGGCGGCAATCGACGGAGAACTGGACGATCTGGAGCGGCGGGTGGATGTTCGGATTCATCCCGGCGCCCTGAGGGTACTGCGGCCGGCGGGCTCAGCAACCATCGCTTGAGGGCCTGCTCGGATGCTTATTGCACAGGCGACGGGCCGCCTTCCGGCGCTTCGATCGGCTGTTCCGCCGGCACGCCGCCGACCGGCTCTTCCGGTTCGATGGCTTGGCCGAACAGCCCGACGCCCCACCAAACGACCAATACCAGAAGAAGAGAGGCGATCAGAATGACCAGCACCTGGTAGCCTTTACGGCCTTGGCGCGCCTCTTTGGGAGAAACAGTCTTTCTATCGTTCATCGGTCGCCCTTTCTGTGCTCATCCGAACGGCTCGCGCGGCGGACGCCGGCGGCGCGGTGGCGCGTTCTCGTTATAGATCAGATAGCCGAGCACGCCGAGGACGGGGACCAGCAGCGCCACCGCCGACCCTTTCCGCGACAGAAGCCCGGGGAGGGCCGCGACCGCTGCTGTCGTCGCAATGGCTTTGACGTCGACCGCCCGCCGTTTGGTCGCTTCCCGCGCCTGTCTTTTGGCCCTCACGTTATGGATCGCGACAATCAGGATCGCCGCCAAGGTGAAGAAGACGGCCATGCCGAGCGCGGTTCTGACTGGCCCCCATTCGCGTGCCATCCAGACATAGACGGCAATGAGCCCGAACATTACGCCAAACAGCGCGGAAAATGCCGCAACAGCGTAGACAATGGCCATCCGCTTGGTACGCCCGATGACATTGGCGGTCTCGCCCGCGACGATGGATGCGATGAGTGTGCCGAACATCCCAGGCCTCAGCGCCGGGTCAAGAGAGCCAGCACGAAGCCGACGCCGGCTGCGATCGCAAGCGAACTGATCGGCTTTTCCCGTACCGCCTCTTCCAACTGCGCTTCATAATCCTTGGCTTGGCCGCGAATGTCTTCGATCGCCGCCTCGCTGCGGGCCTTGACGCTTTCCAGGCCCGATGCTGCGGCGCGCTGCGCTGATCGGTAGGACCGTTGGCCGGTTTCGCGAAGCTGCTCACGAAGTTGGGCGACGTCGACGCGCAAACGCGCGATTTCTGCCTCAAGTTCCGCTTTTGTCTCCGCCTCGGTCGCCTTGATCTTCGCGGTGCTGCTGGGTGAAGCCATCGATATCTCCTCTCATATTGCCCATCTGTTCAACGCCTGCCCTGGGGTCCAGTTCCCGCCATTGTATCAGCAGGAACGAATTTATGCTGCATCCGTTGCTTGCTGATTGGTGGAGAATACGCGCGTGACTGGACCGACTTATCAAAAGCGCCCGCCGATCGTGCGCCTCCCTCCCAAATCCAATGTGGAAATCGTCCTGCAGCGCAGCGGCCAGGTCGCGCTGATCGTGCTCGGTCTGCTCGGCTTGACCTTCGCTCTTTATTTCGGCCGCTTCATCCTGGTACCGATTGCTTTCGCGCTGGTCATCGGTCTGATGCTCAGTCCCGTCGCTGCGCGGATCGAGGCGGCTGGAATCCACCCCTATATCTCGGCCGTTCTTGTCTTCATTCTTTTTATTGTCTGTGTCTTTCTGATCGGGCTGGCTCTCGTTGGTCCGCTGTCGTTCTGGGCTGAGCGTGCGCCCCAGGTGTGGCAGGAACTGCAGTTTCGCCTGTCGCAGCTGCGCGAGCCGATGGAAGTGCTGCGCGATGTTCAGCAGGGTCTGCGCGATGCAACCGGTGAGACCGGCATGACGATCTCCGTTCAGGAAGGCTCCGCGATGGACAGCTTGATCAGCATCGCCCCGGCGATCGGCGCCCAGATGCTGATCTTCATGGGCACGCTCTATTTCTTTATCGCGACCCGGCATGAAACCCGGTTGACGGTCCTGAAACTATGTGTCGGACGCCGGCTGCGTTGGCGCACCGCGCACATCTTCCGCGACGTCGAGACGTTGGTCTCGCGTTATCTACTGTCTATTAGCGCGATCAATATCGGATTGGCGGTGGCCGTTACCGGAGCATTGTGGCTTGCCGGTGTGCCGTCACCGGTCCTGTGGGGCATTCTCGCCGGGCTGCTTAACTTCATCATGTATATCGGTCCGACCATCATGGCCGCGATCCTATTTGCCGTTGGGTTGGTGACCTTCGACACGGTTGCCGGCAGCCTGATGCCGCCGATCGTCTATCTTTCGGTCAATCTGATCGAGGCGCAGTTCGTCACCCCCCTGATCATCGGCCGGATGATGACGTTGAACCCGTTTATCGTGCTGATTGCCTTGACCTTTTGGATCTGGCTTTGGGGTCCGATCGGCGGCTTTATCGCGATCCCCACTTTGCTTGTGGGCTTTGCCGTCGCCCGCCATCTGATTCCAGGTTGGGGTGCGGAGGAACGCAGGCTGCCCGGCTGATCCGACTCGCCACGGGGCTCTCGCAGTGCACTCGGCCAGAACATAAATAAATTCGCAAAGCCTCATGAACATGTCATAGTTAAATGACAAGCGGCGGTGCGGCAGCCCAACTGACCGACAATCGAGGGTCGTGCTTTGGCGGACAAGCCACTAAAGGATTTGCGCATTCTCGTGATGGAGGACGAATTCCTCATCGCGATGGATGTAGAGCAACTGTGTCAGGATAATGGGGCCGAAGAGGTCATCATCCTGCGCACCCTGAAGGAATTGGACGAGCAGTCGGTCGAGGCGCGCGGCATCAATGTCGCTGTCGTCGATGTCATGCTCGCCGGCGAATCGACCGTCGACTTTGCGAGGACGTTGCAGGATCGCAAGGTGCCCTTCGTGTTTGCCACCGGCTACGCCGAGAATGAAAATCTGTTTGAGGCGTTTCCGGGCATTCGTGTCGTCGGCAAGCCTTATGCGGGTCCCACCCTCATCACCGCCATGGTCGAGGCCATCAATGAGCGGCAAGATCCCCAACGGTCAGGCTGCGTTTGAACCCAGGACCTGTGCCGCGATCGAATCCGGGCCGTAGTCGGATTCGCCTGAAACCTTGAGCAATTCCTGCAGCCGGGTGCGGGCGCGGCTGACCCGGCTCTTGATCGTTCCGACCGCGCAGCCGCAGATTTCGGCGGCTTCCTCATAGGAAAAGCCGGAAGCTCCGATCAGGATGATCGCCTCGCGCTGGTCTTCCGGCAGGCGCTCGAGCGCATTACGGAAATCGTCTAGGTCCATCGAACCGTGCTGACTCGGATGCACTGCGAGCCGTGCCGTCAGCGCGCCATCGCTGTCTTGAATTTCACGCCCGCGCTTGCGCATCTGCGAATAAAATTCGTTGCGCAAGATTGTGAACAGCCAGGCCTTGAGGTTCGTGCCCGGCTGGAACGAGGACTGCTTGTCCCAAGCCTTCACCAACGTTTCTTGGACCAGATCGTCGGCCCGGTCGGAATTTTGAGAAAGCGAGACCGCGAACGCCCTCAGGCTCGGCACGGCACTCAAAAGTCCGGTCTTGAAAACGGCATCACCCACGTCAGTCTCCATTTCGCGTGCTGTCGCGCGATTGCCGTTCTTCGAGTTGTTTAAGAAGATCGGCGAATCGGTCGGGGACTTCTTCGGTTACGAGTTCGTCATAATATTGTTTGAGCTTGCGGCCGATCTCGGAATTGGGGCCGAGCGGGTCGACGCGCTCACTCGTCCTCGATCGATCCTGGTTCAGCTTCATCTGTGCCTCTACGCCATCTGAACTGTGGTCTGCGCGTGCGGCAATTGCCATGCGTTGCTCCATATTGTCATTCTGTGCAGCGGCCGGGAAATAGGTCCGCTGACGCGCAAAATCGATAAGAAACGCATTTCCCTTAAGATTTGTTCCCTGTTGTCGGAACTTATTTACTGCACCCGCGTTTAAATGGCGATACTGATCCGCAGTTTCTGCCGTTCTGGTAGCCTGATATATGTCTTGAGGGAGACGTTGCATGAGTTTGTCCGCAAGGATTGCGCCCCATTTGCCGTTCTTGCGCCGGTTTGCCCGCGCTGTTTCCGGCTCGCAAACGAGCGGCGACGCGCTGGTGGCGGCCACATTGGAAGCGATCATCGCTGATCCGAGCGTTTTTCCGGAGGCTTCGACAGATCGCATCGCGCTTTATCGCATCTTTACCAAGCTCTTCACGTCGGTCGCGGTCCGCGTCCCCGAAGAGGCGCCGACCAGTCCATGGGAAAGCCGCGCCGTCGCCAATTTATCCTCGTTGGCGCCGCAGCCCCGTCAGGCGTTCCTGCTCGTCGCTGTCGAAGGTTTCGGGGAGCGGGAGGCGGCGGAAGTGCTTGACGTCGAACCGGCCGTCTTTTCTCGTCTTCTTGGCCAGGCGAGCGACGATATCTCACGTCAGGTGGCGACCGACATCCTGATCATCGAGGATGAGCCGCTGATCGCGATGGACATCGAACAGATGGTTGAAAGCCTTGGCCATCGCGTGGTCGGAACCGCGCGCACCCACAAAGAGGCGATCGCGCTGTTCAAGACCAGTGACGCCAAGATGGTGCTTGCCGATATCCAGCTCGCGGATGGCAGTTCCGGTATCGATGCGGTAAATGAGATCCTCGCCTCCGCGACCGTTCCGGTGATTTTCATTACTGCTTTCCCGGAGCGCCTGTTGACGGGCGAGCGCCCCGAACCTGCCTTCCTCGTCACCAAGCCGTTCAATCCGGATATGGTCAAGGCGTTGATCAGCCAGGCCCTGTTCTTCGATCGGCAGTCACAGGCGGCGGCTTGATCTGCACTCGGCGTCTTCTTGTCCCTGCCAGGGAACAGGTCCGGCCATCGGTGGTTCGGCCAAGGAGCAAGAGCGGGATGGTGTCCGGCGATGACGGAGCTTTCGGCGGCCTCGGCGCCTCCTCATTTTCAACTTGATCGGATTTTTGCGCGTGGAGCCGCTTGTCGGCTTCATGCCTTGCACCAAGTAGAGCCCGGATCGAGGTGATTTGGCTTTGACATGGGCGATCGCAGCCGAGGGTGTTTCGAGCGTGAGTTTTAGGACAGCCGACACGATCGACGAGGAGCGCGTGCTTGCGACTGCGTTGAAAAATGCCGGCGTCGCCGTCATCGCCGAGGATGTCGATCTCACGATCTTGTGGTCCCACAACCTTCCGTTGTCGCGTGAGGAAGGGACCGGGGACCATGCCGACGACGGTTTCCTGGCCGCCCTCGGAGCCGAATCCGCAGTCGCGGTGAAGCGTGACGTCCTGCGAACGGGGCAATCCGCGCATTTCGATTTTCGGCAGGGGGCGGAGGATGGCGGCCGCTGGTTCTCGGTTTGGCTCGATCCAAGGCGCGCCAGCAATGGCGAGATCGAAGGCATCCTCTCGACGATCGTCGACACTACCGATCAGAAGCACCGCGAGCAGACCTTGCGCACCCTGTTGCGCGAGGTCAGCCACCGGTCCAAGAACCTTCTCGCCATCATCCAGAGCATCGCAACACAGACAGGCCGCTATTCGGGCTCCATCGAAGTGTTCCTGGCGCGGTTTCGGGGCCGGATTCAATCACTGGCCTCCTCGCAGGATCTGGTCACTTCGTCGAACTGGCGTGGTGCGACCCTGAGCGAATTGGTGGCCGGCCAGGTTGCCCGGTACTGCGAGGATCCTTCCTATTCGATCCGCATGAAGGGCGTCGATCCCTACCTCAATCCGAACGCCGCCTTGCATATCGGCCTAGCCTTGCATGAACTCGTGATCAACTCGATGAGCCATGGCGCGCTGTCGCGGCCCAATGGCTATGTCGGCCTGTCCGCTGTGCTCGAAGAAGACGAAGAAAAGAACCGCCGCATCGTCTTGACGTGGAATGAAAACACGCGGGTCCCCGATGCGGAGATCGGTGAGAAAAAGTTTGGCAGCGTCGCCTTGGAGCGGGTCGTGCCGGCCTCGCTTGAGGGCGAGGCGCTGCTCGATTTCGCCGATGGCTATGTCAATTATCGCCTGAGCGTGCCTGAAGGAAATTTCGAGGTCTGAACCAGCCTTCTCCAATGAAAAAAAGCCGACCACGAGGGCCGGCTTTAGAGGAGAGGAAGGTGTTCGGGGGGTCCACGCTTCCTCATCTGTGAAGCGCCGTTCGCGGAGGGGGCGATTGGAGGGGTCGACGTCGGGCCGCTTCACTGATGCCGATAACACCTTGTCTCGAACTTGGTTCCATGCCGCCCGCTGTTTTTTTGCAGCCGGCGATTTTGGGAACTCACCGCGTCCTTTCCCGTTTTCAGTTAACAGGACCGGGAGATGAAGATGATCGCTCATATGCTCAATCTGGAACGTGCGGCGCGGCTTGCGATGGGTGATCACCGGACTGGAGAATCCGATCCGTTGCCGCCTGGCCCAAATTACGGTCCCTTTGGCTATTTCCGGCTGGCCTTGCTGGTGATGGCCGTCTTGGTCGCCGGACTTCTTGCCTTGATCTGGTTGACGGGCTGATCTCACGAACACAAAGAAACCGGCCAGGATTTCTCCCCGCCGGTTCCCTTTGAGTGGCGCAGGACGGATCAGTTGCCGCCGAGTGCCGCGAACTCTTCTTCCGAAAGGTCGCCGCTGCCATCTGCATCGGCCGCCTGAAACTGCTCCTCGGTTGCATCGGGAAGTGCGGCCTGAACCTCTTCCCAGGTCGCGGTTCCGCTGCCGTCGGCATCCACTGTGGCAAAATCGGCTGTCTGCGCGAAAGCAGGAAGGGTAAAGGCCACCAAGGCGAGGCTGGCGAGAATCTTGTTCATCTGGATGGTTCTCCTGTTCAGTCAGTTGAGCCTCGGCGGGTGCCGGGCCGTTTGTGTTGCCTGAGCGGTCGGAACATCCGGGTGAAATGCGGCGGCAAAGCGAATATTTCATGGCTAAATGAAGCCGAATGCGAAACGTTTCAGCAGCGCGCGATACAGTAATTTATGGAACCAAATAGAAACTGGTATTTCATATACACAGCGATAAGCCGATAAAGACCAATCTGAAACAATTCATATCAGTAACATAATTTGATCTATCACTACTGTTACGAACCGGCGTTCGCCCGACGCCATAGTCCGCGCGCAAGAGTATGGAGAATGTGGTTGTATGGCGAACCGGCGGGTGAGCCCGCGCCGCATATTTACTGCGGGGGCTGCAGTCTTTCCGGCGGAATGCGCACCGACATCTCGCCGCGATTGGGCTCGACGAACAGGACCAGCGCATACATCGCTCCATAGGCGATGCCCGCCAGGATAAGGAGCGTCATCAGAAACCGGAACAGTGTGGGCATCGGTCTCCCAATTTTCCGCCGCGTTTGCTTTGCTCGTTTATGGGACGCTCATCTTTGGAGTGCAAGCACAACTCGGCTGACGCCGCTTGACGTCCGATCCGATCCTGTCGATACCGCAGGGGAGGAGGCGCGCCGATGGACGCGAAGGCGATGACGGAAATGGTTGCGCGCGTGCGGACTGGGATTGGCGGCCGTACCCTCGTCCTCGTCGGTCTGATGGGCGCCGGCAAGACATCCGTCGGCCGCCGCGTGGCTCAAATGCTCGGCGTTCCCTTCGCTGATAGCGACCACGAGATCGAAGGCGTTTCGCGGATGTCGGTTCCGGATCTCTTTGAAGCTTATGGCGAGGCGGAATTCCGTGCGCTTGAGCAGCGTGTCGTCACCCGGCTCATCGCCGGGGGGCCGGCGGTCATCGCAACCGGCGGCGGCGCCTTCATGAACGCCGACACCCGCGCGTCTATCCGGGCGCATAGCATTTCCATCTGGCTCAAGGCCGACCTCGACACATTGATGGAGCGTGTGTCCCGCCGGCAGAACCGGCCATTGTTGAAGGCGCCCGACCCGCGCGCGGTGATGCGCAAACTGATGGACGAACGTTATCCCATTTATGGCGAAGCTGATGTGACGGTCGTCAGCCGTGATGCACGCCATCTGGTCGTGGCGTCGGAAATCGTCGAGGCAGTTGATCGGTGCCTTGCGCGAACAATGACGAAGGTGACCTGAATTGATCAGTCGTGTCGATGTCGAGCTCGGCTCGCGAAGCTACCCGATCCATATTGGACCCGGCCTCATCGATCGCGCCGGCGTGCTGGTCGCCGACCGTCTTCCGGGCGCGCGCGTGGCCATCGTCACGGACGAGCATGTCGCTGTCCATCAATTGGCGCGCCTGCAGGCGTCCCTGGCGGCGGCGGGGCTCGCGCATGACGCGCTCGTCCTTGTCCCAGGCGAGGCGACGAAGAGCTTCGTCGGCCTGGAGCGTGTATGCGATTTCGTGCTGTCCGGCCGCTTCGAGAGGAACGACTGCATCTTGGCGCTCGGCGGCGGCGTGGTCGGCGATCTCGCCGGCTTTGCCGCCGGCATCGTTCGCCGCGGCATGGACTTCGTCCAGGTGCCGACTTCGCTGCTCGCGCAGGTCGATTCGTCGGTTGGTGGCAAGACCGGCATCAACACGCAGCGTGGCAAGAATCTTGTCGGCGTCTTTCAGCAGCCGGCTTTGGTCATCGCCGATTCATCCGTCCTGGACACACTTCCCCAACGCGAATTCCGCGCCGGCTATGCGGAGATGGTCAAATACGGCCTAATCGACCAGCCGGATTTTTTTGCCTGGCTGGAGGAAAATTGGCGCGACGTCTTCGCCGGCGCGCCTGCGCGTGTCGAGGCAATCCGCCGCTCCTGCCAGTCGAAGGCTGATGTCGTCGCGCGCGACGAGCGCGAGACGGGCGAGCGAGCGCTTCTCAATCTCGGGCACACCTTCGCGCATGCGCTTGAAGGGGTGACCGGCTATGACGGCGCCCGCCTCGTTCATGGTGAAGCCGTGGCGATCGGCATAGTCCTGGCGCATCGGTTTTCGGCCCGCCTCGGCCTTCTTTCGATATCGGACGCCGCGCGCGTCGAGCGCCACCTTCAGGCGGTCGGACTGCCGACCGCGCTGGCGGAAATCCCGGGTCTGCCTGGCGCCGAAGCTCTTTTTACCTATATTGCACAAGACAAGAAGGTCTCGCGCGGCGCGCTGACCTTCATTCTCACGCGCGGCATCGGAAGATCCTTCATCGCCAGAGATGTCGCCGCTTCCGAAGTGATCGCCTTTTTGAAGGAGAATCTGGAGGCATGATCATCACGCTCGGGGTCATCCTGTTCCTCGTCCTGATGTCGTTCCTGTTCTCGGGCACCGAGACGAGCGTCACTGCCGTGTCGCGGGCGCGTTTGCACACTTTGGAACAGAATGGCGATGCCCGCGCCGCCGTTATCGCCCGCCTGATCGAACACAAGGACCGGCTGGTCGGCGCGCTTTTGATCGGCAACAACCTCGTCAACATTCTCGCCTCCTCGCTCGCGACAAGCCTGCTCCTGACGATGTTCGGACCGGCGGGAGTGGTCTACGCCACCATCGGCATGACTGTTCTGCTCGTGATCTTCTCCGAGATCCTGCCCAAGTCGTGGGCCTTGTCGAAGCCGGAAAAATTTGCGCTCACGGTCTCGCGCTTCGCCCAGTTCGCGATGCTCATCTTCGGCCATCTGTCCATCGGCGTGAACTGGATTGTGCGGGCGCTGCTCGGCCTGTTTGGCGTCCATCTGGGACGGGATGAGAATCTTCTGACCGCGCATGAGGAGATTCGCGGGACGGTCGAGGTTCTTCAGAGGGAAGGCGGGCTCGAAAAGCATGATCGTGACCGGATGGGCGGGCTTCTCGATCTCCATGAACTCGAAGTCTCCGATGTCATGGTCCACCGCACCGCGATGCGTTCCGTCAACGCCGATCAGGCGCCGGAGGTGGTTGTTCGCGAGATTTTGCAAAGTTCCCACACGCGCCTGCCGCTATGGAGTGGATCGACCGACAATATCGTCGGCGTCGTTCACGCTAAGGACCTGCTGCGCGCATTGAATGAAGTCGGCAACGATGCATCGCGGATCGACATTTTGAAAGTCGCTTCGACGCCGTGGTTTGTTCCCGATACCACCGGCCTGCAGGATCAACTCAACGCGTTCTTGCGCCGCAAGGCGCATTTCGCCATCGTCGTCGACGAATATGGCGAGGTCGAAGGCCTGGTCACGTTGGAAGACATCATCGAGGAGATCGTCGGCGAGATCGCTGACGAGCATGATGTCGACATGCAGGGGGTGAAGCAGGAAGCCGACGGCTCGGTCGTGGTCGAAGGCTCGGTGCCCATTCGCGATCTCAACCGCGCGCTCGACTGGCATCTTCCCGATGAGGAGGCGACGACGATCGCCGGACTGGTCATCCACGAGGCCCAGATGATTCCGGAGGAAAAGCAGGCCTTCACCTTCCACGGCATGCGCTTCGTCGTACTCACGCGCGAAAAGAACCGCATCACCCGGCTTCGCATCCGTGCTCTGGACGCAGTCGCGGCGGCGATCGCGCCGCCACCGCTCCAGCTTCCAGCGCCGCAGCCGGCGGGCGCTGCGGAGCCGGTGCGGCTTTAGGCTTGGGTTCTACCAGCGGGTCGCTTCGCCGGGCGCTGCCGGTTCAATAGCCAGCGCATGGACGCCGGCCTCGATTTCGGCAGTGAGCGCGTCATTGACCGCACGGTGGCGCGCAATGCGGCTCATGCCCGTAAAGCCTGACGAGACGATCCGAACGCGGAAATGCGTCTCGCCCTTGCCGTCGAAGGTCTCATCATGGCCCGAATGCTGATGATGGTGGCCGGCATGCAGGTGGCTTTCGTTGATCACGATCAGCCGTTCGGGCTGGAATAGTTCGGTCAGCTTGGTCTCGATGGTGGCCTGGATCGACATCTGTGTCTCCTTGCTGCGGCGGGTTGCCGCGAATGACTGAATCGGTGGGAGGACGGTCATTATCCGGCAAATGTCAATTCTTGTTTCGTGCGCCGAAACACCCATTATCTGCGGTTCGGAAGTTTACGGATTTTCATGAACGCCTATTCGAAATATTTCGAGAAGATCAAGGTGCGCCGCTCGCCCGAAACCGAGCGCGCCACAAACGCGCCCGCCTGCCAGTGGGATGGCTGCACTCAGTCCGGCACGCACCGCGCGCCCGTCGGACGCATGGCCGAGGGCGAGTATTTCAAGTTCTGCTTCGATCATGTGCGCGCCTATAACAAGGGCTTCAACTATT
>CAZEEC010000056.1:0-2535 GCA_964511105.1 uncultured Mesorhizobium sp.
AGATGCGCGAGCGGGCGATCGTCGAGCGGCTGAAGGCCGGCGACCGGCAGGTGGCGCAGATCGTCGAGGCGATCTATCGCGACACCGACCCGCGCCTGCATGGCGCCGCCGCCCTTTCGGTGCTGGCGCATCTGGAGGATCTGACCGCGCGCGGCCTGGTCTCGGCCGAACCCGAACCGTCGATCGACGCGGTGTTCCAGCCGGGATAGGGTATACGGGCCGTTGTCGCCGACATTCGGCTATGGCCCATCAGGCTGGGTCAGTTGAAGCAGCGTTGCTTCATGCGATCGCAGTAGCTCTTCAGCTGCGTAATCGAGCGGGCGTGCTGCGCGACAGGCGTGTCCATCGTCCAGTACATCACCGGGCTCAAAAGCCCGAAGACGGCCGCATCGTAGGAGGTGGGCCGGTCGATCAAGAGAAACGGCCGGTCCGCCAGGAAGGCAGCCAAAGCGTCCAGATCAGCCCGACCCTTCGCGGCGATGATATCGGGCGCGTGCCTTGCGATTCCCCGCGCGTGAAGCTGCTTTCGCATTTGCGAGCGCATGATGTTGAAGACGACGCCGCCGACGACGGGCGGCAAGTACGGCCTGATATAGTCGCGCATATAGGTTGCGCCGGCATCATGGACGAGAAGTTCCCATTCAAGGGCTTGATGGAAATGCTCCTCGAAAGTTCTACGCCAGGCATGGCCGAGGGCGTGCTGTTCGGGCGTCAAGTCCCGGTCGAGTCTGACGGCATGCTTCTTGGCGAGAAGGTCGATGATGATCTCGGTATCACCGATCGCCTCGCCGTCGAGCTCGACCCATGGGTTTTTCTTCTTCGGTCCCTTGCCGGTGTCGTGCTCGATGGCTTGCTCGTAAGGGATGCCGGCCAAGCGAAGCCATGCCAGCAGCTTCATATCGAACGGACCGCCGGCGGGAAGGCCCCATTGGGGGCCGAAAGTATAGACACGAAGAGACATGGCTCGAACCCGCGACCAACTTCACGGTCTAGACAATACACCAGTGAAGCTCTTCGCGCCATCCACATGTCGGGCCACTGCGCCAACCATGTCGCCTTGGCCATCGAAGGAACCGGCATCTTGCTGTCGGCCGGCCATGTGATGGCCTGGGCGTCCTCGATCGTCGCGCCGCCCGACGGCGCCATGTCCGACTTCATGGCCTCGCTCGGCCGAACCGGAACCGTCGATCGACGCGGTGTTCCGGCCGGCGTGAGACCCGCGATGGACAGGAATTCGCGACGGTGATAGAGGCGGGCGCGCCGCTGCGACGGCCGCGAGATGGGACGACCTATCGGTTTCGCGTAGTGAGGGGACGACCCCGCCTGAGAGGTCCCGATGTCTCCGCGCTCCCGTGCCCCATCGAAACGCCGCAAGGCATCCTTCCGCGACCTGCTGCCGGTGCCGACGCTTGTCCGGCTGGTGATCGCCTGGGGCGTCGTGTTGGTGTTCATGGCTTTCGGGGGCACCTGGCTTGCCGGACCGATCTCCCCGGCGGCGGCAATTGCCGCGTTCGTCGTCCTTTTCGCCACGATCCTCTATTCCGCATTCGGCGTCGTCGGCGAGGCCGATCATCTCGCCCGTGAGCTTGGCGAGCCTTATGGCACGCTGATCCTGACGATTTCGATCGTGGCGATCGAGGTGATCTTGATCGCCGCCGTCATGCTCGGACCGGGCGAGGCCGAGACGATCGCGCGCGATTCGATCTTCGCGGTGATGATGATCATCCTCAACCTCGTCACCGGGATCTGCCTGCTGCTCGGCGGGCTGCGCCATGGCGAGCAGGAATATAATTCGCAAGGCGCCATCGCCTATTTGTCGATGATCGCTCTCTTGACCGGGACGGCACTGGTCGTGCCCAACGCGCTCAGCCCCGGCGACGGCACCTTCAACCCGGTGCAAGCCGCCGGCCTGGCGGCCATCACCGCGCTTTTATACGCCGCCTTCCTCGCCTTGCAGATGCGCGGCTACCGGCGCCTTTTCGTGCAGCCTCGCCAGGGCGCGCTGTCGGTTCCGCTTCTCTCGATGCGGGAGGCCGGTCGGGCCGAGGCGGCCGAGGAAGCGAGGCCCGAACTCGACCGGCGCGCAATGCTGGCGCGCTCGGTCATTCTCATCGCCCTGATCCTGCCGATCGTTCTTCTGGCTCACGACATGGCGGTGCTGATCGACATGGGCGTCGAGCGGGCCGGCGCTCCGCTCGCGGTCGGCGGCGTCATCATCGCGATCATCGTCTTCACGCCGGAATCGATCACCGCCGTCAAGGCGGCCATGGCGAACCAGATGCAGCGCGCGATCAATCTTTGCCTCGGCGCCTTCGTGTCGACCGTCGGACTGACTGTTCCCGTCGTGCTGGTGATCGGCCTTCTCACGCGGCAAACGGTGACGATGGGCCTTGGCCTGCTCGACACGGTGCTCCTGGTCATCACCGTCCTGCTCACCACCTTGACGTTTCTCGGGGTGCGGACGTCGCCCCTCCAGGGCCTGATGCATCTGGCGCTCTTTGCGATCTACGCGCTGCTTCTCTTCGTTCCTTGAGG
>CAZEEC010000056.1:2635-12492 GCA_964511105.1 uncultured Mesorhizobium sp.
AATGTTCACCTGCAATAGAATGCGGCATGAAATTGTCCCATTATCGCTGCGCCATGCGGCTCCCGGACATGAGCAAAGGACACATCCATGACAGCCAAGCCCCAAGTGACCGGCTTCTTCGACAAGCGCACCTGGTCGATCCAGTATGTCGTTTCCGATCCCGAGACGAAGAAATGCGCCATCATCGATCCGGTGCTCGACTATGACGAGAAGTCGGCCGCGACGGCGACGATTCATGCCGACAGGATCCTCGAATTTATCGCCGACAGGGGCTACGCGGTCGAATGGATCCTCGACACCCATCCCCATGCCGACCATTTCTCGGCCGCCGCCTATCTCAAGGACAAGACCGGCGCGCCGACCGCCATCGGTGAAAAGATCGTCGACGTGCAGAAGCTTTGGAAGGGCTTCTACAACTGGCCCGATTTCCCTGCCGACGGTTCGCAGTGGGACAAGCTCTTCGCCGATGGCGAGACCTTCAAGCTCGGCAATATCGACGCCAGGATCATGTTCTCGCCCGGTCACACGCTGGCCTCGATCACCTATGTGATCGGCGACGCCGCCTTTGTCCACGACACGCTGTTCATGCCCGATTCCGGCACGGCGCGTGCCGACTTCCCCGGCGGCAGCGCCAGACAGCTCTGGAACTCGATCCAGCAGATTCTGGCACTTCCCGGCGAGACGCGAATCTTCACCGGCCACGACTATCAGCCGGGCGGCCGCCCGCCGATCTGGGAATCGACCGTCGCCGAGCAAAAGGCGAAGAACACGCATATGTCGGTCCATAAGACCGAGGCCGCGTTCGTGGCGGCACGCGAGGCGCGCGACAAGACGCTGCCCATGCCCAAGCTGATCCTGCACGCCTTGCAGGTCAACACCAATGGCGGGCGGTTGCCGGAGCCCGAGGAGAATGGCCGGCGCTATCTCAAGATCCCGATGAACCTGCTCAAAGGAGCCGACTGGGAAGATTAATGGCATCGCCGGAAAAACAACGGAAACCCATGCACGAACCGACAGATCACCAGGAAGGCGCCGCGGCACGTGAAGCTCCGACGCCACAATATTACGCCGAGAGCGCCCAGACTGTTCTTCGCCGGCTGGATAGCAGCGTCTCCGGTCTGACGAGTGACGAAGCGGCCCGACGTCTTCGCGTACACGGCCGCAACGAGCTTCCGGAAGCGGCGGGCCGTCATCCGGTTTTTCGTTTTCTCGCGCATTTTCACAACGCCCTCATCTACTTCCTGCTTGCCGCGACGGTCGCCACCCTGCTGCTCGGTCATTATGTCGATGCCGCGGTCATTCTTGCCGTCGTGCTCGTCAATGCGATCGTCGGCTTCATCCAGGAGGGCAAGGCCGAGCAGGCGCTGAATTCGATCCGCATCCTTGTCGCTCCGCACGCTCAGGTCCTGCGGGACGGCGTGCGCGAGAACATTCCCGTTCCCGAGCTCGTGCCGGGGGACCTTGTCGTTCTGGAGGCGGGCGATCGTGTCCCCGCCGATCTGCGCCTGGTGCGCGCCCGCTCCTTGCTGATCGAGGAAGCGATCTTGACGGGCGAATCGGTCGCGGCGGAAAAGCGCATCGATCCCGCAGTCGCCGATGCAGCGCTCGGCGATCGCCATTCCATGGTCTTTTCGGGCACATTGGTCGCCGCGGGCCAGGGTGCGGGCGTGGTCGTCGCCACCGGCACGGCGACGCAGATCGGCCGCATCAGCGACATGCTGCGCAACGTCGAAACGCTGACGACCCCGCTCCTGCGGCAGATCAATCGCTTTGGGACGCAACTGACGTGGATCGCGATTTCCGCCGCCGCCGCGCTGTTTGTCTTCGCCGTTACTTTGCGCGGCTACCAATGGCCCGACGCGCTGGTCGCGGTCGTGGCTCTTGCCGTGGGCGTGGTCCCGGAAGGGCTTCCGGCCGTCATCACCATTACCCTTGCCATCGGCGTGCAGCGCATGGCTGGCCGCAAGGCCGCCATTCGGCAGTTGCCGGCGGTCGAAACGCTTGGCTCAACCTCGATCATCTGTACCGACAAGACCGGCACGCTGACCCGCAACGAGATGACGGCGCGTCGACTTGAGGTGAGTGGCGGTCGGATCATCGTCACAGGTGCTGGATATGTGCCCGAAGGCGAGTTGCAGCCCGATTCCAACGAGGATGGGACAGCCGATCCAACAGCCGCGAGCGAATCGCTGATCCTCGCGGGCCTTTTGTGCAACGACGCCGAGCTTCGGATGGCCGATGGTGAATGGCAGGCGGTCGGCGATCCGATGGAGGGTGCGCTCGTCGCATTGGCCATCAAGGCCAGCCTAGAGCCCGATCGCATCCGGACGCAATGGACGCGCCTCGATGCGATTCCCTTCGATGCCAAGCATCGCTTCATGGCCACGCTCAACCGAACGGTGAGCGGGCAAACGCGGATTTTCATCAAGGGCGCGCCTGACGACCTGTTGCGGATGTGCGCGGTCCAGGCGCGCGGCGACGGGACGGATCCAATAGATAGAGAATACTGGGCGGAGCGGATCGCGGCGGCGGCTGCCGAAGGCGAGCGCGTCCTCGGCTTCGCGGCCAAGCCAATGTCAACGGCGACCGATTTGGTCGAGTTCGCTGATATCGAGCAAGGACTTGTCTTTCTGGGCCTGGTGGGCTTCATCGATCCGCCGCGCGAAGAGGCAACCGCCGCGATCGCAGAATGCCATTCGGCGGGCATCGAGGTGAAGATGATCACGGGCGATCACGGCGCGACCGCCGCTGCGATCGCCCGGCAGCTTGGGCTGGCCGAGGATCCGCAGGTTCTCACAGGGCACGATCTCGACCAAATCGATGACAGCGATCTTGCCGCCGTCGCCGCCAGAACAGTCGTCTTCGCTCGGACCAACCCGGAACATAAATTGCGCATCGTCAGGGCGCTGCAATCGACCGGCGCGGTGGTTGCGATGACCGGCGACGGCGTCAACGACGCTCCATCCCTGAAGCAGGCCGATGTCGGCGTGGGTATGGGCAGGAAGGGCACGGATGCGGCAAAGGAAGCATCGCAGATGGTGCTCCTCGACGACAATTTCGCGTCCATTGTCGCAGCCGTTCACGAAGGGCGGGTCGTCTTCGACAATATCCGCAAGGTCGTTGCCTGGACGCTGCCGACCAATGGCGGTGAAGTGCTGACGGTGATCGCGGCCATCCTGGTCGGCTTCGCCTTGCCAATGTCGCCGGTTCAGATTCTCTGGATCAACCTCATCCTCTCGGCGACGCTCGGGCTGGTGCTCGCCTTCGAGCCGGCCGAGCCGAATGTCATGCGTCGAAAGCCGCGACCCATCGGCGAGGGGCTGCTGACGCCGTTCCTGGTCTGGCGTGTGGCGTTGGTCTCGGTGCTGTTCATGATCGCCGCCCTTGGCGTCTTCTTCTATGCGTTGGGCCGCGGCGATGACCTCGAGACGGCGCGCACCTTGGTCGTCAATACCATTGTGGCGATGGAGATCTTCTATCTTTTCAACGTGCGCTACCTGCACATGACCTCGTTCAATTTTCGCGGCGTGCTTGGAACGCCGGCGGTGCTGATCGCCATCGCAGTTGTGGTCATTGCCCAGTTGGCCTTCACCTATCTTCCGATCATGCAGGCGATATTCGAGACGCGGCCGATTGGATTCGGCGACGGACTGCTAATTGTTGCGGTGGGCGTGGCCGTGATGATCATCCTGGAGATCGAGAAGAACATCATGCGGAAAACGGGCTGGATGAAGTTTTGACGTCGGCCGTGGATTGACCGCATGGAACCGAGAAAGTGGACACGGGGGAATGCGACGCTAGCTCCTCTCCCAAGTCCATGATGTAGGAGAATGCGATCATGAACCATGAAACGGGACACCAGCCGCGCCCTTCGCTTTCGGAAGACCAACTGGTTCTTCTCGACCGCTACTGGCGGGCGGCGAACTACCTGTCCGTGGGTCAGATCTATCTTCTCGACAATCCGCTGTTGCGTGAGCCGCTGAAGCCCGAGCATGTCAAGCCCCGGTTGCTCGGCCATTGGGGAACAACGCCCGGGCTCACCCTCGTCTACGCCCATCTGAACCGCATTATCAACGATCGGGACGCTTCGGTCCTCTATGTCTGCGGACCGGGCCATGGCGGGCCCGGCATGGTGGCCGGCACGTGGCTCGAGGGCAGCTATAGTGCTATCTACCCCGATGTCGGGCAGGACGCGGAGGGGATGCGCCGCCTCTTTCGCCAATTCTCCTTTCCGGGTGGGATTCCCAGTCATGCGGCTCCCGAGACGCCGGGGTCGATCCACGAAGGCGGCGAACTTGGCTATTCCCTGATGCACGCCTTCGGCGCGGCCTTCGACAATCCCGACCTGGTGGTCGCCTGCGTCGTCGGCGACGGCGAAGCGGAGACCGGACCGCTCGCGGCGTCCTGGCACTCCACCAAGTTCCTCAATCCGGCGGTCGACGGCGCTGTGTTGCCGATCCTTCATCTCAACGGCTACAAGATCGCCAACCCGACGATCCTCGCCCGCATGAGCGAAGAGGAACTGGAGAGCCTGTTCGTCGGCTACGGCTATGAGCCGCTCTTCGTCGAAGGCAGCGATCCGATGGCGGTTCACCGGCAAATGGCCGACACGCTCGACCGAGCCTTCGACAAGATCGAAGACATCCAGTCTTCCCATCGCTCCGGCACGGGTTCTGGCCGGCCGCAATGGCCGATGATCGTCCTGCGCACGCCGAAGGGCTGGACGGGTCCGAAGGAGGTCGATGGCAAGAAGGTGGAGGACTTCTGGCGCTCGCATCAGGTGCCGGTGGCCAACGCAAGGGGTGACGCCGCGCACCGCCAGATCCTCGAGGAATGGATGCGAAGCTACCAGCCGGACGACCTGTTCGACGAGACCGGACGCCTGAAGCCGGAACTGGCAGCCCTTTCCCCGGTGGGCGATCGACGCATGGGGTCCAACCCCCATGCCAATGGCGGGCAATTGCGCCAGGCGTTGAAACTGCCGGACCCGCGATCCCATGCGGTGGACGTGCCGCATCCGGGCGCCGCCGTCGCCGAGGCGACGCGGGTTTTGGGGCATTATCTGCGCGGCGTCGTCGAAGGCAATGCCGAAACGCGCAACTTCCGGATCATGGGACCCGACGAGACCGCCTCCAACCGTCTCGACGCCGTCTTCGAGGCCACCGACCGGGTCTGGATGGACCCGATCGAGCCTTATGACGTCTCGCTCGCGCCGCAAGGCCGGGTCATGGAGATCCTGAGCGAGCATCTTTGCCAGGGCTGGCTCGAAGGCTATCTGCTGACCGGGCGGCACGGCTTCTTTTCCTGCTACGAAGCCTTCATCCACATCGTCGACTCGATGTTCAACCAGCACGCCAAATGGCTGAAGGTCGCGCGCGAGCTCGGGTGGCGCGCGCCGATCGCCTCGCTCAACTATCTTTTGACTTCGCATGTCTGGCGCCAGGACCACAACGGCTTCAGCCATCAGGATCCGGGCTTCGTCGATATCGTCGCCAACAAGAAGGCGGATATCGTGCGCATCTATTTCCCGCCCGATGCCAACACGCTCCTGTGCGTCGCCGACCACTGCCTGGCCACCTATGACCGGGTCAACGTCATCGTCGCTGGCAAGCAGCCGTCGCCGCAATGGCTGACGATGGAGGAGGCCAAAGCCCACTGCGAAGCGGGTTTGGGCGCATGGGACTGGGCGGGCAACGTCGCGAGCGGCGAGGAGCCGGATGTCGTCCTGGCCTGTGCCGGCGACGTGCCGACGATCGAGGCGGTGGCGGCGGTCGATCTGCTGCGCAAGGCGCTGCCCGAGCTCAAGGTCAGGCTGGTCAACGTCGTCGATCTGATGAGCCTGCAGATGCCCGAGCACCACCCGCATGGCATTCCAGCCGAAAAATTCGACGCGCTCTTCACGACCGACCGCCCGGTGATCTTCGCCTATCACGGCTATCCCTCGCTCATTCACCGCCTGACCTACAAGCGCACCAACCACCGCAACATCCATGTGCGCGGCTATCAGGAAGAGGGGACGACGACGACGCCGTTCGACATGGTCGTGCTCAACGAACTCGACCGCTTTCACCTGGCAATCGAGGCGATCAACCGCCTGCCCGATCCGGGTAGGAAGGGGGCCGAGGCGAGGGAGCAGTTCCGCGACAAGCTGGCGCAACATCGCGCCTATATCGTTGAGCACGGCGAGGACATGCCCGAGATCCGCGACTGGAGCTGGCCTTACCAGACGGCCGCCGAAGCCGGCGATTGAACGGCATCGAGATTTGATCTGAGGGCCGTTGCGGGAAGCGGTGGCGTTCCCGGACTTGCACACCATGTTAGGGAGGAGGCCGTCACGGCATCGTCGATCGACCACCAAGACAAAGGAACAGCATGCTTTACATCGATACTCCGACCGCCCGCGACCTGGCCGCCTTGAACGAGGCGCGCGCCGACATCAGCGTCTCGATCTATCTTCCGACCACGCCGGTCACCCAGGACATCGCGAAGGCGCGGATCAAGTTCGCCAACCTCACCCGGGAAGCGGTCAGGCAGATCGAGGAGTCCGGGGTCGACAAGAGGCGGTTGGCGATGTTGCAGGAGCACCTGGATGATCTTGCCGATGATGATGGCTTCTGGACATATCAGGCGCACAGCCTGGCCGTCTTCGCGACCCCTGATCTGTTGCGAAGCTTCCGCTTGGCGAGCAAACTCGTGCAGATGGTCGAAGTCTCGGACCGCTTTCACCTGAAGCCGTTGATCCGCGCCAGCACCTTCCCGAACGCCGCCTATGTGCTGGCTATCTCGGAGAACGCCGTCCGGCTGGTCGAGGTCTCGCCGGACCTGCCAGCATCGACGGTGAGGGTGCCCGATCTTCCCAGGGACGCGGCGAGTGCGGTCGGCAAGGCGACCATCAACGAGCGCTCGCCGAGCGGACGCGTCCACGGCAGCGAGGGTCAAAAGGTGCGCCTGGCCCAGTATGTGCGCCAGGTCGACGCGGCGCTTCGCCCGATCCTGGCCGGCAGCGACGTGCCTCTCATCCTCGCGGCGACGCAACCTGTCGAGTCCATCTTTCGCTCGGTGAGTTCGATCCCCGCCTTGTCGCAAACCATCAGCGGAAGCCATGACCGGACCAGTGACGCCGATCTCGCCCGTGCGGCGCGACCCATCCTGGACGCTCATTATGAGGACCAGCTTGAGCAGTTCCGCGCGCTTTTCGACACCCGGAAGGGCCAGCGGCGCGTCACGAGCGACATTTCCGATGCGGCGCGGGCGGCGACCTTCGGCAACATCGACCGGATGTTGGTCGACATTGACGAGGTGGTGGACGGTGTAGTCGACGAGGAGACCGGAGCGGTGACGTTCGAGGACTCCGGCGACGCGCGCAACTACGGCGTGGTCGACGAGATCGCCGGCCGCGCATTGCGCACCGGCGCGAAGGTGCTCGGCGTGCGCAAAGGCGACATTCCCGGCGGGACGTCGCTGGCGGCGATCCTGCGCAGCCCGCTCTGACGGCGATGTGAGGATCGCGCCGCGCTCTTCCGGTTAATGGCTGCCCACCACGAGCATGCTCGCTCATGGTGGGCCTGCCGCTTCAAGCGCCGTGCCTCCAGTCCGTCCGAGGCTGCTCATCTGAACTTTTCCCGCGCCGGCCCGATCGTCTTGGTGAACGATTTTTAATCCGCAGCTTACACTGCTTGATAAGAGTTCACGATCAAAGTGGCTGCACTCGTTCGTGCGGCGCCTCCTGGGGCTGAAAAATGATCAGCAATCGCGAATGAGCTGGAGGGGGAAGTCGTGGAAAGAACCGATCCTGGTAGCTCCGTCAGGTTTGCAGCGGCTGCGATCGTGGCTGCTTCAATGGCGCTCATCGCCAACGTGGCAGGTCTCGGTCGTCCTCGTCGGGCGGCACGCCAAGCCTGCGCCACGCAGCTTTCAAGGCTGTCACTGGCCCTCAACAATATGTCGAACGGGTTGGTGATGGTCGGACAAGACGGCACGATCCAGCTCTACAACAACCGGGTGCTCGACCTTTTCGGGCTGCCTCCCGGAAAGCTGGATGTTGGTGTTCCGCTTGATCAGTATCTGCGCGACACCGGCGACATTTGCGGCTGGGACGAGGCGCGCAAGGATCGCGTGGTGGCCAACCATCGAGCCTGGATGACACTGGACACGATCACCCGGGTCGAACACCATTTCGACGATGGCAAGGTCTTGAGCATATCATGCCGTCCGCTGCCCCAAGGCGGCGCAATCTTGACATATGATGATGTAACCGAAGCGCGCGAGGGTCAAAAGAAGATCGCGCACATGGCCTTCCACGATGCGTTGACGGGCCTCCCGAACCGCCGTGGATTTTCGGAAAGGCTGGCCGAGTTGTCGACGAAATGTTCGGCGACCCTGCTGATGCTCGATCTCGATCATTTCAAGATGGTCAATGATACGCTTGGCCACGCCGTCGGCGACACGCTGTTGATCGAGGTTGCGAGACGGCTGCGAGGAATCTGCCATCCGACCGACCAGATCTTCCGGCTGGGGGGAGATGAACTCGCGGTCATCACCGATTCGGAAGACGGCCATGACGACCAACTCGCCGCCGATATGGTTGCTTCGCTTGCAGCGCCGTTCCAGATCGGCGAGCATTTGGTCACCATTGGGTGCAGCATCGGTCTTGCCGTCCTGGAAAAGGATGGCGATCCCCAATTGGTGCAGCAAATGGCCGATCTTGCGCTTTATAGGGCGAAGGAGAAGGGCCGCGGGCGCATCGAGACCTATCAGGCGGGCATGCTCGAAGAGGCGGCTGATCGCCGTCTTCTGGAAATCGATCTGGCCGAGGCCATCGCGACCCAGCAGTTTGTCTTGCACTACCAGCCGCTCTACGACTTGCCGGGCAGGTCGCTTTCCGGGTTTGAGGCGCTTGTGCGCTGGAACCATCCCAAGAGGGGCATGCTGCCTCCCAATGATTTCATTCCGCTTGCCGAGCAAACGGGGATGATTGTCGAAATGGGAGCGTGGATCATCGAGGAGGCCTGTCGGCAGGCTGCGCAGTGGCCGAACCATGTCTCGATATCGATCAATGTCTCGCCGGTGCAGTTGAAGTCGAACGATGTTTTGTGGCAGTTCACCAAGGCGATGGACAGCCACGGGATCACGCCTGGCCGCATCGAGATCGAAGTCACCGAAACCGCCCTGGTCGAAAACAGCGAGCAGATGGCAGCTTCACTCGCCGGCCTCAGAGCGCTTGGCGTGCGCGTTGCGATGGATGACTTTGGCACGGGATACTCCTCGCTCGCCCATCTGCGCGTCTTCGAACTGGACCGCATCAAGATCGATCGCAGCTTCATCAACGAATCCCATACCGATTCAGGCGCTGCCGCAGTCGTGCGCGCCGTCACGAGCATGGCGCGGGACCTGGCCATTTCGACGACCGGCGAAGGCGTCGAGAACGAAGAGCAACTTGCCAATCTGGTGGCGCTCGGATGTGAGACCGCGCAAGGCTTTCTGTTGGGCAAACCCCTCGACGCGGCGACCGCGACCCGTTTGCTTGCATCAGGAGCCGACGGCAGGGCCGTGGCCGCGCTTTTTGCTCCCGATGGAAACAGGATTGCGTCTCTTGCCCACGGTTGAACAGCAGCAGTGCGTCTGAAATCCAGGGCCAAAAAGCGTGCCGCGGACAATCGCGGGAGGCCGCTCTACCGCTGCGTAAGCGCTGCAAGAGCAGCCGCCGCCGCCCAGCACACGCCGCCAGATACGCGCAGGCACCGCATAGATACAGGTGAGCATCTGCAGGATGCAGTGAGGTGGAGGGCATCTAAGCGGTTGAATTTATTGGCGCACCCGACAGGATTCGAACCTGTGACCTCTGCCTTCGGAGGGCA
>CAZEEC010000057.1:0-12370 GCA_964511105.1 uncultured Mesorhizobium sp.
AGCGCGGCTTCATCGACGAGGTGATCATGCCGCATTCGAGCCGCAAGCGCATCGCGCGCGCCTTCGCCATGCTGCGGTCGAAGAAACTCGAGCAGCCGTGGAAGAAGCACGACACGATCCCGCTGTGAGGCAACTCGGGAATGCTACCTTGAGTGTCTTGGAAATCGAAGAAGCGGCCGTCGAGCCGGTAGCTGCGCGCTGCACCGTCAGCGAACTGATCGTAACGCCGGCTTGTGGCCAACAACTCGTAACACCGCTTTGGTGGTATCCTCGGCCGCTGCGAGCAACCCCGGAACAGCGGGCAAATGTTGAACTTTCCCCTTTCGGCGTGCATTGGGAGAGATCGACGAGGATCTGAGTATTGAAGGGATGCTCATGGGCGCGCTTGCACCCGGTGCTGTCCCTCCCGCGGAAGCCGCCAAGTGAGCCGCGCCGCGATTTTCAAGATGCGGCGCTCGCGCAATATAATCCTTCTTTAGGAGGCCCGGATGCCGACGGTTTGGAGATGGAGAGGTTACAGGTTTTTCTGGTATTCCTGGGATGGAATCGAGCCTCCTCATGTCCACATCTGGAAGGACGGAAAAGAATGCAAAATTTGGCTCGATGACCTAGCGGTTGCTTTCAATCGTGGTCATGCCGCCCGGGACATTCGCGACCTGATTGCTGCGACAGGCGAAGAGCAGAAGCGTTTGCTGGAGATCTGGAATGAACAGTTTGGCAATTGACCACGAAAGGGATGACCCCGTTGCGGCCTGGTGCGACGATGTGAGCCTTCACGTGCGATTGGCTGACGGACGGCAAATCGTAACGCCGCTATGGTGGTATCCCGCCTTGCAGAACGCCACGCACGCCCAGCGCAACAATATGGAACTTATGTTCTCAGGCATTCACTGGCCCGATCTCGATGAAGATCTGAGTATAGACGGCATGCTCAAGGGCCGCCGTGATCCCAAGGCGTGTCCGCCAGTTCAGGCGGCCGAATGACCCTTTTCCGTTTCTCCCCTGCGATGTGAGACCAAGAAGAATGTTCAAGAAAATCCTCATCGCCAATCGCGGCGAAATCGCCTGCCGGGTCATCAAGACGGCAAGGAAGCTGGGCATCGCGACCGTCGCCGTCTATTCCGACGCCGACCGGGACGCGCTGCACGTCAAGATGGCCGACGAGGCGGTCCATATCGGGCCGGCGCCGTCGAACCAGTCCTATATCGTGATCGACAGGATCATCGACGCAATTCGCAAGACGGGCGCCGATGCGGTTCATCCCGGCTATGGGTTCCTCTCCGAGAACCCGCTCTTCGCGCAGGCGCTGGACAAGGAAGGCGTGGCGTTCATTGGGCCTCCGATCAAGGCGATCGAGGCGATGGGCGACAAGATCACCTCGAAGAAGCTCGCCGCCGAAGCCGGCGTTTCGACGGTCCCCGGCCATATGGGGCTCATCTCCGATGCGGACGAAGCCGTCCGCATTGCGGGCTCGATCGGCTACCCGGTGATGATCAAGGCGTCGGCCGGCGGCGGCGGCAAGGGCATGCGGATCGCCTGGAACGACGCGGAAGCGCGCGAGGGCTTTCAGTCGTCGAAGAACGAGGCGAAGAATTCCTTTGGCGACGACCGCATCTTCATCGAGAAATTCGTCACCCAGCCGCGCCATATCGAGATCCAGGTTCTGGGCGACCGCCACGGCAACGTCATCTATCTGGGCGAGCGCGAGTGTTCGATCCAGCGCCGCAACCAGAAGGTCATCGAGGAGGCGCCCTCGCCCTTCCTTGACGAGGAAACGCGGCAGGCAATGGGCGCCCAGTCGGTCGCGCTTGCCAAGGCGGTCGGTTATCACTCGGCGGGAACCGTGGAATTCATTGTCGACGGTGATCGCAATTTCTACTTTCTCGAAATGAACACGCGCCTGCAGGTCGAGCATCCGGTGACCGAGCTCATCACCGGCATCGACCTCGTCGAGGAGATGATCCGCGTCGCTGCGGACGAGACGCTGCGCATCGCCCAGGACGACGTGAAGCTCGACGGCTGGGCGATCGAAAGCCGCCTTTATGCCGAAGATCCATTCCGCAACTTCCTGCCGTCGATCGGCCGGCTGACCCGCTATCGTCCGCCGCAGGAAGGCACGCAAAGCGACGGAACCATCGTGCGCAACGACACCGGCGTCTTCGAAGGCGGCGAGATCTCCATGTACTATGACCCGATGATCGCCAAATTGTGCACTTGGGCTCCCGAGCGTCTCGCCGCCATCGACGCGATGAGCGCCGCGCTCGACGATTTCGAGGTCGAGGGCATCGGACATAATCTGCCCTTCCTGTCGGCCGTCATGGAGCATGAGCGTTTTCGCGACGGGCGCCTGACGACCGCCTTCATCGCCGAGGAGTTTCCCGAAGGCTTCCAGGGCGTGACGGCGGATGATGGCGATGCGCGGCTGCTGGCCGCGATCGCAGCCTTCGTTAATCTGCGCAGTCAGAAGCGCGACGTGCTGATCTCGGGCGGCATGGACAATCATCGCCGCGCGGTCGGCCGCGACTGGGTGGTCACCTTTGACGAGCGCGTCTTCGACTGCTTCCTGCGCGAGGAAGGCGGCAAGACACTCGTCTCCTTCGGTGCGGAACGAGCGGTCGCGGTATCCTCCGACTGGCTGCCCGGGCGAAGCCATGCCCGGTTCATGGTCGACGGCCGCCCGCTCGGCGTCAAAATCGATCGCGTTAATTCCGGCTGGCGTCTGCGCTGGCGGGGGATCGACATCAAGGCCCATGTGCGCACGCCGCGTGTGGCGGAACTGGCACGGCTGATGCCTGAGAAGCTGCCGCCGGACATGTCGAAGATGCTGCTCTGCCCGATGCCAGGCGTCGTCACCTCGATCGCCGTCACGGCCGGCGACACGGTGGAAGATGGCCAGCCGCTCGCCACCGTCGAGGCGATGAAAATGGAGAATGTGCTGCGTGCGGAACGTCGCGGCGTGGTCAAGTCGGTCGCGGTCGAGCCGGGAGCGAGCCTCGCCGTCGACGAGATGATCTTGGAGTTCGAGTGATGACCAATCCCAAGCTCGATCAATGGCGCGCGGCTGCCGAAAAGGAGATCAAGCGCGATCCGGAGACGCTGGTCTGGCACACGCCGGAGGGCATCGACGTCAAGCCGCTCTACATCGCCGACGACATCGCCGGCATCGACCACGTCCACTCGCTGCCTGGCCAAAAGCCGTTCCTGCGCGGGCCGCGCGCGACCATGTATGCCGGCCGGCCTTGGACGATCCGCCAATATGCCGGCTTCTCGACGGCGGAGGAATCGAACGCGTTTTATCGCAAGGCCCTTGCGGGGGGCCAAAAGGGCCTGTCGGTCGCTTTCGACCTGGCCACCCATCGCGGCTATGACAGCGACCACGCACGCGTCGAGGGCGATGTCGGCAAGGCGGGTGTCGCGATCGATTCGGTCGAGGACATGAAGATCCTCTTCGACGGCATTCCGCTTCAGGAGATGTCGGTCTCGATGACCATGAACGGCGCGGTGATCCCGATCCTCGCCTCCTTCATCGTCGCCGGCGAGGAACAGGGCGTGTCGCGCGCCGAGCTTTCAGGGACCATCCAGAACGACATCCTGAAGGAGTTCATGGTCCGCAACACCTATATCTACCCGCCCGAGCCGTCGATGCGGATCGTGGCCGACATCATTGATTATACCGCCCGGGAGATGCCGCGCTTCAACTCGATCTCGATCTCCGGCTATCACATGCAGGAGGCCGGCGCGACGCTGGTGCAGGAACTGGCCTTCACGCTCGCCGACGGGCGCGAATATGTGCGCGCGGCCCTCGCCAAGGGCCTCGACGTCGATGCGTTCGCGGGCCGGCTGTCCTTCTTCTTCGCCATTGGCATGAACTTCTTCATGGAAGCAGCCAAGCTGCGCGCCACGCGGCTCTTGTGGTCGCGCATCATGGAGGAGTTCGCGCCGAAAAAGGCCTCCTCGCTCATGCTGCGGACGCACTGCCAGACATCGGGCGTGTCACTGGCCGAGCAGGACCCTTACAACAATATCGTGCGCACCGCCTATGAAGCGCTCGCCGCGGTTTTGGGCGGCACCCAGTCGCTGCACACCAATTCCTTCGACGAGGCGATCGCGCTGCCGACCGAATTCTCGGCCCGCATCGCGCGCAACACGCAATTGATCCTCAATCACGAGACGGGCGTCACCAAGGTCGTCGATCCGCTCGCCGGCTCCTATTATGTCGAGAGCCTGACCAACGAGCTCGCCAAAAAGGCGTGGAGCCTGATGGAGGAAATCGAGGCGATGGGCGGCATGACCAAGGCCGTGAATGACGGCTATCCCAAGCGCCTGATCGAGGAGGCCGCCACGCGCCGTCAGGCCGCCGTTGACCGCGGCGACGAGGTGATCGTCGGTGTCAACAGATATCGTCTGGAGACCGAGGACCAGATCGACATTCTGGCGATCGACAACAAGGCGGTGCGCGAAGCGCAGGTCAACCGCCTTGAGCGTGTCAAGCGGCAGCGCGATCCGAAACGGGTTGAGGAGACGCTGGCCGTGTTGGAAAATGTCGCCCGCAGCGGTGCCGGCAATATCCTGGAAGCGGCCGTCGAGGCGGCGCGGGCCCGCGCCACGGTGGGCGAGATTTCGGACGCCATGCGCAAAGCCTTCGGCGACCATTTGGCCGTGCCGGAAGTGGTCGGCGATGTCTACGGCCCCGCTTACGACGCCGAGCCGGAATACGAGATGCTCGTCTCCCGCCTCAGCGAGTTCACCCAGTCGCTTGGTGACAAGCCCAAGGTCATGGTCGCCAAGCTCGGCCAGGACGGGCATGACCGCGGCGCCAAGGTCATCGCGTCGGCCTTTGGCGATATCGGCTTCGAGGTCATCGCCGGACCGCTCTTCCAGACTCCCGCCGAGGCGGCCGATATGGCGGTTGCGAAAGGCGTCCACGTCGTCGGCATGTCATCGCTCGCCGCCGGTCATCGCACGCTGGCGCCGCAACTGGTCGAGGCGCTGAAAGCGAAGGGCGCAAGCGACATCATCGTCGTCGTCGGCGGCGTCATCCCCCGTCAGGACTATGATTTCCTGAAGGAAAACGGCATCGCAGCCGTGTTCGGCCCCGGAACCAACGTACTCGACGCCGCGCGCGCGGTGCTCGATCTCTTGGAAGGCAAAAGGCGCAACATCTGACGCGCCCATAGGAGATCGCACACAGGCACTCGGTTCATCGATTCTGTCGCCGCTCTTGCGCCCGCGCATATTGCGCTATGGCTGCGGCGAGTTTTGCCAGATCTGCCTTGAGAACCGCAAAGCCGTCGCTGCGTTCCAGCGTGTCGAAATTCATATAGAGCTTGCGGTTGATCTCGATCTGCAGGCTGTGGATGTTCCGATCCGGCCTGCCATAGCGCTCGACGATCAGC
Source organism: uncultured Mesorhizobium sp. (assembly GCA_964511105.1). Taxonomy (GTDB): domain Bacteria; phylum Pseudomonadota; class Alphaproteobacteria; order Rhizobiales; family Rhizobiaceae; genus Aliihoeflea. Next base: position 5,397 of record CAZEEC010000057.1, read on the forward strand.
GCGCCCTTATAGGGATCGTTGAGCGCTACCGAATAGCCCAATCGTTCCAGCGTTTCCGAGACGTGACGTGTGAAGCCGGGCCCGCAGGCCCTTCCCTCCAGATCGCCGAGCACGAAATCGGGCCGGTCCCGACCTGGATCAGGCGCGAGCGCGTTGCCGACCGGCATCATCGAGTGACAGTTGACGTGGTAGCAGACGCCGTGACGCGCGAGCGTGCGGTCGATGATGGCGTGCAGCCTGTCATGATAAGGACGCCAATAGTGCTCGATGCGGTTAGCGATGTCGGCGGCCGTCAACTTGCGATCGTAGATCGATGCGCCGTCGCCGATCAGGCGAAAGACCAGGCCGACGCCGCGCGCGCTCAACGGCGTCGGCTCGAGCGGTTCGTGCCAGTCCCCGTCGAGGAGCATCCCGTCGATGTCCGAGAGGCGGCGGTTCGGGTCGATGTAGGTGCGCGCGAAATTGGCGACGACGAGCGCCGCCCCATGGTCGGGCGCATCGGCGAATAGGTCGTCGACGAAGCGATCCTCCCCGGCCCGCAGAAGCTCGATGCCGGCGACGTGGCCGAAATCCTCGGGGTAGTGACGCCCGCTATGCGGCGCGTCGAAGACTGCGGGCGCAGGAGCCGCGCGCGGCTCGAACACGGTCACCGGCTCCGGCGGCACACCCGGCTTCACGGGCGCTCCAGCCGGGTTCTCGTGGTACTGCCTGGATTGGGCGCGGGCCTTTTGCGTCATGGATTGCCAACGCGACAATCCGGCCCCCGTTCCCCCTGCCGTAGCAGCATGCAGTGGAAAGGACGGCGGGCGTCCGGCAGGGCGTTTGACAGTCACCCTTCTCGAATGGTTCGATGCGAAATCGGTTTAGGCTTCAACTATCGCATCGGACGGATCATGGATCAGAGTTCTTCGAGGCCATCAGCCCGACGGTTGCGCTCGCGCATCACCATGGACGGCTTGGACAGAACGCCGCACCGCGCCTTCATGCGCGGCCTTGGCCATGACGATGACGACATTGCCCGGCCCTTCGTGGGCATCGTCGGCCCGTCATCGGAAGTAACGCCCTGCAATCTGACGATCGCCCGCCAGATGGAACAGGCCAAGGCCGGCGTGCGCGAGGCCGACGGCACGCCGATCGCCTTCAACACGATCTCGGTCTCCGACGGGTTCTCGATGAACCATCAGGGGATGAAGTTCTCGCTGATCTCGCGGGAAATCATCGCCGATTCCATCGAGGCGGTGACGCGGGCCCATTGCTACGATGCGCTGGTCGGATTCGGCGGCTGCGACAAGACTTCGCCCGGCGTCATCATGGGGCTGGTGCGGCTCAACATCCCGTCGGTGTTCCTGTTCGGCGGCAGCGCCCTGCCCGGCCGCTTCAAGGGCCGCGACGTGACCATGCTCGATGCCTATGAGGCGGTGGGTGGGGTCATGGCCGGGACATGGACGCAGGAAGACCTCGACCTGATGGAGCAGGTCTGCCTGCCGACCGCCGGCGCCTGCGGCGGCCAGTTCACGGCCAACACCATGGGCATGGTCTCGGAGGTGCTCGGTCTGGCGCCGCTCGGTTCGTCCATGGTGCCGGCGGTCTATTCCGAGCGCGACGCGCTGGCGCGCCGGGCCGGCCGCCTAGCGATGTCCGTGCTGATGAATGACGGGCCACTGCCACGCGATCTCGTCACCCGCAAGAGCCTGGAAAATGCGACCGCGCTCGTTGCGGCGACGGGCGGGTCGACCAATCTGGGGCTGCATATCCCTGCCATCGCCCACGAGGCCGGCATCCGGTTCACGTTGGACGACGTGGCGCAGATCTTCGCGCGCACGCCTCTGATCGCCGATCTGAAGCCCGGCGGCCGGTTCGTGGCCAAGGATGTCTATGAGATCGGCGGCGTCCCGGTCGTCCTGAAATCGCTTCTGGAAAGCGGGCATCTGCACGGCGACTGCCTGACCATCGATGGATCACGGCTCGAGGATGTGCTGGGCGCCTTCAACGAGCCGGATGGCGAGGTGGTTCGCAGGAAGGGCGAGGCGATCCTGGCGACCGGCGGTGTCGTTGTCCTGCGCGGCAATCTGTGTCCCGACGGCGCGCTGCTCAAGGTCGCCGGCCTGAAATCCACATTCTTCGAGGGGCCTGCGCTTGTCTTCGAAAGCGAGGAGCAATGCATGGCGGTGGTGCGCGACCGCTCCTATGCGGACGGGGCGGTCATCGTCATCCGTAATGAAGGACCGCGCGGCGGTCCGGGCATGCGCGAAATGCTCGGCGTCACGGCCCTCATCTACGGCCAGGGCATGGGCGAGAAGGTCGCGCTGATCACCGATGGGCGGTTCTCGGGTGCCACGCGCGGCATGTGCATCGGCTATGCCGGGCCGGAGGCGGCCGTCGGCGGCCCGATCGCGCTGGTCAGGAATGGCGACATCATCCGCATCGACGGCGCCGCACAGGCCATCGATTTGCTGGTCGAGGACGCGGAGCTTGAGCGCCGCGCCCGCGAATGGGTCGCGCCTGACCCGCGCCGTCTGGGCGGCGTGTTCGAAAAATACGCTGCCGTGGTCGGCCCCGCTAAGGAAGGCGCCGTGACCCATTCGGGCGGCGTCGAATGGATACCGGAATGACAGCCGGCCGAACGGAACGCTTGCGCAACCGCCCCAATTGATTCTTATGATAGCCGAATGCGCAAAACCAATAATCCAAAGGGGAACCGACAATGTTGCACTGGAAACGATTGACGCTTGCCGCGGCGCTTGCCGTTTTGGGATCGACCGGCGCCAGCCTCGCCCAGGACACCAGGACGATCCGGGTCGGCAACTGGCTGCCGATGCATCATCTGATCGTCAAGGGCATCCTCGAGCCATGGGCGGCCGCGATCGAAGTCGAGACCGACGGCTCGCTGCAATTCGACATCATGGAAACGGCGCTCGGCCGCCCGCCGGCCTATTTCGACATGGTGCTCGACGGCTCGATCGATGTCGGCTTCGGCGTCTCGGGCCACAATCCCGGCCGCTTCACCATGACCCAGATCATGGACCTTCCCTTCATGTCGCCCGATCCGTGGGCGGGAGCGGCCGCTGCCTGGGCGACCTATGAACGCTATGGCGGCGAGTATGGCGAACATGCAGGCGCCAAGGTCGTCGGGCTTTGGGTCCATTCCGAGCCCTATATCTTCATGCGCGACGGCGAGGAGGTGACGAGCCTTGCCGAACTGGCCGGCAAGAAGATCCGCGTTGGCGGCAATGTTACCGGCGAGATCATCCAGGCGCTTGGCGGAACGCCCGTCCAGCTTCCGCCCACCGAGGCGCAGCAGGCGATGGCGCGCGGCGTTGCCGACGGCATCGCCTTCCCGACCGAATCGATCGAGTTCTTCAAGATCACCCCCTCGGTGGCAAGCGCCACGCGCATTCCCGGCGGGCTTTATACCGATACGTTCTGGCTGGCCTTCAACCAGGGAGTCTGGGACGGGCTGACCGACGAGCAGAAGGCGGCGGTCGAGAAGCATTCCGGGATGGCGATCGCGACGCTTGCCGGCTGGGCATGGACCAATGCCGACACGGTCGGGCGCGACGCGCTCGAAGCCAATGAGATGGTCTGGAACGAGATCGGCCAAGCCGATCTCGACGAGGCGCGGTCGCGCCTGCAGCCGCTCGAACAGCGCTGGATCGAGGCGGCCACCGCCAAGGGTCTGCCGGCTGAGGAAATTCTCGATTACGCTCGCGCCCAGGCAGAGGCCTACAAGGCCGAAAAGGTGGTCAACGTCCCGTGAGCCACGAGGAAAAGGGCGGCTCGGCGGCAACCGGCCCAATTGTTTCGGTCCTCCGGGCGTTCTCGCTTGCCGCCGGCATCATGGTCGGTGCGATGATGTTCATCACCACCATCGACGTCGTCGGCCGCTACTTCTTCGGCCGGCCGCTTTTCGCCGCCTTTGAGGCGACCGAAATCCTGATGGGCCTGATCATCTTCGCTGGCCTGCCGCTCGCCACCGCGGCCCGCGAGAACATCACGATCTCGATCCTGACCGAGCGCATGCCGCAGCACCTGCAGGATTTGGGGACGCGGCTCTTCGAGATCCTATGTGCGGCGATCTGCCTTGCCATGGGCTGGCGCATGTGGGTCTATGGCGCGCGGCTGTGGCGCACCGGCGATGAGACGCTCGAGCTGCGCGTGCCGCTCGGCCTCCTGGCGCAAATCATGGCCGCTCTGGTCGTCCTTGCCGGTCTCGCCTTCGTCATCAACGCCATCCGGGGCCGGCAATTGCTGCGGGCCACGACCGCGAATATCGAATAGCGGCGGGAATCTCCTATGGGTCCTTGGGAAACGTCGCTGATCGGCTTTGCGAGCCTGTTCGCGCTGATGATGATCGGCATGCCGCTCGCCTTCGCGATGATCGCGGTCGGAACGGCGGGCATCGTCGCGGTGGTCGGCTGGACGCCGGCGCTCGGCATGCTCGGACAGGTGCCCGTTTCCGACACCATGCGCTACGAGCTGTCCGTCGTGCCGATGTTCGTGCTGATGGGCATGCTGGTCGACCGCGCCGGCATGTCGCGCGACCTCTACCACGCCTGTCACGGATTTCTCGGCCACCGGCGCGGCGGTCTGGCGATGGCGACCATCGTCGCCTGCGCCGGCTTCGCGGCCGTTTCCGGCTCGTCGCTCGCCACCGCCGCCACGATGGGACGCGTCTCGATGCCGTCCATGCGCCGCTTCGGCTATTCCGACGAACTCGCCTCCGGCTCGATTGCGGCCGGCGGCACGCTCGGCATCCTGATCCCGCCTTCCGTCATCCTGGTCCTCTACGGCATCATGACGGGCACCGATATCGGGCTGCTTTTCATCGCCGGCGTGCTGCCGGGCGTGGTCGCGGTGCTGTTCTACATCGGCACCGTCGCCGTGGTGACGCGCATCGATCCCCAGGCGGGACCGCGTACCGAACCGGTGCCGATGCGCGAACGCTTCGCGCGGCTGACATCGGTGGGGCCGATCCTGATTTTGTTCGTGACCATCATCGGCGGCATCTATCTGGGCATCTTCACGCCGACGGAAGCGGCCGGCATCGGTGCCTTCGGCGCCTTCTTGCTGTGCCTGTGGCGGCGTCAGTTGACGCCGACGATCTTCCTCGAATGCGTGGTCGGCACCGCGCGGATGACGGCGATCCTGTTCATCCTGCTCGTCGGCGCGCTCCTGTTTTCCAATTTCGTCAATCTGGCGGGGCTGCCCACCGCACTGCAGCAGCTTGTCACCGGCTATGGCCTGTCACCGCTCGGCGTCATCATCTTCCTGATGGTCATCTATATCGTCCTCGGCTGCTTCCTCGAATCGCTGTCGATGGTGCTTTTGACGGTGCCGATCTTCTTTCCGCTGGTGATGTCGCTCGGCTACGATCCGATCTGGTTCGGCATCATCGTCGTGGTCGTCACCGAGCTGTCGCTGATCACGCCGCCGGTCGGGCTCAATCTCTTCATCTTGAAGAGCACGATCGGCAATATCAGCATCGGCACGCTGTATCGCGGCATCATCCCCTTCGTGGCCGCCGACATCCTTCGCCTTGCCCTGATGATCGCCTTCCCGGCGATCATCTTGATCCTGCCCCAGCTCGCGAGATGACCAAGATGCATGACAGCCCAAAATTCGCCGTGGTGACGGCCGCCGCGTCCGGGATCGGCAAAATCGTCGCCCGCGAACTCGGCGCGCATGGCTGGCGCGTCGCGATCACCGACATCGACGCAAAAGCCGGCGCGGCGGCGGCCGCCGAGACGGGCGCGACATTCCATGCCTGCGACATGGCCGATCCGGACGCGATCGAAACATTGTTTGCGTCCTTTCCGGCGGTCGATCTCCTCGTCAACAATGCCGGCATCGCGGGTCCGACGCTTCCGGTCGCCGACACGCCGGTCGCGGAATGGAAGCGCGCCGTCGACATCAATTTGACCAGCCACTTCGTCGCCGCCCGCGCGGTTCTGCCCGGCATGATCTCCAAGAGGCGCGGCGTCATCGTCAACATGGCCTCGGTCGCCGCCCGCATCGGCTATCCCAACCGCGCCGTCTACGCGGCGACGAAATGGGCGGTGCTCGGCTTCACCGCATCGCTTGCCCAGGAGGTCGGCCAGGCCGGCATCCGCGTCAATGCGATCCTGCCGGCCAGCGTGCGTGGCGCGCGGATCGAATCGGTGGTCGCCGAATTCGCGCGCGCCAATGCCATGGATGCAAAGGAGGCCGAAGCCCACTATCTGGGCCGGCAGGCGACGCGGGCCTTCATCGAGCCCGAGGAGGTTGCCGCCACGATCTTGTTCCTGGCCTCCGATTCTGCGCGCTCGATCACTGGCCAGTTCATCGGCGTCGATGGCGGCTTCCAGTAGCGGGCCGCGGCGCCGGAGCCGACCCGCCCTCCTCCCGCTGGATCAAGCCTTAAGAATGGAGCGGCTGGTCCGGATCGCGCTCCGACTGGTCGAACGGGCAAAGCCCGATCACCGCCAGGACCAGGGCGACGCTCTCGACGACGATCGCCTGGCCGCCGACATGGGTGATCTTGGTGCGCTCGCCATAGGCCTGGACGCTGACGACATGGTCGGTGTTCAAGGCGATCGGCTGGCCGTTGACTTCGGTTAGCTGGATCCACATCGGCAGGCTCCTGAGCTTGGAGCCGCCCCGTATCCCCTCGGACGCATGAAGGACGCTCCAGCGCTTTGGTCAAATGCAAGTGTCGTGCCGCTCCTTACAGCCGGTCTGGACGCGTCATGCGTGCCAAAGCGGGACGATCGACCCGACGGCCCGTCTCGACGATCGCTTTACGATCCAGAACCGGGACGCTGCGCGCCGGCGGAAAACGCGGCGCACCGCCGCCCGCCGCAGTTCGAGCCGGGCCGGAATTTGCTTGACTCTTTCGCCCGCGCCGATAAAACGCGCCCCATCGGCCGCGCGCCTGACGCGCCGCTTGGGGAATAGGTTAACGGTAGACCCACGGACTCTGACTCCGTTAGTCCTGG
>CAZEEC010000058.1:0-12310 GCA_964511105.1 uncultured Mesorhizobium sp.
CTGGGGCGAGCGCACGATGAGCCTGCGTTCCGGCGACAAGACGGAACTGAAGCCCGGCATGACCTTCCACTTCATGACCGGCCTGTGGCTGGAGGATATGGGGCTCGAAATCACAGAGTCGATCCTGATCACCGAGACCGGCGTCGAATGTCTTGCCGACGTGCCGCGGCAATTGTTCGTGAAGGATTGAGCATGACGCCCGACCGGCATCTGCGCCCCTCTCCCGTCTCGCCCACCGTCGAATTCGACGCGGAGGGCGTGCAGCACGGCTTCCTGCGGCTTCCCTATAGCCGCGACGATTCGGCCTGGGGGTCGGTGATGATCCCCATCGCCGTCATCCGCAACGGCAACGGCCCGACGGCGCTCTTGACCGGCGGCAATCACGGCGATGAGTATGAAGGGCCGCTGGCGCTTTACGACCTTGCCCGCACGCTGAAGCCGCAAGACGTCTCCGGCACGGTGATCATCGTGCCGGCATTGAATTATCCGGCCTTCCGCGCCGGCACGCGCACCTCGCCGATCGACAAGGGCAATATGAACCGCAGCTTTCCCGGCCGGCCGGACGGAACGGTGACGGAAAAGATCGCCGACTATGTGCAGCGCCATCTCTTGCCCCGTGCCGACATCGTGCTCGACTTCCATTCAGGCGGGCGCACGCTCGATTTCGTGCCGTTTTGTGCCGCCCACATCCTGCCCGACAAGGATCAGGAGCGACGCGCCTTCGGGGCGGTCGAGGCGTTTTCCGCGCCCTATTCGGTCAAGATGCTCGAGATCGATGCGGTCGGCATGTTCGACACGGCGGCCGAGGAGATGGGCAAGGTGTTCGTGACAACCGAGCTTGGCGGCGGCGGCACCGCGCGCGCCGAGACGGTGCGGATCGCGCGCAAGGGCGTGATGAACGTCCTGCGCCATGCCGGCATCGTTGCCGGCGAAGTGGAGCAGACGCCGACGACCTGGCTCGACATGCCGTCGGGCGACTGCTTCTCTTTTGCCGAGGACGACGGAATGATCGAGACGATGGTCGATCTCGGCGAGCCGGTCGAGAAGGGCGCGGTGATCGCCCGTATCCATGGCCTGGGCCGCACCGGCACCGCGCCGCAGGAGATCCGCGCCAAAATGGATGGTCTCCTTGCCGCGCGGCACTTTCCCGGCCTCGTCAAGGCCGGCGACTGTGCGGCCGTCATCGCGGTGCGCGAGCGCTGAAATCGCGGTAGGCGGTTCAGTTCCCGAGGAGTTCTGCCTCCTCTTCGGCGCTCAAGGGGGCTGAGGCTTCGAGCGCGTCGAGAAAGGCGTCGATGCTTTGGAGCGCGGCGCCGGATGCCGGGGCATAGACGCCGTCGCCGCCGCTCGCCGCGACCGTCAGGTCGACAGCCCAGCCCTGGCCGCGATCGCAGCCGATGCCCGACAGGCCCAGATAGGGACCGGAGAGGCTGAAGCTGCGGCAATGCCCGCCCTCGATGCGATAGGTTGCCAACGTTTCGAGTTCTGCATTGCCGCCGGCGAGGGCAATGGCGCGGGTCTCGCCGGAACCTGTCTGGCCCAGTGCCTCCGCCATCGCGGCATGGGCGAGCGGATCGCCTTCGGCCACCCCGAACTGCCCGAGCACATAGCCGGCGGCTCCAAAGGCAAGCATCAGCGAGGCCGCCAGCGGCAGCATGAAACGGAATGACTGCCGACGCCGGAACGGGATGACCTTGGCGTTTTGCTCGCCTCTCAATGCCGCTGCGATCAGCGCCTCTGGAACCGGTTCGTGGCGCGCTTGGCCAAAGGCGTCCTGCAGCAGCGTCCGATGGGCGCGAAACATTTCAGCCCGCGCGCCCAAAGCAGCATCGGCGGCGAGCGCGCGCTCGATCATCGCCGCCGTTGCCCGATCGGTCTCGCCGTCGACAAAAGCCATCAGCATCTCGTCTGTCACCTTCTCGGTCATCTTTCGCCTCCCCGCACCCGGGTGCGGCCCGCGCCGCCTTCCATCGCCGCGACCAGTGCTGCACGAGCCCGCGACAGGCGGCTCATCACCGTCCCGATCGGCAGATCGAGCATTTCGGCCGTCTCGCGATAACTCATCTCCTCGACGCAGACGAGCATCAGCACGGTGCGCTGCTCGTCTGGCAAAGCGTTCGCGATCTCGCGCACCTCGGCCAGCGTCAGCCGGGCATCCGCCGTTCGCTGGCCGTCCTCAACGGGCAGTGCCGCCGCAACGCCCTCGTCGTCGACCGGCACCTCCGGACGCGAGCGCCGAACGGTGTCGATCCAGTGGTTGCGCATGATCCGGAACAGCCACGAATCGAGCCGCGTTCCCGGTTCCCAACCTTGTTGATGGCGCAACGCCTTCTCGCATGTCGCCTGCACGAGGTCGTCGGCGGCATCATGCGAGCGGGCAAGCGAACGGGCCATGCCGCGCATTCTCGGCAGCAACGCCACGATCTGGTAACCGAAAGTGCTCATCGCGTCCTTCTCTGGGGGGGGAAACGCACCGGCCGCGAGCCTTATTCCCACCATACGATAGAATTTCTGTTTCCGGTCCCGATATGGGGAATAGGAGGGGACGTTGCCGCGTTTGTTGTCGGGAATGAGAGAGCGTCGATATGAAGCGAGATAATCCGTCCAGCCGCATCAGCCGTCGTCGCATGCTGCAACGGCTCGGAATGGCGGCGGGAATCGCCTATTCCGCACCGATCCTGACCGGATTGGCTTCGGCCGGCGCATCGTCCTTCAGTGCCAGCTTCTCCAGCGTCAGGCGCCCGCGCCGTCAGCCCGCGCCGCCGCCGGAAATCGTTGTTGCCGCGCCCGATCCGGCCGATATCGATCTGATCGCGGCGCAAGGCTATGGATTGATCGCGCGTGACCGGCTCGATCTTATCAATGCCGACATCGCCCGTTTCACCTTGCCGGCGAACCGAACCGTGGAACAGGCCCGCGCCGAAATTCTCGACCTCGTGCCGGCGGCTTTGTTCGATCCCAACCATGTCTACCGGACGAGCGAGTTCACCTGTGGCGACGATGGGTGCGCCGCCTTCGAGACGATCGACTGGCCTGTTCCGATCCAGTCCTGTCCGGCGGAAACGACAGTCGGCATGATCGACACCGGCGTCAATGTCGAGCACGAGGCGCTTGCCGGGGTGGAGGTCGATTATGCCTCGGTGATCGGCGCGAAACGCCAACCGTCGTCCCGGATGCATGGCACGGCCGTCGCGGTCCTGCTTGCCGGCCGCGCCGATTCGCGGACGCCGGGCCTGCTCACCGGTGCGCGGCTCGTTGCCGTCGAAGCCTTCCACGCCGATGCGGCCGGGCAGGACGTTGCCGATGTCTTCGACATTGCCCGTGCACTCGACCGGCTGGCAGCAAGCGCGGCCGGCGTCATCAATTTGAGCTTTTCGGGCCCCGCCAATTTGGTGCTCGAACGCGTGGTGCGTGCCGTGCTCGATCGCGACGTGATGCTGGTGGCGGCGGCGGGAAATTCAGGGCCGCATGCCGATCCGCTTTATCCCGCCGCTTATGAGGGCGTCGTCGCGGTCACCGCCGTCGACCGTCGCTCCCGCGTCTATCGGCAGGCGGCGGCGGGCGAGCATATCGATTTTGCCGCACCTGGCGTGCGCCTTTGGACGGCGGCATCGATCAGCGGCGGCCGGTTCCGCTCCGGCACCTCCTATGCCGCGCCCTTTGTTTCGGCCGCGCTTGCTGCGGCCCGTGCGAGCGACCCGGCTGCCACCGGTGCCGACATCGTCGAGCGATTGAGCGAGCGAGCGGTCGATCTGGGCGATGCCGGCCGCGACGAGGTGTTCGGCTGGGGCCTGGTGCAGGCACCCAACGCTTGCGGGGCGCCGGAAGGACGCATTTTGCCGGCTGGCGGACGACTGTAAAAACAAAAACGCCATGGCGGGAATAAAGCCGTCGCCCCTTCGTTCCTGTGATGAGGGCTCCACGGAGCCGCAATGCGAGAAAGGAATTGATCATGTCGACCGACAACAAGAAGAATCCCAGCCTCACGCGTCGCAGCATGCTGATGAAGCTGGGGCTGGGTGCGACCGTCGCCTATATGGCTCCGGTGATGCTCAAGCTGGGCGAAGCACATGCTTCCGGCGGCAGCCGTGGAAGCGCCAGCCGTGGCAGTTTCAGCGACGATCGCCGTCGTGGGCGCGTCCGTCGCCCCGATCGGCCGGCCGGACGCCACCGCAGCTTCAGCCGGCGCAGTTTCAGCCGCCGAAGCTTCAGTTGATCGGATGAGAAGGCGCGCGGGCACGCCACGGCCGTGCCCGCTCTGCCCATGCGAAGGATGGATATGCGACTTGCATTCGAGGGTTTGGCGGCGACCGCCGAGGTGCCGGATTGCCCGGATTTCATCACCGCGCTGAAAGCGAGCGCGGTCGACTGGCCGTTCCACCCGGTCGAAACCGACGCGGAACCGGCCGCCCGCATCACCAAGACCGGCCAGACCTTCCTTATTCATTTCCCGGCCGAGGAGCCGGTCACGGCAACCGCCGTCGGCGCCGCATCGAGCCTCATGGTGAGCCTCGCCGAAGCCTATGTGGCGGAAAATTCGGACCGGCTCTGCTTCCATAGCGGTGCCGCCCTGTTCGCCGGCCGACTGGTCGTCTTTCCGGGCCGGTCCCGCACCGGCAAGAGCACCCTGATCGCGCGGCTCGCGGCCGGCGGCCATACGATCTTCGGTGATGACATCCTACCGCTGAATGATACGGAGGAGGGCTATGCGCTGGGGGTGGCGCCGCGTCTGCGCTTGCCGTTGCCGGCAAGCGCCAGCCCGATGTTCCGGGCGTTCGTCGCAGCTCATGCCGGGGCGGCAGATGACCGCTATCATTATCTCGCTTTGCCCGAAGGTCGCCTGGCGCGACGGGGTGCGACCGCGCCGCTCGGCGCGATCGTGCTTCTCGATCGCCATCCGGCCGGTCCCGCGACCTTCCATGAAGCGCCGCGCTCGCTTGCGCTGAAACTGCTCGCGCGGCAGAACGTGTCGTCGACCGACGATGCCCGGCCATTGCTGTCGCGCATGCACGCGATCGTTCGGCGCCTCCCCTGCTACGTTCTGCGCTATTCGGATTTGGAAGACGCCGTGGACGTGCTCGAAACCGCCTTTCCCAGTTGGCCCGCAAGGGGCGCGCTGTCGCCGCTCGCCGATCCGGCCGCGCTTTCCGACCGCTTGCTCGAGCGCGATGGCGCGGATGACGAGAAGGGCACTGAAGCACTCGCGCATGGCTATCGTCCCGGAATGGCGCTTGTCCGCAATCCGGCGATCACGCTGCACAGCATGGAGGGCGAAGCCTTCCTGGCGGGCGCCGACGCGACGGCCTCGATTCATCACCTCAATCTGGTCGGAGCGGGGATCTGGAACCTTCTTGCCGAGCCGACCGGAGAAAGCGATGCGGCGCAGGCGCTGGCGGTGGCGTTCCCGGACGTCGACCCGCGCATCATCGCGGACGACGTCGCGGCGCTGTTCGGTGATCTTTACCGGTCCGGTTTCGCCGTGGAGGCCGACTGACAGGCCTCATGTGCCGCAGAAAGTCTGCAGCACACGCTCGTGCGGCTTGGGCGGCTCGGCCAGATGCGCCAGTTCCGGATGGTCGTCGAACGGGCGCGTGACGACCGAAAGAAGGTCGCGGAACGGCTGATAATCCTCCGCTTCGACCGCCGCTTGGATCGCTTCCTCGACCCGATGATTGCGCGGAATGAAGAGCGGACTTGTCCGCCGCATGGACTGGCTGCGCTCTCCATCGTGGTCCGGCTCCCGCTCAAGCCGCGCTTGCCAGGTCTTCTTCCAGACGTCGAACGCGTCCGGATTGTCGAACAGCGTGCGGGTCGTGCCGCTGCCGGAGGATTGATCCGCTTCGTCGGCGAGCCGCCTGAAGGTGAGGGTGAAATCGGCATGGTTCCGCTGCATGACATCAAGCAGCGCCGCGGCGATTTTCATATCCTCGTCCTGTTCGGTCAAAAAGCCGAGCTTGGCTCTAAACCCGCCGTGGAAGGACGCTTCATAGCGCGCCTGAAAGCCGCCCAGACTGTCTTCGGCGCTCTTGATCGCCGTTTCCTCGTTTTCGCTCAGGAGCGGCAGGAGCGTTTCGGCGAAGCGCGCCAGGTTCCACACCGCGATGCGCGGCTGATTGGCATAGGCATAGCGCCCCATCTGGTCGATCGAACTGAAAACGGTCGTCGGATCATAGGCATCCATGAAGGCGCACGGCCCGTAGTCGATGGTCTCGCCGGCAATGCTCATATTGTCGGTGTTCATGACGCCATGGATGAAGCCGAGCAGCATCCATTTCGCCACCAGGTCGGCCTGCGCCGCGATGACGCGCTCCAAAAAGCGCGCGTAGCGATCCGGCTGGTCGCCAAGATCGGCATAATGCCTGTCGATGGCGTAGTCGGCGAGCAGCCGGACAGCCTCGACATCGTCGCGGATCGCGAAATACTGGAAGGTCCCGATGCGGATGTGGCTCGTGGCGACCCGCGCAAGAACCGCGCCGGGGAGCCGCGTTTCCCGAAACACGGGCTCGCCGGTCGACACGGCGGCGAGCGAGCGCGTCGTCGGCACGCCAAAGGCGGCCATCGCTTCGCTGACCAGATATTCGCGCAACACCGGGCCGATCGCGGCCCGTCCGTCGCCGCCACGCGAAAATACGGTCGGTCCCGATCCCTTCAATTGCAGGTCATAGGCGCGGCCGGAACGGTCTTGCACCTCGCCCAGAAGGAGCGCGCGCCCGTCGCCGAGTTGCGGGACGAGATTTCCGAACTGGTGACCGGCATAGGCCAGTGCGACCGGTCGTGCGCCTGCCGCGCCGCGGTTGCCGGCCAGCAGATCGAGACCCGCCGGGCTGTTCAAGATCGCGGTGTCGAGACCGAGTTCTTCAGCCAGCCCTTCGTTCAACTGGATCATCGCCGGCTGCGAAACGGGATCGAGCGTCACCGCCGCGTAAAACCGCGCGGGAAGATCGAGATAGGGGCTTTCGCTGATCGCCAGATCGTCGATTGGCCGGTCATAGGCCGGAACGGCGCCGGTTTTGGCCATGACATTCTCCCTGAGCCTGGCAGAAACCGAGGCCGGCCCGAAGGCCGGCCAAGGTTCGAGACATCCTGAGCCCCGATGGGCTCATGCGGTGCGGCTTGCGCGCTAGTTCAGCGCGTTGATACGCTCGCACAACTGCTCGATGTCGGTCTGCGCGATTTGTGCGCCTGCCCCTGCCCCTGCCGAGCCGCTTGCTCCGGCGGCTGAACCCGAAGCAGTTGTCGAGCCGCCCGACGCGGACGTATCGGTGTCTGTCGTTGCGGATGCCGCAGCCGAATCGGCGGCGCCGGACGTGGCGCCGTCGCTGGTGGTTGCAGCCGTACCGGAAGCGCCGACGGTCCCGGACGAGCTGGTGTTGGTGTCCTGGCCGAGCGTCGCGGTACCGCCATCGCCGGGCGTCATGCCGGTGCTGCCGGTCGCACTGTCACTTTCGGCCATCGCGCCTTCACTTGTCGTTGCAGCGGTATCAGACGCGCCTACGGTTCCCGATGAAGTGGTGTTGGTGTCCTGTCCGAGGGTCGCGGTGCCGCCGTCGCCGGACGTCGTGCCGGTGGTGCCCGTCGTGCTGTCGCTGCCCGTCGTGGCGCCCGCGCCTGACGTTGCAGCGGTATCGGAGGCAGATGCGCCCGACGCGCTGGAGCCGGCTTCGGTTCCACTCGCCGAAGCGGTTCCCATCGTGGTGCAATGGCTTCGGACCACCTGCTTCTGCTCGTCCGACAGCGCATCCCAGTTGGCCGTCAGTTCCTGCTCGTCCACCAGCGTCGGGCTGTCGCCGTCGGTGAAGAAGGAATCCGTGATCGTTTGATCCCAGGAGGCTGGAAGCGTGCTCGATGTGCCTGTGTTTGCCGTTGAAGAAGATTCGGTTGTCGTTGTTTGCGCAATGGCCCCGCCTGCGGCGAGGACCAGCGACAGCGCGGTCGCAGTCGTCAATCGGGTAAACATGGGTTGCTCCGTTGTTGGTCTCGGCCACATTGGTGTGCCGGCTTTTCAACCCGCTGTACTGGCTGAAAGTTCCATGAGCCGCGAAGGGAGTAGCCTCTGTGGACAATGGCTTCCACGGATCTAGATTAGCGGAAGCGGTCAACCTTCAGCGGAGGCGTAAACATGGGTACCGATGGCATCGTACTTGTCGGGCGGATCCTTCTGACGTTCGTCTTCTTCCTCGGTGGTTACGACAAGATCACCAACATCTCGGGAACCGCGGAGGCATTCGCGGGCTTCGGGGTGCCGATGCCGGCGATCACGGCCTGGGTCAGTGGCGTATTCGAGCTTGTCGCGGCCGTTTTCATCCTGATCGGTTTCCAGACGCGGATCACGGCCTGGCTGCTCGCCGCGTTTTGCATCGCGTCCGGCTATCTTGGCCATTACGGTCAGGGCGGGGACGATCCCATGCTGGTGCTGATGAACTGGCAGTCCTTCCAGAAGAACATCGCCATGGCGGGCGGCTTCCTGGTTCTGGCGGCCTATGGTCCCGGCCGGCTGTCGGTGGACGAGAGGAACCGTGCTGCTTGATCGGCTAACCCGAGCTTGTTGGCAGAAACGAGATGTGCATGCTCGGGCCGTCGCTATCGCCGCACATTCGACAGGATGCTGAGCGCCTGGTCGCCTCTCGGGATCACGCTTAAGCTGCCGTCCGTCTCGAGGACCACAGCGCCCACGTCTTCGACCCGACCGATGCCTGCGGAGCGAATGGCCGCGTCGACATCCGCCTGGGTCACTCTTTCCGCTGTCATAGCTTGTTCGCGGTAGAGGCCAGCTTCCACCAGTAGTCTGGGCTGGCTTCGGATCATTCCTCCGAAGGAGGGCCACAAGACGGAAAGTCGAGAGACCACCCACTGGAGAATTGCCAGCATGATGTAGGCGAGCAAGCCTTCGACAAAGGCGACGTCCTTGGTAAGAAGCACCGTCGCGAGGGTCGAGCCGAGGGCCACGGTGACGACGAGGTCGAAAGCGTTGAGTTTCGCCAACGACCGCTTTCCCGCCAGTCTCAGTACGATGACCAAGGAGGCATAGGCCAGGACAGAGACAATGGCGACGCGAGCAAGCCCGTAAAAACTGTCGAACAGCATGGGTCAACAACGCTCGACGGCCGTTTTGGTCCCACGCAATTCGTGACTGCTTGTGCGTCAGCGGTGGATCATGAAGCGCCGCAACGATCGCGGTCAGGCGGCCGGCATGGCCTCAAGCCGTGCCAGCATCGCTTCGCAGTGCCGGTTGCGCTCGGTCCGGGCGATGAAGCCGCCGCCGAGCACCCGTGTGCCGGGACGATCGTCCGCGTAGAGCACGCAGGCTTGCCCGGGCGCGATGCCCGCCTCGCCATCGGCCAGTTCGATGACTGCCTGGCCGTCGACCGCCATCAGGCGCGCGGCGCGCGGCGGGCGGGACGAACGCACCTTGGCAAAAAGGTCTATGCCCTCCGCCGGCAGCGCTGAAAGGGGGGTGTCGCCGAGCCAATTCAAGTCGCGCAGGACGAGGCGCTGCGTCTCGAGTGCTTCCTTCGGGCCGACGACCACCCGCGCGCGGCGCGCGTCGAGATGAACGACGTAAAGCGGCTCGCCCGACGCCACGCCAAGGCCGCGCCGCTGGCCGATCGTATAGCGCAAGATGCCGTCATGGCGGCCAAGATGGCGGCCGTCGACATGATAGATGTCGCCTTGCCGGGCCGCTTCCGGACGCAGCTTGGCGATGATGTCGGAATATTTGCCCTGCGGCACGAAGCAGATGTCCTGGCTGTCGGGCTTGGCGGCGACGACAAGCCCCATGCGCTCGGCGGCCTCGCGGACCTGCGGCTTCGACATCTCGCCGAGCGGGAAGCGCAGGAAGTCGATCTGCTCCTGGGTTGTGGCGAACAGAAAATAACTCTGGTCGCGCTCCGCGTCGACGGGACGGTAAAGCGCGCGATGCGGACCATTCGCACGGCTTTTGATATAGTGGCCGGTGGCCAGCGCATCGGCGCCCAATTCGCGCGCCGTCTGCAAGAGATCGGCGAACTTCACCGTCTGGTTGCAAGCTACGCAGGGGATCGGGGTCTCGCCGGCGATATAACTTTCGGCGAAGGGATTGATCACCGCCTCGCGGAACCGCTTCTCATAATCGAGCACGTAATGGGGAATGCCCAGCTTTTCGGACACGGCGCGCGCATCGCCGATGTCCTGACCGGCGCAGCACGAGCCGGCGCGGTGGACGGCAGCGCCGTGATCGTAAAGCTGCAGCGTGATGCCGACGACGTCATAGCCCTCTTCCTTCATCAGGCCGGCGACGACCGAGGAGTCGACACCGCCCGACATGGCGACGACGACGCGCGTGTCCTGCGGGCGTTTGTCGAAACCGAGGCTGTTCATGAGGGCCGCTCTTTCACGTCGAATGAAGTTCTGTTGGCCGCGCTTGGCGGGCGTCAGGCCGAATATAATCCAGCGTCCGCCGCCGTTCCAGCCCGTGGCTGAGGCCGATTTCTGCCTTCGTTAAGATTCGAGCATCTGGCTGAATGAGTCGTTCACGAAGGTTACGCTAGGCTTACCAGTGATTTAGCCCTTTCTTAAAGCTGTGGCGGTAATGTGGCCGTCGATTAGGTCTTTGATGTTGTAGAGAGTACGATGACCGATCTTATTAGACCGCGGGTCAAATATGTGATTGGGCCTGACGGCAGCCCGTTGACGATTGCCGATCTACCACCCAGCAACACGCGTCGTTGGGTCATTCGCCGAAAGGCCGAGGTGGTGGCTGCCGTTCGCGGCGGTTTGCTCAGCCTCGAGGAAGCGTGTCAACGCTATAAGCTGACGGTCGAGGAGTTCCTGTCCTGGCAGGCCTCGATCGATGACCATGGCCTTGCCGGTCTGCGCACCACGCGCATCCAGCAATATCGGCATTGATCGAAAAGCGGTTCAGACCTCCAGACGCCCGGCTCGCCGGGCGTTTTGCATTGCTGGCAGGGGTGGTGCCGTCATCGGATGACGCGGCTGCCCGACGCTGAAAGCAAAAAGCCCACCAGGTGGGAGCCTGAGGGGCGTACTCTTTAACTAAGTTGGTTGCCGTTACCGGAGGGCGGCCTGGCCTGCGTAATCCTGGTCCCGGCTCCGGCTGTCCAGTGCTTGGGCCTTGGCAAGTTCCGCCTCGGCTTCGGCGAGAGCGGCTTCCGCGCCCGCACGCTGGCCGGAAAGGTCGTTGCGCGAATTGTGCAGGTTGTCGCGGCGCTGCCGGGCCGCCTTGGCGAAGGTCGGGTAGGCGAAGTGATTGATGTCGGTGATGCCGGCCTTCTTCTCCTCCGACACGATCTGCGCGTCCAACTCGCCGGCCATGCGATCGAATTCGGCAATCATCATATCCAGTTGCAGGAGTTGCTTGCGCTTTTCGCCAACCTGAAACTGCTTCAGCCGGACGAGATTTTCACGTGCCTTCATCGTCAACTCCTGATGCGCCGCCCGCGCATAATTCCATATCGTTACTTTTTTCTTCGCAACCGAGCCGGATCGGGCCGGAAAGTAACCATTCGTTTACGCGCATTGTTAATCATAGGGACGATGACTTAAGGCGGGGTAAAAATCCCACATGAAGTCGAAGCTGCAAAGCGGTTCGGAATGAATCTCTTGAGCAGAGATCCTGAGGTTCTGAATCACGATGCGGAAACCGAAATCGGTAGCAATATCAGTTCCGTGCGGCGAGATGTTGAATAATGGCCGAGGCTCTTGCCAGCCCGAATCAGACTTTGTTAACCATTTCGGAGCAGCTTGAGATCAGGCAAATCACGCTGGATGCCGCGCTGGCGGGCTGTTGGCGGAGAAGGGGAATGAAATGCGCGTTCTGCTGATTGAAGACGACAGTGCGATCGCACAGAGCATCGAATTGATGCTGAAGTCGGAAAGCTTCAATGTCTATTCGACGGATCTGGGAGAAGAGGGAGTCGATCTCGGCAAGCTCTATGATTACGACATCATCCTTCTCGACCTGAACCTGCCGGATATGTCGGGTTATGAGGTTCTGCGAACCTTGCGCCTGTCCAAGGTCAAGACGCCGATCCTGATCCTGTCGGGCATGGCCGGCATCGAGGACAAGGTGCGCGGTCTCGGCTTCGGCGCCGACGACTACATGACCAAGCCGTTCCACAAGGACGAGCTCGTGGCCCGCATCCACGCCATCGTGCGCCGCTCCAAGGGCCACGCGCAGTCGGTCATCACGACCGGCGACCTGATGGTCAATCTCGATGCCAAGACCGTCGAGGTCGGTGGCCAGCGCGTGCACCTGACCGGCAAGGAATACCAGATGCTGGAGCTTCTCTCCTTGCGCAAGGGGACGACGCTG
>CAZEEC010000059.1:0-12105 GCA_964511105.1 uncultured Mesorhizobium sp.
CGATGTCGCGCATGACGAGCGCCGACTTGGTCACGATGCCAACCGGATGGTCATGGTTTTCGAGCACCTCCAGCACTTCGCGCATGATGCGCCACTGCTTCTCGATTGGCTGATAGGGATCGGTATTGGTCCCGATCGCGATCGTCTTCGGCTCATAGCCGGGCTTTGCCAACTCCTTTTCAAGGAGTTTCGCTGCATCCGGCTTGGCAAAGAGCTTCGACTCGAAATCAAGCCCGGCCGACAGGCCCATATAGCTGTGGGTCGGCCGTGCGAAGCAATAAACGCAGCCATGCTCGCAGCCGCGATAGGGATTGATCGAGCGGTCGAAGGAAATGTCCGGCGAATCGTTGCGCGTGATGATCGTGCGCGGCTTTTCGATCTGCACATCGGTCTTGAACGGCGGCAGGTCCTCGAACGAGTTCCAGCCATCGTCGAAGGCGTGCCGTTCCAGCTTTTCAAACCGCCCGCTCGGATTGACCCCGGCGCCGCGGCCACGGCGCCTATCGGGGATTACCCTGGCGCCGGCTTCCTCGATCATCGCGTTGGCCATATGCGCGTCTCCGCCTTTGAAAGCGGCAATGTCGGCGCGGCTGATCTGTTCCATATCGCTCTCCTGGCGCCGCCATTGGTGCTCGAATCGCTTGTTCTGTTGACTTGATTCCTATTTCAGAAAAAAGAACAAAGCAAGAACATCGCGAGCATTGGTAGGAAGGAGAGGAGTGGCTAGCCAGCGTCGCGCTGCAGATGATCGTCGAGGCGCGGCATGATCTCGACGAAGTTGCACGGCATGTGCCGGTAGTCGAACTGGTCCTTGAGGATCATGTCCCAAGCATCTCGGCAGGCGCCGGGCGAGCCCGGAAGGACGAAGACGAAGGTCTGATTGAAAAGGCCGGCCGTGGCGCGGCTCTGGATCGTCGAGGTGCCGATCTTCTCGGCCGAGACAGCGTGGAACCCGACCGAAAAGCCGTCCATCCGCTTTTCGAAGAGCGGTTCGAGCGCTTCGGGCGTGACGTCACGGCCGGTGAATCCAGTGCCGCCGGTGGTGATGATAGCGTCGATCGAATCGTCCTGGCTCCACGATGTGACGCGGGTGCGGATCGCCGCGATATCGTCCTTGACGAGTGCGCGGTCTCCGAGCACATGCCCTGCGGCCTCGATCCGATCGATCAGCATCTGACCCGATTTGTCGTCGTCCAGCGTGCGGGTGTCCGAGACGGTCAAGACCGCGAAGGTCACGGGAATGAAGGGGCGTTCGCTCATGGCTCGATCCGTCTTTTGAAGGCGTTTGAGGGATGGCTTTGGGTTGCCGCCACAAACCAGGAAGGCTCGCGCCGGCGCAAATGTTCCGCAGCCGCCGCCGCTTCTGCTGGCGTGGTGAAGAGCCCGAAGCAGGTCGCGCCGGATCCCGACATGCGGGCGAATTGCGCGCCAGCCTGCCTCAGCGCGTCGAGACAGTGGGCAATCACCGGTGCGTAGCGGATTGCCGGCGCCTCGAGATCGTTGCGCGTCAGCCGCAACCAGTCCAGCAGGGTGCCGAAGGAGAGCGGGGGCAGGCCGGGATTGGCCGGCGACGCGAGGTTCTTGAAGATCGCGGGCGTCGGCACCTCGATGCCGGGATTGACCAGGAGAAGCGGCAGCGCCGGAAAGCCGGCGATCGGCTCGATCAAGTCGCCGATGCCCCGGGCGCGCAACGGTTCGGCCTTCAGGCACATGGCGATGTCGGCGCCGAGCGGGGAGCCGGTGGCGGCAAGATCGCCGGTCGTGGCGAACAGCGCCGCGAGTCCGCTGAGGCACGCCGCCGCATCGCTCGACCCGCCGCCTATGCCCGAGGCCGGCGGCAGGTTCTTGACGAGCCGGATCGAAACAGGCCGGACGCTGCCTTCCCGCGCCCGGAATGCATCACGGGCACGAATCACGAGATTACGATCATCGATCGGAACGCTCGAGGCGTATGGCCCGGCAACCTCGAACAAATCCGCTTGGGCCAGTTCGACCTGAAGCTCGTCGCCCAATTCGGTGAAGACGACCAGCGAATCGAGGAGATGATAGCCATCCGGGCGCCGGCCGGTGACGTGGAGCGCCAGATTGATCTTGGCCGGCGCACGCAGCCTCAAGCGCCGGCGACCGAAGGTTTCCCCGGCCTCAGTCCCGGTCAACCCGGTACTCGCCCGTCTGCGGATCCTTGACGAGCGTGCCCATCGCGCCGGTGCGCGCTTCCGTCTCGGTCCGCCTTGCGCGCGCGGTAATTTTTTCGGCCTCGCGAACGAAGGAGCGATACCCCCAAACCGCGACGGCTCCGACGGCCGCGAAGAATAACAGCTGTGGCATGGCGCCTTCCTGCCTGGTCCCGTGATGTTCAGGGCATCCGAAAAGAAATCCTAGTCTTTTTCGTGGTCGTCTTCAAAGCCCGTAACGGGCCCACAGCGCGCGCTCCTTCGCCACCTCCGCAATGCCGTCGGCCGCGGCATGAGCGATCTCCCGGGACAGGCCGCCGGTGCCGATCTTGCGGCCGAAGAGGCCACGCGGCACGGTGATGAGCTCCATGCGCGTCTTCTCGCCGAAGCGCTCCTTCAAAACCATGCGCATGTCGCCGAGCTGGTCGACAAGGCCAAGCGCCAACCCCGCCTTGCCGCTCCAGAAATGGCCGGTGAAGAGGTCGGGATCATCGGAGAGCTTAGCGCCGCGCCGTTCGCGCACGAGGTCGATGAACGTCTCGTGCACTTCAAGCTGCAGGGCTTTCAGCCGCTCGACATCCTCGGCCTTTTCCGGCTTGAACGGGTCGAGGACGGCCTTGTTCTGGCCGGCTGTATGCACGCGCCGCTCGACGCCGATCTTCTTGATCAGATCCTGGAACCCGAAGGAGGCGGAAACGACGCCGATCGAACCAACGATCGAGGACGGATCGGCGATGATTTCGTCCCCGGCACAGGCGATCATGTAGCCGCCCGAGGCTGCGACATCCTCGACGAAGACCAGGACCCATTTCTTCTTCTCGTCAGCCAGATCGCGAATCCGCTTGTAGATCAGCCGCGATTGGACAGGCGACCCGCCGGGCGAATTGACCGAGATCGCGACCGCCGGTGTGTCCGGAAAGGCAAAGGCCTTGTCGATCAGGATGGCGCTGCTCGCCAGCGACAGGTTCTGCCTGAGCGGGCTCGAGCCCGACAGGATCGTGCCGTGGAGTTGGATGACCGGAATCGTGACAGCCGAGGACCGCAGCGACCGGGGAAGGATCTTGTTGACGAAACGTCTCACGTCGATTGGCTCTCCTGTGTCTTGGTCTCGACAGACCGTAACGCGCTTGCGCCGCAGAGGATGCGATCAGTCGCCAAACAACGAGGTGCGACCGTTAATCGCCGCATCGGCGGCAGCGGTGAAGTCATGGCCTTGCTTGTCGTGAAGCGTCAATGGCGGCACGATGTTCAGCGGCCCGCGCCGGCCGCGCCAGGCGCGCACAACAAGGCGAATCGCCGGCTTGTCGCGCCGTGGATGGATCGGCTTCAGTTCGGCGCGGCCGAACCGCCCCTCGAGCGCCTTCAGGATGTCGGCAAGCGAGTTTGGCCGCGCGATGATGGCAAGGCCGCCGCGCGGGCGCAGGATCGCCGCCGCAGTCCGGATCCAGCTTTCAAAAAGATCCGGCTCCATCACATGAGCGGCTGCGCGCATCGGATCGGGCGAGGCGCGGTCGACGGCTTCGTTGAAGGGAGGGTTCATGATTACGAAATCGCAGGACCGGTTCTCCAGGCCAACGGCATGCCGCGCATCGCCGCGCAAGCTGACATCGGCAAGGAGCAGTTCGGCTCGCGCAGCCAGGGCTTGATTGCCGTTATGGGCAAGGGTGCGTCCGGCAAATTCCGCCATTGCGGGATCGCGTTCGACAAGAAGGGCGGTTGCGGTGGCGCAGCGCGAGAGGACGGCAAGGCCGGCGGCCCCGACGCCCGCGCCAAGATCGGCCATGCGGCCGCTGAAGGCGGACGGCACGGCAGCGGCCAGAAGCATGGCGTCGAGGCCCGCGCGATGACAGCCCATGGCCGGCTGAACAAGATGAAAGCGTCCGCGATGAAAGGCGTCGATCGTCTGCGCGCGCGCCTGGGCCTGCGCCTGCGTCACGGCTTGAGTTCGTCGACGATGCCGGCATCGGTGAGGACGCGGCGGGCTTGAGCGAAATCATCCTCGTCGATCAGAACGCGGCGCGGAAGGATGCCAAGCGAGCCTTCCAATATGCTCATATTCTGGTCGGCCACGAAGAATCCGATCCCGGCATCGCGCAGGAGCGACTCGACGAACGAGATCAGCACGATGTCATTGGTGCGCATCAGTTCCCGCATGGCTGCCTTTCGCTTGTTGCCGCTTATGTAGGGGGACAGAAACGGGCTCGAAAGCCCGCTCTTGCGCCAATTCGCCTCTTGCCCGGGCAAGGGTGCCGCCATAAGGTCCGCGCCGATCCGGCAAGCCGGCCAAGGAGACCGCTTTTGAGCCCCGCAGCGAATATCGACATCCTCCGTCAGGACGCGGCATCGATCGATGGGCTGCTGGAGATCACCCGCTCCGACATGTCAAGGGTCAATGAGCTCATCTTGGCCAAAGCCGGCTCGAATGTCGAGATGATCCCCGAGATCGCCAATCACCTGATCTCGTCGGGCGGCAAGCGCCTGCGACCGATGATGACTCTGGCGGCGGCGCAACTGTTCGGCTATGAAGGCGACGGCCACGTCAAGCTGGCGATGGCGGTCGAGTTCATGCACACCGCGACGCTGCTCCACGACGACGTCGTCGACGAAAGCGCGTTGCGGCGCGGCAAGAGCACGGCGCGCATGATCTGGGGCAATCAGGCAAGCGTTTTGGTCGGCGATTATCTTCTCGGCCAGGCGTTCCGGGTCATGGTCGACGTCGGCTCGCTGGAAGCGCTCGATGTTCTGTCCTCCGCCGCCTCCGTCATCGCCGAAGGCGAGGTCATGCAGCTTGGCGCGGCCAAGAACCTGGAGACGAGCGAGGACGACTATCTGGCGGTCATCAATGCCAAGACGGCCGCCCTTTTCGCGGCGGCGGCCGAAGTGGGGCCGATCATCGCCAACGCCTCGACGGCGGACCGGCGAGCGCTGCGTAGCTATGGCGTCAATCTCGGCTTGGCCTTCCAACTGGTCGACGATGCGCTCGACTATGGCGGCAATGCCGCCGATCTCGGCAAGAATACCGGCGACGATCTGCGCGAGGGCAAGGTGACGCTGCCAGTCATCTTGAGCTTTCGCCGCGGTACGAGCGACGAGCGCGCCTTCTGGAAGCGCGCCATCGAGAATGCCGAGAGCGATGATGCGGCGCTTGAAAGAGCGCGCAGCTTGATGCTGAAGCATGGAGCGATCGGCGACACGACCGCGCGGGCGCGGCATTTCGGAGAGATCGCACGCGCTGCGCTTGGGCCTCTCCGCGACAGCGCGCAGAAACGGGCGCTGGTCGACGTGATCGATTTTTGCATCAGCCGGGTATCGTGATCGCAATGTGATGCCGGGATGAATTGCCGGGCGACCGCAAAAAGGCCATGCTTTGAGGAAACGCCTGTTGACGTTATCACTGACGGCGCCACTCGATTCAGGAAGCCAAATGATGCCGCGTTCCCCCGCCAGACTTCTCGCCGCGATCGGGCTTGCGCTCGTGCTGGGCGACGCCACGCCGGCGCTTGCCGACGCTGACCAGCGGATCACCGTCAGTTCCTTCTCGGGCGCCTTCCTAGCTGCGCGCGCCGCCGAGGCCGACAACGACGTCGACCGCGCCGTCGCCTATTACAAGCGCGCCCTGGCTTTCGAGCCGACTGACGGGGCGATCCAGCAGAGCCTGATGGTGCTGCTGATCTCGCGGGGTGATTTCGACGATGCGCTGAAGCTTGCCGAAGATCTGCGCGACGTGCCCGATATCGAGCGCTTCTCCAAGCTCGCCCTCGCCGTCGACGCGATTCGCACCGGCCGCGATGCCGACGCGCTCGACCTGTTGCAGTTCCAAAACCAGTTCGACCTGGACCGCTTGATCACTTCGGTCATGAGCGCGTGGATCGAGGTGGATGGCGGTGACGCCGACGCGGCGCTTCGCCGCCTCGACGGTATCGAGGGACCGCCCTGGTATTCCATGTTCGTCGACTATCACCGCGCGATGATCGCTGCTTCCGCCGGAATGGAGAGCGTCGCCCAGCGAGCATTTTCGTCCGCCGTTGCGAGCCTCGAGGCGGGCGCCGCCGCGCCGGAAGTCTTCCTGCGCGCCCATGAGGCTTATGCGCGCTTCCGCGCCCGCACGGGTGATACCGATACCGCCCTCGACATTCTGGCAAAGGCCGACGAACTCGTCACCGACCGCGTGACGGTCGTGGCGCTGCGCGAAGCGATCGAGGCCGGCGAAGAGATCGCGCCGATGGTGGAGGGCGCCAGCGCCGGGGCGTCGGAAATCCTGCTCAACCTGTCGACCGCGCTCAACCGCGGCGGCGGCGAGGCGTTCGTTCGGCTTTATCTGAACTACGCGCTGGCGCTCGCGCCCGAAAGTGACGCCGTCCTCCTGCAATTGGGCGGAATCGCCGAGATGCAGCGCAACGCCGAGGAGGCGATCGAGATTTATGGCCGCATCCCGCACGATTCACCGGTGCGCCAAGTGTCCGAGCTTCAGGTCGGCCTGAACCTTGCCGATCTCGACCGTCATGATGAGGCGATCGAGCATCTCGCGCCGCTGCTGGAGGCCGCTCCCGACGACCGCCGCGCCTATCTGGCGCTCGGCGGGGTCTATGCCTCGCAGCAGAAATTCGCAGAGGCGGCAGAAATCTATGACCGCGCCGTGGCGCGCATCGAGACGCCTGAGCCCGCCGACTGGAACCTTTATTACCAGCGCGGCATCGCCTATGAGCGTACCAAGCAGTGGGACAAGGCCGAGCCGAATTTCAACCAGGCGCTCGAGCTTTTTCCCGACCACCCGCAGGTCTTGAACTATCTCGGCTATTCCTGGGTCGACATGAACATCAATCTGGAGGAGGGGCTGGCCCTGATCCAAAAGGCGGTCGAACTGCGTCCGAGCGACGGCCACATCGTCGATTCGCTGGGCTGGGCCTATTACCGCCTCGGCCGCTACGAGGAAGCCGTCACCGAACTGGAACGCGCCGTCAGCCTGATGCCGAGCGATCCGATCCTGAACGATCACCTGGGCGACGCCTATTGGCAGGTCGGGCGGAACCTGGAAGCGACCTTCCAGTGGAGCCATGCGCGCGAGATGGAGCCCGAGCCAGACCTTCTCGAAGAGATCAACCGGAAGCTGCGCGAGGGCCTGGCGGACGCCGACTCCATGCCCGAGCCGATCGCAGATTCGCGAAGCTAGGCGGCTACCCGCCGGACGATCCCCAGCGCATGAAGGACGGCACCACCGGGCACTCAACCCACCGGCGCCCGTCATGCGCGCTGCACTGCAACTCGAGCCGCGACAGGTTGCGTTCGGTCGGATTGCGCTTCTGGCAGATGCAACGCGCCTCGGCCGTATCGAAGCGCACGGTGTCGCAGGCTGGCGTCACGCACAAAAGCCCAGTGACCTCGTCATGCGTCTGGCCCTGGCCGGGGTAAAACACCTGCGCCTGCGCTCCGGAGAGCCCGAGGCCGATAGCGAGCACGAGGGCAAGGCCAATGCTTTTGAAGATGTCTCTCATGTCGGGACCTCCGGCGATTCCATAAAGCATATTGCGAAAGACATGGAACATCGATCGCTTTTGGCAAGGCGTAGTGAGCAGGCTTTGCCCAGCCGGATCATACCGATCCCAGATTTCAGCGTGGAGGTCAGTCGGACATATCCGCGGGCGGATCTATCGTGGTTCCAAATTTCGCGATGCATGGCTTCAGCGCAGTCGACAATCGACGAGCGGCTTCTATCGAAGGCGCCGCAAGTGTCGGGTCAAAGTTGTCATAATCGTGAGTAGCGCGGTGGCGAAAGCGGCGGGCTTCGTCGACGTCGCGTGCGATCGCTTCCGGGAGGATTGCCGGTCGTACATGGCCGGGCGACGATATGGCGCGAGCAACACGTTTAATGAGGTCGGCGTGGACTGATCCCCTGCCGGAGCCTCTTCTCCAAGTACTTCCAGGATCCGCTTCAAAACTCCTTCAAGCGACGTATGTCCCGATTGCATGGAATGCAGGAGCGCCATCCTTGCCCTGTAGCCCGTTAGGCCCTCTGCGTCGAAGCCGCCCTCATCATACAGCTTCGCTGCATTCCCGAAGTGGCGGCAAGCAGCATCGATATTGTCTTCGACTTCAATCCAGCGGGCATCGGTCATTCCAGAACCATCCCGCGTTCGCGGATGCGAGCTGCGAATTCGGGCTTCATCGTACCAGCATCATGGACATCCAGGGGAATTGCGAGCTTGGCGCACAAATCCTCGGCATATCCCCAGGCATCACCAACGGCTTCGGCCGAAAATTCGATCATCACATCCAGATCGCTGTCGAAGCGCATCGAATGGGTGACATACGAGCCGAACACGATGAACCTACCGCCATGGGATCGCGCGTAATCCGTAAGTTCGCGCACCGCTTGTTGCGCGGCACGCACGCGGCGCGCCGTCTCGGCGGACTTTCGCTCCGTCAGTGTTGTGACCATCATGGAAACCACGCTTCGGTCTAAGCCTTTTCCTACCTATCATATGGTTTGATCGGCCTCAAAGGACACGGGCGGACGTTCCGACCGTTCCGTTTTGTCCGTCGATGCTGTAGGAGCGTCGTCGAAACATCCCAGTAGAGACGAGCCCGATGACTTCGCCCACCCATATGCACCCAACGCGCTCCTTCCAGGGACTGATCCTCGCGCTCCATCACTACTGGGCCGATTATGGCTGCGTTGTGCTCCAGCCCTACGACATGGAGGTCGGGGCCGGCACGTTTCATCCGGCGACCACCTTGCGCTCGCTCGGGCCGAAGCCGTGGAACGCGGCCTATGTCCAGCCGTCGCGGCGGCCCAAGGATGGCCGCTATGGCGAGAATCCGAACCGCTTGCAGCATTACTACCAGTATCAGGTGATCCTGAAGCCGAACCCGCCCAATCTTCAGGAACTCTATCTGGGTTCGCTGAAGGCGATCGGGCTCGACCCGCTGGTCCACGACATCCGCTTCGTGGAGGACGACTGGGAAAGCCCGACGCTCGGCGCGTGGGGGCTTGGCTGGGAATGCTGGTGCGACGGCATGGAAGTCTCGCAATTTACCTATTTCCAGCAGGTCTGCGGCATCGAATGCGCGCCGGTCTCGGGTGAGTTGACCTATGGATTGGAACGGCTGGCGATGTATGTCCAGGGCGTCGACAATGTCTACGACCTGAATTTCAACGGCCGCGTAGGCGCCGAAAAGGTCACCTATGGTGACGTCTTCCTGCAAGCCGAGCAGGAATATTCGCGCCATAATTTCGAACTCGCCGATACGGCGATGCTCTTTCGCCATTTCGAGGATGCCGAGGGCGAATGCCGGGCGCTGCTGGAGGCTGGCAACCAAGGCGAGGGCGCGCTCCACCTGTGCGTGCTGCCGGCCTATGACCAGGCGATCAAGGCGAGCCACGTCTTCAATCTGCTCGATGCGCGCGGGGTGATTTCGGTGACGGAACGCCAGAGCTACATATTGCGTGTACGCAATCTCGCGAAGGCCTGCGGGGAGGCGTTTCTTTTGACCCAGGCCGGCGGTGCGAACGCCAAACGCGAGGCTGCATAAATGGCAAAGACCCTTCTTCAAATGGCAGGCGCCGATCTGACTCCGCCGAAGCTTGCCGAGACAGTGCTTGTCGTCGTCGACGCGCAACGGGAATATGTCGACGGCGCGCTGAAGCTCCCCGGCGCTCCGGCGGCCCTCGAGCGGATCGCGCGTCTTCTCGATCAGGCTCGTGCGGCAGGCGCTCCCGTCATCCATGTCCAGCACAAGGGCAAAGCCGGCAGCCTGTTCGATCCGGCGACGCCCGCGTTCGAACTGGCGCCCGAAGCTGCCGCAAGAGATGGCGAGGCGATCATCGAGAAGGGCCTGCCCAACGCGTTCGCCGGAACGAACCTCAAGGAGGCACTGGATGCCACCGGCCGCAAGCGGCTCCTGCTGGCCGGCTTCATGACCCATATGTGCATCTCGTCCACCGCGCGCGCCGCGCTCGATCTCGGCTTCCAAACCACGATTGTTTCAGATGCGTCCGCGACGCGGGACCTGCCGGTTCCCGGGACCGAGGGTGAAGTGCTGACCGCCGACGATCTGCATCGCGCCGAACTTGCCATGCTGGCGGACCGCTTCGCCATCATCTGCACGACGAACGAATTGGCCGGCTGACCTCCCGGCTGTTCAAGCCCTTGCAGATGCTCTAGCGTCCGCCTGTTCAACGGGGATGCGTATCATGGATTTCGGCATAGGCACTGTCCTTCTGGTCGTACTGGTGCTGGTCGCCGGCTACGTCATCGTCATCTATAACGGCCTCGTCAGGGCGCGCCAGTTGGTCAGGGAAGCCTGGAGCGGCATCGACGTGCAGCTGAAGCGCCGCGCCGACCTGATCCCCAATTTGATCGAGACGGTGAAGGGCTATGCCTCTCATGAGCGTAAAACGCTCGAGGAGGTGACGGAAATGCGCGCCCGCGCCCAGGGACTGCCGCGCGACGACGTGGCCGGCCGCGCGCAGGCGGAGGGCATGCTGAGCCAGGCGCTCGGGCGGCTCTTCGCCGTCGCCGAAGCCTATCCGGATCTGAAGGCCAACCAGAACTTCATGCAGCTGCAGACGACGCTGGAGACGCTGGAAGGCGAAATCCAGATGTCGCGCCGCTATTATAACGGCGCGGCCCGCGACCTGAACATCAAGGTCGAAAGCTTCCCGTCCAATCTCGTCGCCGGCACGTTCGGCTTCTCGAAGGCCGACTATTTCGAGATCGAGAACGCCGCCGACCGGGCGGTGCCGTCGGTTTCCTTCTCCTGACGGCCACGTGGTGAAGCGGGTGCGTTTCCTTGCCTGGCTGTTCGTCCTGCTGGCTTTTGCCGGCAGCGCATCCGCGGCCGAGGAGATCGTCTCCTTTCGCGCCGACATCGCGCTGGCCGAGGACGGAACCATGACGGTGGTCGAGACGATCGTCGTAAATGCCGAGGGCAACCAGATCCGGCGCGGCATTTTTCGCGATTTTCCGTTGCGTTTCGAAGACGAGAACGGCCGCATCCGGGAGGTGGATTTCGATCTCGTGTCCGTCACCCGCGCCGGCGCCGCCGAGCCCTATGACACCGAGCGCGGCTCAGGCATCGTGCGCATCCGCATCGGCAGTGCCGACCGGATGCTTCGGCCCGGCCGCCACACCTACCAGATCACCTACGAGACCAGCCGCCAGATCCGCTATTTCGACAGTCACGACGAGTTCTACTGGAACGTCACTGGCAATGGCTGGGACTTTCCGATCCGCTTCGCGGTCGCCGATCTGAGGCTGCCGGACGGAGCTTCGGCGAGCGACGTCACCTACTATACCGGCGCGTTCGGCTCGACCGAGCAGGACGCCAGCGCGCAAATCCTGGACAGCGGCAACCGCGTGCGGGTCGATGCCGGCCGCGTCCTTGCCCCGCGCGAGGGCCTGACGATCGTCGTGGCGATGCCGAAAGGCACGATCACTGCCCCGACGGCGGCGCAGGAGCGCCAATGGTGGCTGCGCGACAACCGCGGAGCACTGGCTGGCGGTCTCGGCCTCATTCTCGTCCTCGGCTATTATCTGTGGGCCTGGAGCCGCGTCGGCCGTGATCCGCCGGCCGGCGTCGTCGTGCCGCGCTGGGAGCCGCCGAAAGGCATCTCGCCGCCTTTGGTCAATTATATCGACAAGAAAGGCTTTTTCGGCCAGGGCTGGGACGCCCTGTCGGCCGCCATCATCGACCTCGCCGTCAAGGGATATGTCGAACTCGAGGACCTTGCTGGCGATCTGACCATCAGGCGCACGGCCAAGCCGTCGGGAGAAGTGCCGGTCGGCGAGGCCGCCGTGCTGCGCCACCTGCGGATGAACGGCAACACGCTGACGGTCGACACGGCCAATGGCGAACGCGTGGCCGCGATGGGCAAGAGCTTCCGGTCGGCGATGGAGACGGAGCACCGCGACCGCTTCTACCGGCACAATCT
>CAZEEC010000060.1:0-12029 GCA_964511105.1 uncultured Mesorhizobium sp.
CGGCCGAAGCCGGCATGCCGATTCCAGCCGAGCCGATCCTGTTTTCCAAGGCGCCAAGTTCACTTTCCGGGCCGAACGATCCCGTTCTGCTGCCGCGTGGCTCGACGAAGACCGACTGGGAAGTCGAACTGGCCATCATCATCGGCAAAGCCGGAGACTACATCGCCAAGGAAGATGCGCTGGACCATGTCCTGGGCTACACGATCTGTAACGATGTCTCGGAGCGCCACTATCAGGGTGAGCGCGGCGGTCAATGGATCAAGGGCAAGAGCGCCCCGACCTTCGGTCCGCTCGGTCCCTGGATCGTCACCCGCGACGAAATCGCCGACCCGCAGTCGCTGGACATGTTCCTCGATCTGAACGGCGCGCGCATGCAGGCCGGATCCACATCGACGATGATCTTCCCGGTGGCGGAGATCATCGCCTATGTCTCGCAGTTCATGCGCCTGGAAGCCGGAGACGTCATTACGACAGGCACGCCGCCCGGCGTCGGCATGGGGATGAAGCCGCCCCGCTTCCTGAGTGCGGGCGACGAAATGCATCTTGGCATCGAAGGCCTCGGCGAGCAGCGCCAGAAGGTGGTTTCACGTTGATGGATGGCAAGACGACACCGGCCGATCTCGAGGAAGCCGCCCTCCACTATCACCGCTATCCGAAACCCGGAAAAGTTGAAATTCAAGCGACCAAGCCGCTGGGCAACCAGCGCGATCTTGCGCTTGCCTATTCGCCTGGCGTCGCCGCGCCATGCCTCGCGATCCATGAAAATCCCGCGCTTGCCGCCGACTATACGGCCCGCCAGAACCTCGTTGCCGTTATCTCCAACGGCACGGCGGTTCTTGGGCTGGGCGACATCGGCCCACTTGCCTCCAAGCCGGTGATGGAGGGCAAGGGCGTCTTGTTCAAGAAGTTCGCCGACATCGACGTGTTCGACATCGAGATCGACTCGCCACAAATCGACCAGATGGTCGAAACCATTGCGGCCCTCGAACCAACCTTCGGCGGGATCAACCTGGAGGACATCAAGGCGCCGGAATGCTTCGAAGTCGAAGAGCGACTCAAGGCGCGGATGCAGATCCCGGTCTTTCACGACGACCAGCATGGCACGGCGATCATCGTCGCCGCCGCCATCCTGAACGCGCTCGAACTTGCCGGCAAGACGCTATCCACCGTGAAGATCGTGACATCGGGCGCGGGCGCAGCCGCGTTGGCCTGCCTCAACCTTCTCGTCGAGATGGGCGCCGACCGTGACAATATCTGGATCACCGATCGCCATGGCGTCGCTTATCGCGGCCGGATCGATGAGATGGATCGGTGGAAGGAGCCCTATCTCAAGG
This sequence comes from uncultured Mesorhizobium sp., assembly GCA_964511105.1. Lineage (GTDB taxonomy): Bacteria > Pseudomonadota > Alphaproteobacteria > Rhizobiales > Rhizobiaceae > Aliihoeflea. The sequence continues at coordinate 1,335 of CAZEEC010000060.1, forward strand.
ACACGAACGCCCGGACTCTGGAAGACGTCATAGGCGGAACCGACGTCTTCCTTGGGCTATCGGCGGCGGGGGTGCTCAAGCCGGACCTGCTCCAGCACATGGCCGAGCGACCGCTGATCCTGGCGCTCGCCAACCCGCGACCGGAGATCATGCCGGAACTGGCCCGCGCCGCACGGCCCGACGCCATGATCTGCACCGGCCGATCGGACTACCCGAACCAGGTCAACAACGTTCTTTGCTTCCCCTACATCTTCCGCGGCGCGCTCGATGTCGGGGCAACAGCCATCAACGAGCCGATGAAGATGGCGGCTGTCCGTGCGATTGCGGCGCTGGCCCGCGAGGAACCGTCCGACGTCGCCGCCCGTGCCTATTCCGACGAAACGCCGATCTTCGGCCCCGACTTCCTGATCCCTTCGCCTTTCGATCCGCGCCTGATCCTGCGGATCGCGCCAGCCGTCGCTCGTGCCGCGATGGAAACCGGCGTCGCGGCCCGGCCGATCGAGGATATGAACGCCTATATCGACCGCCTGAACCGCTTTGTCTTCCGGTCCGGGCTTGTGATGAAGCCCGTTTTCGCGGCGGCCCATAAGGCTGCAAAGCAACGCATCATCTATTCAGACGGCGAGGATGAGCGTGTGCTGCGGGCAGCCCAAGTGGCGCTCGAAGATGGAATCGCACAGCCGATCCTGATCGGCCGGCCGGCCGTGATCGAAGCGCGCCTGCAGCGCCATGGGCTGAAGATCAGGCCAACGTCCGATTTCGAGATCATCAATCCGGAAGACGACCCGCGCTATCGGGACTATGTCGACCTATTGATCCGACTTGCCGGCCGGCGCGGCGTGACGACGGAAGCCGCGCGCACGATGGTTCGCACGAACAACACCGTGATTGCCGCGCTCGCATTGATGCGCAACGAAGCGGACGCGATGATCTGCGGCCTAGAAGGCCGGTTCGAGCGCCACTTGCGGAACGTGGAATTGATAATCGGCCGCCGCCCCGGCGTTGGCGACCTGTCGGCGCTCTCGATGCTGATCGCGCAAAATGGCGTGACATTCTTCACCGATACCTATGTCACCGTCGATCCTTCGGCTGAGGAGATCGCCGAGATGACGATACTCGCGTCCGCCGAAATCCGCCGCTTCGGGATTGAGCCAAAGGCGGCGCTGCTGTCGCATTCGAACTTCGGTTCGCGCGATTCCCCAAGCGCGCTCAAGATGCGGCAGGCGGCCAGAATCCTGCGCGACAAGGCACCGGAACTGGCGGCCGATGGCGAGATGCATGGCGATTCTGCCCTGTCGGAGACATTGCGCAATCGCGTCTACCCCCATGCGAGTTTCGAGGGCGAGGCCAATCTTCTGGTCTTTCCAAATCTGGATTCGGCCAACATCACGCTGACGACGATCAAGGCGATGACCGATGCGCTCCATGTTGGGCCGATCCTTCTGGGCACGGCGCGACCCGCGCATATCTTGACCCCGTCGGTAACCGCCCGCGGCATTGTCAACATGACCGCCCTGGCCGTCGTCGAAGCCAGCCAGAAAGCCGCCGATCAAGCGCCTGCGGCCGGGTGACCGGCGCTGAAGCCTGGCGAACCTTGCAGCTCAAGGACGACGTGCGAGTACTTCCGCGCGACCCAGAAGTGGCAGCAGACTAGCGAGTTCCGGCCCGGACTCGCGTCCGGTAAGTGCTAGGCGGAGCGGCATGAAGAGTTGCTTTCCTTTCCGCCCCGTCACCTGCTTCACCCGGTCCGTCCAAACCTTCCAGGTCATGGTGTCCCAAGGCTCGAGCGGCAACTCGTCAAATGCCTTGCCAAGGAAGGCTCGCTCCTCATCTGAGGGACCATAGAGCGGGCGGCTCGTCGGCCCGATGACCTCCCACCACAGGCGGGCATCGTCAAAACGGTCGAGGTTGCCGCGCACGGCGAGCCAGAAAGCTTCTGCCTTGTCGTCTGCAATGCCGAGCTCGGCCAGACGCGGCTTGGCGGTCTTGGAAGGCATCGTGTGCAGTATGTCCCGGTTCAGTGCCTCAAGGTCCTGCGGGTCGAACTTAGCGGCCGATTTGGAGGTCGCGACCGGATCGAAGCGTTCAGCGAGCTGATCGAGCGAATGAACAGCCGCTACATTTTCTGAAGTTCCGATCAACACGGCGAGGGAGGCGACGGCCATAGGCTCGATCCCCGCTTCCTGCAGCCCCTTGATGGACAGCGAGCCGGAGCGCTTCGACAGCCCCTCTCCTGTTGAACTTGTCAGCAGGTTGTGGTGGCCGAATGCCGGGGGTTGTGATCCCAGAGCCTGGAACAGCGCGATCTGCACCCCAGTGTTGGACACGTGATCGTCGCCACGGACAATATGGCTAATGCCCATTTCTATATCATCGACGACCGACGTCACGGTATAGAGATAGGTGCCGTCCTCGCGGATAAGCACCGGATCGGACATGGACGCCAGATCGACCGTTTGTGGCCCGCGCACGACATCGTCCCAGTGAACCTCCGTGCGTTGCGGCGCGAAGGGATCCGATTCGAAATTCGGCAGAAGAAAGCGCCAGTGCGGCTTGCGCCCTTCAGCCTCGTGGGCAGCCCGTTCCTCGGGCGTCAGCTTAAGCGCTTCGCGGCCGTAGACCGGCGGCAGCCGCCGGCTCAGGCGCAAGCGCCGTTTGCGCTCCAGTTCCTCCGCTGTCTCGTAGCAAGGATAAAGCAAGCCGCTGGCCTTGAGTGATTGGACGGCCGCATCATAGGTATCGAAGCGCGCCGACTGGTGCACCGTCACGTCCGGCGCGATGCCCAGCCAATGGAGATCCTTCTGGATCTGATCCACATATTCCTGTTTCGACCGCGCCACGTCCGTATCGTCGAAGCGTAGGATGAAGCGACCGCCTGCTTTTCGAGCGAACAGCCAGTTGAACAAGGCGGTCCGCGCATTGCCGATGTGGATATAGCCCGTCGGAGAGGGCGCAAAGCGGACGGTGACGGTCATGTGAAAAGTCTCTAGCTCCGGTCGCGGAAACGGTTGATGATCGGATAGCGCCGATCGCGGCCGAAATTCTTTCTCGTGATCTTGACGCCGGGCGCGGCCTGCCGGCGCTTGTATTCAGCCACGTAGAGCAGATGTTCGACGCGGTGGACAAGCTCTCGATCGTGACCACGGGCAACGATGTCGTCGACACCCATCTCATTTTCGACAAGGCATTCCAAAATGTCGTCGAGAACCGGATAGGGCGGTAGCGAATCCTGATCGGTCTGGTCGGGCCGCAACTCGGCCGACGGCGGCTTGTCGATGATATTGACCGGAATAACCTCGCCCGACGGACCCAAGGCTCCCGGCGGAACGGTAGAATTGCGCCACCGGGCCAAGGCGTAGACCTGCATCTTGTAGAGGTCCTTGATCGGATTGAACCCGCCATTCATGTCGCCGTAAAGCGTGGCATAGCCGACCGACATTTCCGACTTGTTGCCGGTCGTCACCACCATGGAGCCGAACTTGTTGGAGATCGCCATCAGGATCGTCCCGCGCGCGCGGCTTTGCAAGTTTTCCTCGGTGATGCCTTCCCGGGTGCCTTCGAACATCGGCCCCAGCGCGCTCATGAAGCCGTCCACCGGTTCCGCGACGGGAACGATGTCATAGCGGCAGCCCAGCGCGCGCGCGCACGCCTCGGCATCCTCGAGCGAGGCCGATGTTGTGTAACGATAGGGCATCATGACCGTCCGAACACGTTCCTCGCCCAGCGCATCGACGGCCAAGGCCGCGCAGATCGCGGAATCGAGGCCGCCTGAAAGACCGAGCACGACGTTCTTGAAGCCGTTCTTGTTCACATAATCGCGCAAGCCGAGCATGCAGGCGCGATAATCCGCCTCCTGCGGATCCGGCAGCAGCGATCGCGGCCCGTCGGTGCAGCGCCAAGCATCGTCATCCCCGCGCCGCCATGTGGAAACCGCGACGGCGTCTTCAAAGGCGCTCATCTGGAAGGCAAGCGACTTGTCGGGGTTGATCGCGAACGAGGCGCCGTCGAAGACGAGTTCGTCCTGCGCCCCCATCATGTTGGCGTAGATGAGCGGCAGGCCGCTTTCGATGACTTGCCGGAGAACGACCAATTGGCGCACATCCGCCTTACCGCGATAATAAGGCGAGCCATTGGGCACGAGCAGAATCTCAGCGCCGCTTTCAGCCAACGTCTCGCAAATGTCGAGGTTACCCCAAAGGTCTTCGCAGATCGGGATGCCGAGGCGGACGCCGCGAAAATTGACCGGCCCCGGCATGTCCGGTCCCGCCTGGAAGACCCGCTTTTCATCGAACTCGCCGTAATTGGGGAGATCGACCTTGTAGCGCTCGGCAATAATCTTGCCCTCGTCGGCGACGATTATCGCGTTGTGCAGCCCGCTTGTGCGCTTGAGCGGCGTACCCATCACGATACCGGGCCCGCCATCGGACGTCTCGGCGGCAAAGGACGCGGCCGCCGCTTCGCAGGCCGACACGAAGGCGCGCTTCAGCAGCAGATCTTCCGGCGGATAGCCGGCAATGAAAAGCTCGGTGAAAAGGACAAGATCAGCCCCTTGCCGCGCTGCATCGGCGCGCGCCTCGCGGGCCTTGGCGAGATTGCCCGCAATGTCGCCGACGATCGGGTTCAATTGCGCGACGGCGATGCGGAGGATGTCAGGCGAAGAAGTCATGCTTTCCTGTAGCGCGCCGATATGAGCCGTGCAATCAGCCACTGTTTCAACAAAGGTCCGAAATCTGGTTGACCGCAACTGGCAATGGCATTTGACGGTTCTTATCTCGCTATGACTTTCACCACAAAGGACAGCAGCTTGCAGACCGGCAAACGCGCGCTTTTTCTCGTCAATCCAAACGCACGCCGAGGCAAGGAGCCGATCAGTCCAGTGCTGGCGCGCCTAAGAGCCGGCGGGCTCGATGTGACGGTGGAGCCGTTCGAGGCTCTGCCGGAGATCGCGCGCGACGTGGTGCGCCTGCGCAAGAGCGCTGACCTGGTTATCGTCTGCGGCGGCGACGGCACGGTGTCGTCGGCGGCCGTCGCCGTCATGGAATCCGGCGTGCCCATGGGCATCATCCCGATGGGGACCGCCAACGACCTTGCACGCACACTGAACATCCCGATGGATCTGATAGAAGCGGCGGGCGTGATAGCAGCCGGCCATCGGCGCAAGGTCGACGTCGGCACAGTCAACGGGCATGCCTTCTTCAACGTCGCCAGCATCGGCATCTCGACGGAGCTCGCCCAAAGCCTAGATCCGCAGACGAAGAAGCGCTGGGGGCGGCTAGGCTACGCGGTGGCAGCAAGCCGCATCCTGACCAAGACCCATCCGTTCAAGGCGACGATCACCGAGAAAGGCGAGACCACCAAGGTATCGACCTTCCAAATCGCGGTCGGCAACGGACGTCACTATGGCGGCGGCAATGTCGTGGAGCAGAATGCCGCGATCGATGACGGGTATCTTGACCTCTACAGCCTTGAATTAACGAATGTCTGGAAGCTGGCGTTGATGCTGCGTTCGTTCCGTTCCGGGCGCCATGGAGCCTGGAAGGAAGTGCGCACCGCCCGCTGTATCGAGTTCGACATCGAGACGGAGAATACGATGCCCGTGAACACCGATGGCGAAATCGTCACCGCAACGCCGGCGCATTTCAAGGTGCACCCCGCTGCAATCTCGATCTATGCGCCGCAGGTCTGATCAACTGGACATCTCGAAAACCTGGCCGGTCACCAGGCGTTGATCGCAATTTTCTGTGTGCTCGCGTTCTTCTTCTTGTTCAAGAATTCGCTGACAAGAAAGGCCAGTTCCAGCGCCTGATCCGCGTTGAGGCGCGGGTCACAATGCGTATGATAGCGATCCTGCAGATCCTCATCACGAACCGCGCGGGCGCCGCCGGTGCATTCGGTGACATTCTTGCCGGTCATCTCGACATGGATGCCGCCGGCATGCGTACCTTCGGCCTCGTGAACGTCGAAGAATGTCTGCACTTCCTTCAGGATGCGGTCGAACGGGCGCGTCTTGTAGCCGGCAGCGGTGATCGTGTTGCCATGCATCGGATCGCACGACCAGACGACATTGCGCCCTTCCTTTTCAACGGCGCGGATCAGTTTCGGCAGATGCTCTCCAGCCGCCTCGGACCCGAAACGCGCGATCAGCGTCAGCCGGCCCGCTTCATTCTCGGGATTCAGGATGTCGATCAGCTTGATCAAGCCGTCCGGCGTCATCGACGGGCCACATTTCAAGCCGAGCGGGTTCTTGATGCCGCGGCAATATTCAACATGGGCATGGTCCGGCTGGCGCGTGCGGTCGCCGATCCAGATCATGTGACCGGACGTGGCGTACCAGTCCCCGCTCGTCGAATCGATGCGGGTCATGGCTTCTTCATAGCCAAGCAGCAAGGCTTCGTGGCTGGTATAGAAATCGGTCTCGCGCAGCGCTGGATGGCTATCCGACGTAATCCCGACGGCGCGCATGAAATCGACCGTCTCCGTGATCCGGTTCGCCAGTTCCTCGTAGCGTTCGGCCTGCGGGCTGTCGGAGACAAAACCGAGCATCCATTTGTGCACGTTTTCCAAGCTGGCATAGCCGCCCTGGGCAAAAGCGCGCAACAGGTTGAGCGTCGCGGCGGACTGGCGATACGCCATGCGCTGGCGCGCCGGATCGGGAGCCCGCGCTCCCGGATCGAACTCGATGCCATTGATGATGTCGCCGCGATAAGACGGCAGCGAAACGCCGTCCTTGGTCTCCGTGTCGGACGAGCGCGGCTTGGCGAATTGGCCTGCAATCCGACCAACCTTGACCACGGGCTGGGCACCACCAAAGGTCAGCACCACCGCCATCTGAAGGAAGACGCGGAAGAAGTCGCGAATATTGTCCGCGCCGTGTTCGGCAAAGCTTTCGGCGCAGTCGCCACCTTGAAGCATGAAGGCCTCCCCGGCCGAGACCGCGGCAAGCTGCTTCTTGAGCTTCCTTGCCTCGCCCGCGAAGACGAGCGGTGGATAGCTGGCAAGCTGCTTTTCCGTTTCAGCCAGAGCAAGCTGATCCGGATAGGCCGGGACCTGGCTGATCGGCATGTTGCGCCAGGAATTGGGGGACCACTTCGCCATCATCGCACCTGTCAATCTCTCAAAATCCGCTGCACCACAGCGGAAGCGTTCGGTGTCCCTTATACCACGCCGACCGGAGACGCCACACTTAGCAAAGCGGCAAGCGATTCCGGGCGCTTGGGAGTTTTGGAATGTGCGCCATTTTGGTTTACACATGACCACGTTCGGTTTACATGTCGGCCATGATCAAGTCATTCAAGAGCAAGGCTCTGGCGGAATTGTTCAAGACCGGCAAAACCGCGAAGATCGCGCCGAAAATGCACAATCGTGCGCTTGTTCGCCTTGATGTTCTGAACGAAGCGGCACGCCTCGATGAACTCAAAATGCCCGGTTACGATTTTCATGCGCTACACGGCTTCAATCCGCCCCGGTACACGATCCATGTGAACGGGCCATGGTGCATTACATTCGAGTTCGACGGCGGGGACGCGCACAGTGTCGATTTCGAGCAGTACCATTAGGAGAAAACAGATGACCGCATACGACGCCAAGAGGTCGCCGGATCGCTGCCCGTCTCATCCCGGCGCAGCTCTGAACGATATTCTTCCCGCCATGGGGAAGCCAAAGGCAGAGATTGCCCGCCTGCTCGGGATATCCCGCACCATGCTCTACGACATTCTCACTGAAAAGAAGCCGATGACGCCGCCGGTCGCGGCCAAGGTCGGCAAGCTCGTCGGCAATGGCCCAGCTGTCTGGCTCAGGATGCAGGCGGCTTACGATGCCTGGCATGTCGAGCGCGAAGTTGACGTGTCCGGTATTCCTACACTGGAAGCGGCTTAACCTGTCAGCGCTGCTGTGAGTTTTGAACTATTCAGAGTTGTTCAAGGCTTGGTGAAAGCCGGAGGCCGGCCCTTCGGCGACAGGCAAACGCCGGTGCTAAGCGATCTGCTCGCCATTCTTCACGCGGTAACTCGGCTGGTACATGGTGACGAGTTCTTCCGCAGCGGTCGGATGAACCGCCATCGTCGCATCAAAGATCTCCTTGGTGAGCCTGCCTTTGACGGCAATGCCCAGAAGCTGTGCCATTTCGCCCGCGTCCGTGCCCAAAACATGCGCGCCGACGACACGGCGGCTTTTAGCATCGACGACGAGTTTCATGATCATCTTTTCGATGCGCCCGGACAGGGTGTGACGCATCGGCCGAAAGGTCGTCTTATAGATCTCGAGTTCGTCATAGGCCTTGGCGGCGTCTTCCTCCGAGAGGCCAACCGTCCCCAGTTCAGGCTGCGAGAAGACGGCCGTCGCAACCGCCTCACGGTCGGGTACGGTCGGCTTGCCACGAAAAACCGTGTCGACGAAACACATCGCCTCGTGAATCGCCACCGGCGTCAGTTGCAGCCGGTCGGTGACGTCGCCGATCGCATAGATGTTATCGACATTGGTGCGCGAATAGTCGTCGACAAGGACCTCGCCCTTCGATCCCACTTCGACGCCGGCATTTTCCAAGCCGAGACCAACTGTGTGAGGAGCACGTCCGATCGCGAGCATCACCTGGTCGACGGTAAGGACGCGATCCGCATTCGTACGGGCATCAAGGCGCCCGTCAGAGCGCCTTTCGATCCGGGAGAAGATTTCCCTGTACACGAAGTTGATACCTTTGGCTTCCATCTCAACATGAAGGCCGGTGCGCAAGTCCTTGTCGAAGCGACCCAAAATCTCCGAGCCGCGATAAATCAACGTCGTCTCAACGCCAAGACCATGGAAAATGTTGGCGAATTCGACCGCGATATAGCCACCGCCAGCTATCGCAATGGCCTTGGGAAGTTCGGCAAGGTGAAATGCCTCATCCGAGGTGATGCAATGCTCGTTGCCTGGAAGAGCGGGATGAAGCTTTGGGCGGCCGCCGGTTGCAATCAGGATCGTCTCCGCCGTCACGGTGCGGCCATCGCCGGCCAGGCGGACGGTGTGGGCGTCCTCAAGCACGGCGCGACTTTCGATGATCTCGGCACCCGCGCTTTCAAGGCCCTTGCGGTAGAGACCCTCCAGCCTGGCAATCTCCCTGTCCTTGTTCTCGATCAACGTCTTCCAATCGAATGAACGTTCGCCCACCGTCCAGCCATAGCCCGCAGCATCTTCGAAATGCTCGGGAAACTGCGACGCGTAGACGAGGAGCTTCTTCGGGACGCAGCCGCGGATGACGCATGTTCCGCCGAACCGATACTCCTCGGCAATGGCAACGCGCTTGCCGAGCGACGCCGCGACGCGTCCCGCCCGCACGCCACCCGAACCGCCGCCGATGACGAAAAGATCGTAGTCGTAGCTGGCCATGGAAGCGCTTTCCTTATTGAGCGGGTAATTGGGCGCGGACCGACGAGCGCAGGATCAAGTCTTTAATCAGACAGGCCAAACGTCAGTCGGAGACAGGCTCAGCCGTTTCCGAAGTCGGGCCGCCACTCGCTGTGTCAAGTTCGCGAGCGACCTCCACCGCAAGATCACGTGCGATGCCCGACTGCCAGATGTCTGCGGCCTGCAAGACTTCACGGGTCACGACCGGACCCTGTTCGATGAGTTTGCGGCCGGCCTCCGAATTGTAGAATTCGGAAACTGCGACCAGTTCTTCCTCGCTGAAGCCGCGAGCGAACGCGGCAGCCGCCTCGCGTTCCAGATCGGCCCGGCGGCTCGCAAGCGCAAGCGCCTTTTCGTCGACGGTGCGGCCGATGAGTTGCGCTTGATCGGGATTTTTCTGAATGAGTTCCGCCTTCAGCGCCATAGCGGCTTGTGGCAGAATGCCATCAAACTCGTCCGTTGCGCCGATCGCATCGACAGCCGCCCGCGCCGCCTGCAAATGGCTCTGTGATGCCTCCTGCGCGGCCACCGGCGCTACGGAAAACGCGACACCAAACGCGAGCGCAATGCCTGCATAGTTGAATTTCATTTCAATCTCCTCATTGAGGGTCTGCTAGCCCTCGATTGTCCGAACGCCATCGGCTTCAGCCACAATGGCAAGATCCGCGAGGTCGAGAAACAGCCCATGTTCCACCACGCCCGGAATCGCATGAAGCGCGTCTGACAGCGCCACTGGATCGGGAATGCGTCCAAAAGATGCATCGAGTATCAGGTGTCCGCCATCGGTCACGAACGCATCTTGGTCACGCCGACGCACCGCGATTTGTGCTGACAGAGCCAGTTTTCCTGCAGCTTTCTCGATGGCGATTCGCGTGGCCTCGAGGCCGAAGGGATTGACCTCGATGGGCAAGGGAAACTGGCCGAGCGTGTCGACGATCTTGGACGCATCCGCGATCACGATCATCCGCTTCGAGGCGAAGGCCACGATCTTTTCCCGCAACAACGCGCCGCCGCCGCCCTTGATGAGCGCGAGTCGGGGCCCGATCTCGTCGGCTCCATCGACGGTCAGGTCCAGTACGGGTTCGTCGTCAAGCGTGGCAAGGGGGACCGAAAGATCGCGGCAAAGCTGAGCCGTTCGCTCCGATGTCGGAACACCCACAATGTCGAGACCTTCCGCCACACGAGTCGCCAGGAGACGCACGAATTCCTCGGCCGTCGATCCGGTTCCAATTCCGAGCTTCATGCCGGCTTCGACATGAGACAGCGCAACTCGTGCTGCTTCGATCTTCAGCGCCCGCGCATCCATCGCCCGCT
>CAZEEC010000061.1:0-11939 GCA_964511105.1 uncultured Mesorhizobium sp.
CTTGCGGCACTTGATGTCGAAGAACTTCTCCGCGCCGAGGTCGGCGCCGAAGCCTGCCTCGGTGACGACATAGTCGCCAAGCTTGAGCGCCGTCGTCGTCGCCATGACCGAATTGCAGCCATGCGCGATATTGGCGAACGGCCCGCCATGGACGAAAGCTGGATTGTTTTCGAGCGTCTGGACGAGGTTCGGCTGGATCGCATCCTTCAAGAGCACCGCCATCGCGCGGTCGGCCTTGATGTCGCGGGCGCAGACGGCACTCCTGTCGCTGCGATAGCCGATGATGATGTCGCCCAGCCGCTTTTCGAGGTCCTTGAGATCGACTGCCAGGCACAGGATCGCCATGACTTCCGACGCCACCGTGATGTCGAAGCCGGTCTCGCGCGGATAGCCATTGGCAACGCCACCGAGCGCCGAAACGATCTCGCGAAGCGCGCGATCGTTCATGTCCATGACGCGGCGCCAGGTGATGCGGCGCACGTCTATCTTCTGCTCATTGCCCCAATAGATGTGGTTGTCGATGAGCGCGGAAAGGAGATTGTGCGCCGTGGTGATGGCGTGAAAATCGCCGGTGAAATGAAGGTTCATGTCCTCCATGGGCACGATCTGCGCGTAGCCGCCGCCGGCGGCGCCGCCTTTGGCGCCGAAATTGGGCCCAAGCGAACCTTCGCGGATGCAGACCACGGCGCGCTTGCCGATCCGGTTGAGACCGTCGCCAAGCCCCACCGTCGTGGTCGATTTTCCCTCGCCAGCCGGTGTCGGGCTGATGGCGGTGACGAGAACGAGCCTGCCGTCCGGCTTGCTCTTCAAGGATTTGATGTAGGCGGCTGAAACCTTGGCCTTGTCGTGCCCGTAGGGGATCAGATGTTCGGGCGGGATGCCGAGCCGCGCGCCGATCTCGACGATCGGCTTTTTGGACGCGCCGCGCGCGATCTCGATATCGGACTTGAAACCGTCCATGACCAGCCCCCCCACCCCGGTTGACTGCAGCCTAGCATCCCGCACCCCGCTGGGACCAGAGGCTTGCGGCTATCCTCGAGCGATGAAGCCGATCAGATCCTCGGCCGGGAGACGGCCCATTTCTTCCTCCCAATGGCGGCGGCAAAGCGACACATAGCGCTCTTCACCGCCGATCGCGACCTGTTCGCCCTCGTGCAGCACCTTTCCGTCAACGCCGAGCCGGACCACCATTGTCGCCTTGCGCCCGCATTTGCAGATCGTGCGCACTTCGCGCAATTCATCCCCGATAGCCAATAGCGCCCGCGAACCTGGGAAAAGCTCGCCGCGAAAATCGGTGCGCAGGCCATAGCACATGACCGGCACGCCGAGCCGGTCGGCGACACGCGCCAGTTGCCAGACCTGCGCCTCGGTCAGGAATTGCGCCTCGTCCACGAAAACGCAATGCAGCGGCTCCTTGTGGATAAGCGTCGCGACGAAGGCGTAGAGGTCGGTCTCGGCCGAGAACAGTTCGGCATCGGCGGCAAGTCCGATCCGCGATGCGATCCGCCCGACGCCGCCACGGTCGTCGATCGCGGCGGTGAAGATCGCGGTGCGCATCCCGCGCTCGCGATAATTGTAGGATGCCTGGAGAAGCAGCGTCGACTTGCCGGCATTCATCGCCGAATAGTGGAAATAGAGCTTGGCCATGAGGCCCTTATGCGTCTTTAAGGGCGCCCATGGAGAGCCAATCGGCATCATCCACCGAATTTGGGGCGGGCGTGCAATATCAATCCATTCCACAAGCTTCTTGAATCCGGCTGCAAATGGTGTTTGGCTTCACCCTTCTCGTGAAAAGCTCGATATCGCGGCTTTATTCCGATCAAAATGGGAGACGAACCATGCTGCGCAAGCGCACATTCCTCATCACTCTTGCCCTTTCGACCACGCTGTCGGCTGGCGCGGCGTTCGCTCAGGAGCCGCAATCTTGCCAGACAATCCGGTTTTCGGACGTCGGCTGGACCGACATCACGGCGACCACGGGCGTCGCCACCACCGTGCTCGAGGCACTCGGCTATCAGACCGACGTTCAATTGCTGGCCGTGCCCGTCACCTTCGCCTCGCTCGCCAATAACGACATCGACGTCTTCTTGGGCACCTGGATGCCGACGATGGAAGCCGATATCCGCCCCTATCTCGATGCCGGCACGGTCGAGGACATCAAGGTCAATCTCGAAGGCGCGAAATACACGCTCGCCGTGCCGCAATACACCTATGACAAGGGTCTCACGACCTTTGCCGACATCGCCCAGTTCAGCGACCAGTTGAACGGCCAGATTATCGGTATCGAGCCCGGCAATGACGGCAACCGCCTGATCCTGGAAATGATCGAGGCCGACCAGTTCGGCCTCGGCGGGTTCGATCTGGTGGAAAGCTCGGAAGCCGGCATGCTGTCGGCCGTGACGCGGGCCGCGCGGTCCGAGCAGGACGTCGTCTTTCTCGGCTGGGAACCGCACCCGATGAACGCCAATGTCGACATGGAATATCTCGATGGGGGCGACGAGGTCTTCGGCGAGAATTTCGGCGGCGCGACCGTCCACACCGCCGTGCGCGCCGGCTATACCGAAGAATGCCAGAATGTCGGCCGGTTCCTGAACAACCTCACCTTCACGCTCGAACTGGAAAACGAGATCATGGGCGCGATCCTCGACGATGGCGCCGATCCCCAGGATGCGGCGAGCGAGTGGTTGCAGACCAATCCCGATGCGCTGACGCCATGGCTCGAAGGCGTGACGACCGTCGATGGAGAGGACGGCGAAGCTGCCGTGCGCGCCGAACTCGGGCTGTAACCGAGGCAGGTTCTGAAACAGGCGGCCGCGACGACCGGCCGCCTTTTGCGTACCGGGCGTCAGTGTCGGTGCGCGTCTATGAGAAAGACGCAACATGGATCCGGTTTCAAGCTGGGTGGCAAGCGAGAAGATACCGATCGGCCGTTGGGGCCAGACCTTCTTCGACTATCTGGTCGACAATTTCGCGTGGTTTTTCGACTCGATTTCCAATGGCTTGCGCTCGGTTCTGGATTCAGCGATCGACCTGATCCTGATGTGCCCGCCCGTCCTCGTGGTGCTGGCCATCGCCGCTTTGGCCTATGCGTTGAAGCGGTCATGGAAGCTTTCCCTGGGGGTCATTGTCGGGCTTCTTTTCATCATCAATCAACGCCTGTGGGGCGAGACGGTGGAGACCCTGGTGCTGGTCGTTTCGGCCGCGGCCGCTTCGATGGCGATCGGGGTCCCGGTCGGCATCTGGGCGGCGCACAATGCACGCGTCTATGCCTGGCTGCAGCCGATCCTCGACCTGATGCAGACCTTGCCGACCTTCGTCTATCTGATTCCGGTTCTTATCCTTTTTGGCCTCGGCATCGCACCCGGGCTGATCGTGACGATCATCTTCGCATCGCCCGCACCGATCCGCCTAACCTATCTCGGCATCGTCTCGGTGCCGCAGCCGATGCTCGACGCCGGCGAGGCCTTCGGCGCCACCCGCCGCCAGCTTCTGTGGAAGGTGGAACTGCCCTCGGCCCTGCCGACGATCATGGCCGGACTGACCCAGTGCATCATGCTGTCGCTGTCGATGGTCGTCATCGCCGCCCTGATCGGCGCGGACGGGCTTGGCAAACCGGTGGTGCGCGCTCTCAATACGGTCAACATTCCGCTCGGGCTGGAGGCGGGTCTGGCGATCGTCATCCTGGCCATCATTCTCGACCGCATGGCGCGCATCGGAACGGAGAAAACGAAATGAATGCGGCGATCGAATTCCGCCGCGTCGACATTATCTTCGGCACGCCGGCCGAACAACGCGCCGCACTGCCGCTGCTCGATGCGGGCGCCGACCGCACGGAAATTCTTCAGAAGACCGGCGCCGTCCTCGGCTGTGCGCAAGCCGACTTGACGGTCAACGAGAGCGAAATCTCGGTCCTGATGGGCCTGTCGGGATCCGGCAAGTCGACCTTGCTGCGCGCGGTCAACGGGCTGAACCAGGTGACCCGCGGCGCCGTCATGGTGGATGACGGTCACGGCAAGAAGGTCGATGTCGTCTCCTGCTCGCCGGCGGAATTGCGGCGCATCCGGCGCCAGTCGGTCGCCATGGTGTTCCAGCAATTCGCGCTTCTGCCCTGGCGCACGGTGGCCGAGAATATCGGCTTCGGGCTGGAACTGTCGGGCGTGCCGGCAAAGGAGCGCAAGGAACGCGTTGGCGCGCAACTCGATCTCGTCGGCTTGAGTCAGTGGGCCGACAAATACGCCCATGAATTGTCGGGCGGCATGCAGCAACGCGTCGGCCTGGCCCGCGCCTTTGCCACGAATGCGCCGATCCTGCTGATGGACGAGCCGTTCTCCGCGCTCGATCCTCTGATCCGCACCAAATTGCAGGACGAACTCCTCGACCTTCAGGCCAAGTTGAAGAAGACGATTTTATTCGTCAGCCACGACCTGGAAGAGGCTTTGAAGATTGGCAATACGATCTCGATTATGGAAGGCGGGCACATCGTCCAGACCGGCGCGCCGGAGGAGATCGTGCTGGCGCCGGCCAATGATTATGTCCGCGACTTCATCGCCAATGTGAATCCGCTGTCCGTGCTGACAGCCTGGAACATCATGCGCGACGCGCGCGATCTCGATTCCGGTGGCGAGGACTGGCTGTGGCTCGATCGCCGCCGGACCACGCGCTTTAAGTTCGACGAGAACATGCTGGTGATCGACGCGGAGCGCAACGGCCTGCCCGCGATCTGGGTCTCCTGCGAAAATATCGAGGACCTGCCGGCGGACAGGCCGGTTGTCTTCTGGGCATCGCCGGGAACGTCGCTGAAGACGGTGATGGCGGCGATGCACCGCTCGGCCACCGCGCCGGTGGCGCTGTTCGATGAGCAGTCGCGCTTCGTCGGCTCGATCGGCGTCCGCGACGTTCTGAAGGCTGTCATCCGCAGGTAGAATCTCCTAAGGAAAAGCCAGCGTGCGCCGGGCCTTGGCTTCCATCCGGACCACCTTCAAGATAACGCAGAATGTCTTATTCTATCGGAGAAAATCATCATGAATCCATCAGGTCACGTCGCGGTCGTCACGGGCGGCGGTTCCGGTCTCGGCGAAGCAACAGCGCGGGCGCTTGGCGCCAAGGGGGCCAAGGTCGCCGTTTTCGATGTCGGCATCGAGCGGGCGCAAAAGGTCGCGGACGAAATCGGCGGCATCGCGGTCAAATGCGACGTGTCGAGCGCGGAAGCTGGCGAAGCGGCCTTCAAGGAAGTGAACGACAAGCTCGGCGAGCCGCGCATCCTGGTGAACTGCGCCGGCATCGCGATCGCCATGAAGACGATCGGCAAGGACGGCGTCCACCCGCTGGATGCCTATCGCAAGGTGATCGAGGTCAACCTCATCGGCACCTTCAACATGATCCGCCTGATGGCCGAGCGCTGCCAGCATCTGGAGCCGATGGAAAGCGGCGAGCGCGGCGTCATCATCAACACCGCGTCGGTCGCCGCCTATGACGGCCAGATCGGCCAGATCGCCTATTCGTCGTCCAAGGGCGGCGTCGTCGGCATGACGTTGCCAGCTGCCCGCGACCTCGCCCGTTCCGGCATCCGCGTGTGCACGATCGCGCCGGGCCTTTTCATGACCCCGATGCTGGCCGGCCTGCCCGAAGACGCGCAAAAGTCGCTCGGCCAGCAGGTGCCCTTCCCTTCGCGTCTCGGCGAGCCCGGCGAATATGGCGCGCTTGCCGTCCACATCGTCGAAAACCAGATGCTGAACGGCGAGACGATCCGCCTCGACGGCGCGATCCGCATGGCGCCGAAATAGGGCAACGCAGCAGATGGCATCGGGACCGGCAAAGTCAGGACCGCTGAGCGGTCTCACGATCATCGAGATGGCCGGGCTCGGCCCCGTCCCGCTCGCCGGCCTGATGCTGGCCGAACTCGGCGCGCGCATCCTGCGCGTCGAGCGCAAGGCCAACACGCAGGCCTTCCTCAACGTGCCGCCGGAATTCGATCTCGACCGGCATGGGCGCGACATCGTCAGGATCGACCTGAAGGATCCGCGCGGCACCGATTTCGTGCTCGATCTGGTCGCCCATGCGGATGTGGTGATCGAAGGGTTCCGGCCGGGCGTCATGGAGCGGCTCGGGCTCGGTCCGGATATCTGCATGGAGCGCAATCCGCGCCTGGTCTTTGCCCGCATGACGGGCTTCGGCCAGGACGGGCCGCTCGCCCCCCGCGCCGGCCACGACATCACCTATCTCGCCTATTCCGGCGCGCTCCACGCGATCGGCGAGAAGAGCGGCAAGCCGGTCCCCCCCCTCAATCTGGTGGCCGATTTCGGCGGCGGCACGATGTTCCTGCTCACTGGGCTCCTCGCTGCGCTGGTCGAGCGCGGCATTTCCGGCAAAGGCCAGGTGGTCGATGCCGCGATGATCGACGGGGTGGCCATGCTGACGGCACCGTTTCACGCCTTCCTCGCCACGGGCTTTTGGAAGGACGAGCGCGGGTCGAACCTGCTCGACACCGGCGCGCCGTTCTACGACACCTATGAGACAAGCGACGGCAAGCACGTGGCCGTCGGCTGCCTTGAACCGCAATTCTTCGCCGAATTCGCGCGGCTCCTGCCTCTCGACGAAAATTTTGTAGCCAGGCAATACGACCCGAGCATCTGGAGCCAGATGCGCCAAGTGATCGCCGCCCGCTTGCGGCAAAAGACGCGCGATGACTGGGCTGTCCTGTTTGAGTCCACCGACGCCTGCGTCGCGCCGGTGCTGTCGCTGACGGAGGCGACCGCCCACCCGCACAATGTCGCGCGCGGCACCTATGCCACCAAAGGCCAGTTGACCCGTCCGCGCCCGGCCCCGCGCTTTTCCCGGACCCCAGCCGCGGTCTCCGACATGCAGCCGGCCGACTGGTTCGAAGACCTCGCCGCTTTCGGCGTTGCGGGGGAACGCATCAGGGAATTGAGCAAGGCGGGCGTGATTGCCTGACGGAGGGTGCTATGGATGAGCCGAAGAAGGATGTCCTGCAACCAACCGACGCCGAGGCGATCCGGCTCGGCAAGACGCTCTTGCGCAGTGCGCGACATGCGTCGCTGGCCGTGGCCGAAGCCGCGACAGGCTGGCCGC
Organism: uncultured Mesorhizobium sp.; assembly: GCA_964511105.1. Classification (GTDB taxonomy): domain Bacteria; phylum Pseudomonadota; class Alphaproteobacteria; order Rhizobiales; family Rhizobiaceae; genus Aliihoeflea. Next base: position 7,090 of record CAZEEC010000061.1, read on the forward strand.
TCGCCAGCCGCGTATCGCTCGCAACCGACATGGCCGGGCGCCCTCTGATCCTGGTTTCGACGCTCGCCGCGCACACGGCCGGGCTCGTGGCGAATGAGCGCTGTTCGCTGCTTGTCGGCGAACCCGGCAGGGGCGACCCGCTCGCCCACCCGCGCATGACGATCAAATGCCGCGCGAGGAAGAGCGACCGTGACGCAGCGGAGCGAGCCGAACATGCACGCCGCTTCCTCAACCGGCACCCCAAGGCCAAGCTCTACTCCGATTTCGGTGATTTCTCCTATTTTCGCCTCGAGCCGGAAGAAGCGAGCTTGAATGGCGGGTTCGGCAAGGCGTTCCGGCTCATGCCCACCGACATACTGAGCGATCTTGAGGTCGCAGCGGCCCTCGAAGCTGTCGAGCAGGGCGCGATCGACCACATGAATGCGGATCATCGTGACGCGCTGGCGCTGTGCGCGCGCCATTTTGCCGGCGTCGCGGAGGCGTTGGACTGGACGATGACGGGGATCGACCCGGACGGTTTCGACCTCAGGGCCGGCCAGACAACGGCCCGTCTGCTCTTTCCCTCCCCGCTCGCCTCTAAGGACGCCCTGCGCCCCGCGTTCGTCGAAATGACCCGCCGCGCCCGCGCCGCCCAGACGGCCTCCTGACCCATCCAACAAAGTTTGTGACAGGCCGCAACCTGCGTGCCCCGGCAACGTTAACAGCCAAGTTCTCTTCGATTGTCCGAGGGATCGCATGGTTTCCGATGAACTCGCCAGAAATGCCGGCAAGGCCGCGGCTTTGCTCGGCGTACTGGGGAATGAGAAACGCTTCGCCATCGTGTGCCATCTGCACCATGGCGAGCTTTCCGTAGGCGCGATAGCGGACAAGGTGCAGCTCAGCCAATCGGCGCTGTCGCAGCATCTGGCCAAATTGCGCGCCATGGATCTGGTTCGAACCCGCCGCGACCGCCAGACCATCTACTATAGTTGCAGTTCCACCGCCGTCGAAATGCTCTTGGAAACCATGGAGCGCATCTTCGGCCCGTTGCGGCCGCGGCGCCAGCCTAGCGAAGTGCGCGACCGCCGGGCAACCTGATCGAGCGGTCCCGCTTCGATCCAACTGGACGTTCGCCGGCCGGTTGTGAAATAAGCCCGCCATGACGCCGATCCCGATCACAGACGCCGACGATCCCCGGATCGCCGCCTACCGCAACGTGCGGGAACGCGATCTGGTCGGCCGCTTCGATCGCTTTGTCGCCGAAGGCAAGGTCGTATTGAACGTGCTGTTTACCGCCCGCCGGTTTCAAACGGAGTCGGTGCTTCTGCTCGACAAGCGGTGGGCCGGCATGGCGGACACGCTCGCGCTGAAGCCGCACGACGTACCGGTCTATGTCGCCAGCCAGGCGATCATGGATGCCATCGCCGGCTTTCACATCCACCGCGGCATCCTGGCGATCGGCCGCAAAGGTGAGCGGCCCGATCCGGCCGCCATGCTGCGAGGGCTGCCGCACGACGCCCTGGTCGTCGTCCTGGCCGGCATCTCCAATCATGACAATGTCGGCTCCATCTTCCGCAACGCGGCAGCGCTCGGCGCCGATGCCGTCCTTCTCGACGCGGCAAGCTGCGATCCGCTCTACCGCAAGGCGATACGCGTTTCCGTCGGCGCCGTGCTCAAGGTGCCCTATCTCGTCTTTTCCGATATCGACGCCCTTCACGCTGAACTGGATCGGGCAGGCTTCGAGCAATTGGCGATGACGCCGCGCGAGGCGGAGGACATCGCAAGCGTCGCGCCTGTCGGCCGGCAAGCCATCTATCTCGGCTCCGAAGGTCCCGGGCTTGCCGAGGCGCTGATGACGCGGATGCGCCGCGTCCGCATCGACATCGAAAGCGACTTCGACAGCCTCAACGTGGCCGCGGCCTCAGCGATCGCTCTCCACAGGCTCCGCCGCATCGGCGGGGGGAACCGGACCTGAGCGCGCCCGTTCCGACGCGTCGCGCAAGGCGCGTATCCGTTCAGCAAGGCTGACGGGACCGCCCTCGCCTGACGTCTGCGCCGCTACGATCGCCTTTCGGATCGGTGAATCCGGGCCTTCGAGCGTTGCCGTCAGATGGACCATTTCGGCGGCAAGCCGGTGCAGTTCCTCGCGCAGTTGGTCGGCCTCGAGGGAGGCCGGCTTAGCCGTCGAAGTGGCGGCCGCTTGCGACTTCAGCCGCTTGTTCTCGCGAGTTAGGGACGCGATTTTCTTTTCAAGCCGGTCGCTGTCGGCAGCGATCCGGTCGGCTGGCTCAAGCTGAGCGTCAGCCGCTTTTCCGGCCCTGCCCTTCAACCGCGCCAATTCCTGTTCGCGCCGCTCCAACTTGTCGTCACGGTCCGACAGATCGGCCACCAGACGCTCGATGCGCCGATTGGCCTCCTCGACCTTGCGCGTCTCGCTCTTCAACGCGTCGCGCAAGGCCTTGTTGTCGGCCGCCACGTCGCGCATCTTGCGGTCGGTCTCGTTGCGCTGGTTGCGCAGCGCGGCAAGGTCGGTCGCCAGCCGGTCGATCTCGGTCTCGCGCTGAGCGATCTCGATCTGGCGGCTGCTGGCCGTCAGGCTGGCATCCTCGTAAAGCGCGTTCAGCCGGTCGATCTCGCTCTTGCGGCTGAAGGATTCGGCATGCTCGGAAACGAGCCGGTCTTCAAGCTGCGTCATCTTTTCATCGGTATCGGCCATAGACGCCGCGAGGGCCTGCGCCTCTGCCTCCAATTCGCCGATGCGCCGGTCGCGCTCGGCAAGGTCGTCGAGGCGCGCATCGAGCGCCTGGCGCTGCCGATCGAGCTCGACTTCCTGTTCGGCAAGGCGTTCACGCGCCGATTTGAGTTCGATTTCGACCCGCCTTTGCTTGAGCGCCGCCTCGGCACGGATGCGGTCCTTGTCGGCCTGGATCTCCTCGCGCGTCAAAGGCAGGCGCGCCTCGATGCGGCGCGCGGTCAGGCGCGCGGTGCGCCGATGAAGGGCCGGCCCGATCAAAAGCCCGATGAAGGTCGCGGTCAAGAAGCCAAGGCCGAAGAACAGCAGGGTCTGGATCACAGGGGTCTTCCATCAACGGCCAGACATTGGAGCGCCGTGCATCCTTTCAGACGTACCAAGGACGCTCCAACACTTTATATGGGCATCGGATCGATCAAAAAACCGGATTCCACTTTTCCGTCCGATGCCCTAGGGACTTTCTGATGGACCCGGGCCAAATCCTGTTCAAGTCCTGCAGGCAAAAACGACGAAAATGGCTCAGAACGGGTTCCAGGTCGGCCCCTGCGTCAGTTTCAGATAGCCGACATTGACGCCAAGCCGGGCGCCGACGCCGGTGCGAACCGGCACGAGCAGGATATTGCCGTTCTTCATGACATTGAAGCCGAGGCCGGCGACGAGATAGGCCGATCCGGCAACCCCCGCATAGCGCTTATTGTAGAGGCTCGGCACACTGTCGAGATTGTAGACCAGCACCATGGTGCGCGATCCCTGCCCGCCTGCATCCCAGCCGACGGACGGACCTTGCCAATAGACGCGGTGGTCGCCGACATTCTTGGTATAAAGCGTGCCCTCGCCATAGGTCAGCCCGCCGATGAAGGCGCCGCCTGCCTCCTCGCCCAGAATATAGCCGTTGGGCAGACCATAGCTCTTGAATATCTGCTCGACGACGGTGGCAAGGCCGCCGGACGTGGAGCCGAAGAAATGGTGTCCCGAATCGACGATCTCCTGGGCCGTATAGGGCTGGTTGGCGCGAGCCGGCGCGGCGATGGCGACCATCAAGGCAGCGACAAGCGCCAGAAGGAAAGGCAGACGCAGTGCATGAAATGCTGGCATTTGCGGATTCACGGCAAACCTCCGTAGCGGGCGCGAGCGCAACGGGAATCGGTCCCAACGCCGCGCATTTACGTTTAAGGAACGGTAACCCGGCAGGCTTAATGAAAGGTAAGGCTTGGCGAGAAGGTCATTTTGTTGATGACGGCGGCAGCCTGTGTCACGACCACAAAGGCGCTTCGGCAGCGATTCGAAGCAGGAATGGAACGAGGGGCTCGATCACATGTCCGAACTTTTTACGCTGACGGCGAGCGATCTCGCCGCACTCTTGTGCAGCCGCGTCTGTCACGACGTCATCTCACCGGTCGGCGCTATCAATAACGGGCTTGAACTGCTCGACGAGGGCGGCGCGGACGAAGACGCGATGCACCTGATCCGTACCAGCGCGCGCAACGCCTCGGCGCGGCTGCAATTCGCCCGCATCGCCTTTGGCGCGGCCGGCTCGGCGGGCATGCAGATCGACACTGGCGACGCGGAAAACGTCGCGCAGGCCTTTTTGAAGAACGAAAAGCCCGAGCTCCAATGGACCGGCGAGCGAGCGCTCTTGCCCAAGAACGCGGTCAAGCTGCTCTTGAACCTCGTTCTTATCGCCAGCGGCGCGATCCCGCGCGGCGGCAAGATCACCGTGCACCTGGACAATCTGGAAGCACAGCCGAAATTCACCCTGACGGCGAACGGCCCGATGGTCCGTGTTCCGGCGAAGTTTCTGGAGATGCATTCGGGCCGCAAACCCGAGGAGGCAATCGATGCCCATTCGGTGCAGGCCTATTACACGCTCCTTTTGGCCCGCGATGCCGGCATGGACGTCAATATTCGGGCCAATGCCGACGAGATCGTCCTGACCGCCGCCTGATCGAGCCCTGAGCCGTTAACCCAAAATTCAGCGCAACATTTACCCCCTTCTTTACCCGTCAGGGCGTAGCTTGGTGCCGAAGAAAAGGCCGGGGCCGCACGCATGGACAGAAGGAATTCCGGGATGAAGCGCTGCATGATCGTGGACGATTCCAACGTCATCCGCAAAGTGGCC
>CAZEEC010000062.1:0-11933 GCA_964511105.1 uncultured Mesorhizobium sp.
CCCGAGCGACCAGTTCTCGATATAGTGCAGGTCGTGCTCGACGCGGCGCTGGATCTTCTCGGACGAATCGGTCTCGCCGCGCCAGCCGTTGATCTGCGCCCAGCCGGTAATGCCCGGCTTCACGCGGTGACGGGCGAAATAGCCGTCGACGACGTCGTTGTAGAGCTGGTTCTCGGCCTTGGCATGCACCGCGTGCGGCCGCGGGCCGACCAGCGAGAGCGAGCCGAAAAGCGCGTTGATGAATTGCGGGAGCTCGTCAAGGCTCGTCTTGCGGATGAAGCGTCCGACGCGGGTGACGCGCGGGTCGCCCTTGGTGACAAGCTTGGCGGCCGTGGCATCGGATTGGTCGACATACATCGAGCGGAACTTGAACACCTCGATCAGCTCGTTGTTGAAACCGTAGCGCTTCTGCTTGAAGAAGACCGGACCACGGCTGTCGAGCTTGATGGCGATGGCCGTCGCAGCCATGACGGGCAGAAAGATGACCAAGCCGGTCAGGCTGAAAACGATGTCGAATAGTCTCTTTGCCACCGAATCCCAGTTGTTGATCGGCCTGTCGAAGATGTCGAGCATCGGAACGGAGCCGATATAGGAATAGGCGCGGGGACGGAAACGCAACTCGTTGGAATGAGCCGACAGACGAATGTCGACCGGCAGCACCCAAAGCTGCCTCAAGAGTGAAAGAACCCGCGAATGCGCGCTCAAGGGCAGGGAGACGATCAGCATGTCGATCCGCGCGATGCGCGCGAATTCGACCAGTTCGCCGATGGAACCGAGCTTCGGGTAGCCCGCGACGACGGAAGGTGAGCGAAGATCATCCCGATCGTCGAAAATACCGCAGATGCGAATGTCGTTATCCGGGTCCTGCTCGATCGTTCGGATCAAAGTTTCGGCCGGGTGCCCGCCGCCCACGATGAGGGCCCGCCGCTCCATCGTGCCGTTGCGTGCCCAGCGCCGGATCAAGATGGCGACGATGAACCTGCCAAGCAGAAGAGCGACCGCGCTGCCAATCAGCCAGCCCGCGAACCAGACCCGAGAAAATTCCTCCGACATTTTCAAGAAGAATGCCGCCATGGCGAGCAGGGCAAAACTTCCAACAATGACCAGACCGGCGCGCGGAAGATGCGCAAGCGGACGTCGCATCGCGCTGGGCTGATAAAGATTTGCGACCTCGAGGAGTACGACGCTGAGGGCGGCTCCGGCGAGGATGGCTGGAGGATAGAACCAGGTGAAACTGTCGCGAGCGTCCGAATAGCCGAGCAAAACGGCCAAACCGACCAGCGCCACGATCAGAAACTCGGCCAAGCGCAACAGGCCGCTCACCATCACGGGAGAGAGGGTGTCGCGCCGATACTGGGACGCGATCTGCCGGGCGTAGGCGTTGAGCCCGCCGGAATTCGGCTGTGATGACAGAACAGCGTGATCGCGCACGTCTCGCGCGCTGATATCGATCGGTCCGGTTTGGGTCATTTGCCTTCTCGCAACAGCGAGCAACCTAGCGTCACACGCCTAAGAAAGGCTTGAGACCAAGCTGAACGGCAAGCGCAGTCAGGAATTACGGTAAACGGTTTCGATACGCCTGGCCATGTCGACGGCGCTGAACCGGTGCCGCAGATCGTCCGCGGCGGGCATCACCGATGCGAGCCATGACGGATGCTCAAGGGCGCGGGACATTTGCCCGACGAGGCTTGCAACGGACGGCTGTGCCAATGCAGGCGACGATTGACCCAAGATCTCGGGAATTCCTCCCACCGCCGTCGCGATGATCGAACGTCCCGCAGCCAAGGCCTCGAGGACGATATAAGGCATGGCCTCCGCTCGCGATGGGACGACCATGAACCGCCCGAGACCGAAGGCGGCGCGTGCCGGCATTGCCGCGTGAAACGTTACATCAAGACCCAGCCCGTCAACCCGTGCGCGGTAGCGCGGCAGGTCCTCTCCGTCGCCTACCATATGGGCGGTTACGCCAGGATGACGTTCGCGCAGGCTCGCCAAGGCTTCGATGAAGAGATCCGGTCCCTTCAGGTCGCGCATCATCCCGATATAGAGGAAGTCAGCAGCTCCGGACTGCGTTGCTACCGGTTCGAATTCCAACTGCTGAAGCCCGTTATGGACGAGGCTGTGCGGGCTGCGCGGATGACCGACCTTCGCGGCATAGGTTCTGCGCTCGAACTCGGAGACGAACAGGATGTGGTCGCTCAACTGCTCCAGTTGCCGCTCGATTAGAAAATAGACCTTGCTCTTGGCTGAGCGCGCATCGTGATGAAGGACGCCGCCATGGGGGGAATAAATTCGCGCGACGGGCCGGTGCTTGCGCCTTAGAGCCGTCCCGAACACCCGAGAATAGAAGCCGCCTTTCGCGCCATGTCCATGGAGGACGTCCGGATCGAGGGCGCGGATGGACAGGAAGGTTCGCCGTGCCGCTGCGAGATCGCCAAGCCCGATTTGCCGTTGCATGGAAATGCGGTGGACGCCGAGCGCTAGATAAGGCTCGATCGTTTGGAAGAGCTGCGCCTCATGCTCGCCCCCGGTGGTCGAATCGCAGACGATGCCGACGTTATGGCCAGCTTTGTGCTGGGCCATGGCAAGATCGCGAACATGGCGGAATATTCCGCCGACCGGCGAGCGGAAAGCGTGGACGATGCGCATGTTCTGCTTATGCGCCGGATTCCTAAAAGAAGCGTTCGCGAATATAAAGCGTGTCGCCGGGCAACACCGGGTCGGTGGTGCGCACCCGCCCGGTCATCACCTCATTGTTGATCTGGCGGGTGATGTCGACATCCTTCTGCTGCGCGCGAGGCGTGAAGCCGCCGGCCGCGGCGACGGCCTTTTGAACCGTCATGCCCGGGACATAGGAATATTGACCGGCGGCTCCCACTTCGCCCATGATGAAGACAGGCCGATAGCGGTCCACCTCCGCCGTCACGTCGGGGGTACGGATGTATCCGTCGCGCAGCTTGTCGGCGATCTGCGATTCGATCTGCTGAAGCGTGTGGCCCCGCGCTGCGACGGCCCCGATCAGCGGAAAGGCAATGTAGCCTGATTGATCGACCGAATAGTTGTTGGTCAGGGATGGCTGCTCGAAGACGGATATGCGTACGGTGTCGCCGGCGTCCAGCACGTAGGGCTGGTTGATCGCCTCGTGAAACGCGTCGGGCGCCGGCTTGTAGCTGGCACATCCGGATGCGAGTGCAATGGCGACGAGACAACAGAAAACGTGGCGTTTCATGACCGGCCGTTTCATCCAATAGCGTTTCCGGGAGCGGGTGACCAGCATGTGGTTATTGGCTCGTTAAGGTTAATGCCGCGTAAAGCTTGTGAGTTCAAACTGTCCTTCTTCCGTTAACCGGCTGGTTACCATGTGCCTTTACTTTTTCCGGCGCATTGACTGGAGTGGATTCGCTATGAGCGCAGGGCAGATGGGCGGAAGTGACGTCGATATCGATCTGCGCCGGCTCGCGATAAGCGTGCGCGAAAAGTGGAAAACGATCTTGGCTGTCGCGCTCATGGCGAGCGCGGTCGCTATTCTGTTCACGTCTCTCACGACGCCGCTTTACCGTGCTGAAACGCGTATTCTGATCGAAACTCGGGAATCAGCCTATACGCGGACCTCCGGCCAAGGGGAAGGTGATCGTCCGATCCTCGATCAGGAAGGGGTGACGAGCCAGGTCGAGGTGGTCAGTTCGAGCGACATCTTGAGGCGCGTCGCCGAAGACCTGCAACTCGCCGATCGCGATGAATTTCGAGGAGGGGGCTTGCGCGCGTCGCTCGGGCTTGGTGGCAGCCCGGACGAATTGCTGCGGGCGCAGCAAACGATCGACATCCTACGCGAGAAGCTGAGCGTCTATCAGATCGAAGGCTCACGCGTTATCGTCGTCAGTTTCTCGTCGGAAGATCGTGAGCTTGCTGCGGCCGTGCCGAATGCCATCGCCGATGCCTATATCGATGAGCAACGGGCCGCCAAATTGCTGTCGAATGAAGACGCGACCGGCTGGCTTGCGCCCGAGATAGCGGATCTGCGTGAGCGCGTCCGCGAGGCGGAAGGCAATGTCGCGGCGTTTCGTGCACGCTCCGGCCTGATCGTCGGCCAGAACAATTCGACGCTAGCCAGCCAGCAATTGTCGGAACTGTCGTCCGAGCTTTCTCGTGTCAGGGCGAGCCGTTCGGCTTCCGAAGCGCGCGCGGAGGGCATCCGTCAGGCGCTCGACACCAATGCCTCGCTGGAAGCCATCCCGGAGGTTCTGGCGTCGGGTGCCGTACAGCGCTTGCGCGAGCGCGAGGCGCAACTGAATTCGGAAATCGCTGAATTGTCGACGACGCTGCTCGACAACCACCCCCGACTGCGTGCGCTTCGCTCCCAACTCGCGGACCTTTCGAATCGCATCCGGGCCGAAGCGCGCACGGTGTTGGCGGGACTGGAAAACGAAGCGCGTGCGGCTCAGCGCCGGGAAGCAAGTCTGACGGCAGACCTCGACGCGCTCAAGGCTGCTTCCGCCCAGACGGGTTCCCAGGAAGTTGAGCTGCGCGCGCTTGAGCGGGAAGCAACCGCACAGCGTGAGCTTCTGGAGTCTTATCTGACCCGCTATCGCGAGGCGAGCGCGCGCGGCGACCGCAATTACTTGCCGGTCGATGCCCGGATATTCGCTCGTGCCGCGCCTCCTGTTTCTTCTTACTATCCCAAAATGGTCCCGATTGTCGGCGCGACCTTCTTCGGCTCGATGCTGTTGATGATAGTGGGAATCTTGCTGAGCGAGTTGTTCTCAGGTCGTGCCATGCGGCCGGCAAGCGGCATCATGCGCGTTCCGCCTGTTCCGCATCTCGTCATGCCCGCAGCGGCGGCCTTGGCAGACGGAGGCGCGGGCGTTGATGGGGAACTGACCCTTCAAGTGTCGGTGGAGCGAGCCGCCGAAAGGTTGATCGAAGCGGGGGCAACGCGTGCTGTCTTCCTCTCGCCGGAAGGAGAGGAGGCCTCAGCCGCGTCGGTACAAGTCGCGCGCGAACTTGCCGATTCCGGCATGCGCGTCCTCTATCTCGACCTGACGTCCTCCGGTACGCCATCGGGCCTGATGCTGGAGAGCAAGAGCTATATTGGGATCACCAATCTGCTGTCGGCCCAAGCTCAGTTTACCGAGACGATCCACGGCGACCTCTACTCCGATTGCCATGTGATTCCGTCAGGAACCGCGGAGCCGCGCCTTGCCATGCGGGCAGCCGATCGCTTGCCGATCATCCTGACGTCGTTGAACACGGCCTATGATGTCGTCGTGATTGAATGCGGTCCTGCGCCGGCCGATGCTCTCAAGCGTGTGGTCGCCGATGCAACCGAAGTGCTTATTGGCGTTATAGACACCTATGAGAGGCGGGTAGGCCAGCTAGCGGCAAAGCTGTTTGAAGCCGGCTATGGCGAAGTCGTGCGGGTTGTTGCCCAGCATCCGGCGGCACAGCAAAGCAAACGCACGGTAGCGTGATCATCTCAACCGACGAAGAGCCTTCGCGAACTTCCAAAGCGTCGGGTTCGATTTCACGCGCTGTTTGACCGCTGTGACCGCGTTAGATGCGGCGGTGGCAAGGCGGCCGGCGGAGGTGAGCGGAAGCACGACGTCAAACTGCGTTGATTCCATGTCGCACCAGGAGCGCTTGTAGCCTTCGTCGCCAACGCTGAAGTCGTAAAGAGCCATACCTTTCGCGCAGGCTTCTTCGATATTGGTGTAGGCAAGATATTCGCCCGGGCTGGTTGAACTCAACTCATCTTGCGAAATGCCCCCGAACTCGCAGATCGTTCGGTCGCGCAGATGTGACGATCCTGTGACGGCCAGTATCTGACCGCCGACAACCAATGCCTCGACGGTAAACGGCCGGTCGGGCTCGGACTGACTGGCGACCATCAAATCGCGCCAGAAGCTTTGGATATGGGGCGCGCCGAACGCGTCGGCGATGCCGGCCTCTGCGAAGCGCACGCGTTTGATCTGAAAGTAGGTATTAAGGATAGTGCGGATCCGGTCGGGCGCTTCGCCCTTTTCGGCTACTTCTCCGCCTGCCTCTTCATACCGGCGCACCTGCATCCGCCGCTTCCGCTTCTTTTTCTTGCCGTTGGCTTTCTCCAGCACCTTTGCAAAGCCTCCTGCCAGATCAACAGCAAGGGCGATATCAGGGCTCCTGCGGGAGGCCAAAGGCAATAGGAGGTTGGTCTGTCCCGCCATCACTTCAAGCTGCCGCTCAAGCGAGATCAACGCGATGTGGGGCAGGCTCATTCTGATCGCGTTCAGGAGAGGGTCAAGAGAAAGCGCGGCGCCAGCCAGATGCGGGACGAAATTACCGTTCGCGTGGTCTTCACCCGCAAAACGCAGGCTGGTCAGGCTCCGGCTCTTACTTTCAACAAGCGGCAGGGCGGCAACGGGTTGCTCGCCCATGAGGACCCATACGATCTGACCGCGCTCCTTCGAACTGGCAAGCCACGTCTCGTACCATAATGGATGCTGGGCTGCGCCCTTGACGAGCGGACCGGCAAAGGCGCGATAACGCGCGCAAGCCTCCTGATCCGCATGCTCGACGACGATCTCACATCGGTCACTCGCGACTTGCGGCATTGCCATTGCTTCAACCATACCTCAACTCTTCGCTCTTAGGGTCGGTCAGTGTCTCTGCTGTCCAGCAGGGAGGTTAGAGACCAAAGGTTTCGAAATGACCGACACGCGCGAATGGTTTCGCAAATTGATTCTGACGGCATTGCGTTGGTCGGGATCGGAGAGGTGGGTGTCGCCGCGCCTCGCAGGGCTGGGAGCGATCCTGATGCTTCACAGCGTGACCTCCCGACGGCAGCGCGCCTTGGGGATCAATGATGGATTGTCGATAACGCCCGAGTTCCTCGATCTGTCGATCTCGGAAATGAAGCGCATGGGCTATGTCTTCGTCTCACTCGATGAGATGGTGGAATGCGTGAAAACCGGCTCCCATGGAAAGATGGCCGCCATCACGCTCGATGACGCATATCTCGACAATCTGACCGAGGCACTGCCCGTATTCGAAGCTCACGATACGCCGTTCACGATCTTCGTCGCGCCGGGACTGATCGATGGGACCATTCAGCCCTGGTGGGAGGTTGTCGAGCAAATCGCGCTTAAGGAAGATAAAGTTTTCCTTCCAGATCCGCTGAACGATGAAACGCTCATCGCGATGTCTCCCGGACAAAAGCAGATTGCCGCTCGGCGACTGTTTGCGGCGCTGGCGTCGGGCATACCTGAAGCGTCGCGCCAGCCGCTACTCGAACAACTGGGTTCACGTAGTCTCCGGACCAGCCCGTTCATGTCGTGGCCACAACTGGCCGAGCTCAGCCGGCATCGGCTGGGATCGATCGGAGCGCATACCGTCCATCACTACAGTTTGGCGCGGCTGGATAAAGAATCCGCTTTTGGCGAGATGACGAGCTCGGCTGAAATCCTGGCGGCTCGCTTAGGAGCTTGCCCGGTTCATTTTGCCTATCCTTATGGACACAAGCAGGCGGTCGGAGCACGCGAGGCGCGGCTGGCTTTAGAGGCCGGCTTTCTCTCGGCGGTCACGACGCGACATGGAACCATTCATCCTGAACACCGAGATCATCTGCATGCCCTGCCACGCATCTCCTTGAATGGCCGCTACCAGCAAATTGGCCATCTGCGCACTCTGTTGTCCGGCATTACGACAGTCGTGAATTCGGGGCGACGTGTCGTGACGCTATAGATCGCGTGCAAGTTCCCGCTTCGAGGGCTTCGCCATCCAACTGATGATGAACATCGCCGGAATCACCCAAAGGAGCCCAGATAGGGAGAAGTAAGCCAAGTGGACCCACACGCTCGACTCGGCCAATTGTGCGACAGCGACGATCGTTGCGGCGATCGCGTAAATGCTGACGAGAAGAACCAGTAGGATGGTTCCGATGAACTTCTTGACGCGGACCGGCATGGGGCTTCCTTTGCCAGCTAGATAAGCCAATCCGGCCATAGAGGCAAACGCGACCGCGTGTCACGCGTCCCTGCTGCTTGAATTGCCTGCCGCAATGGGTCACTTCTCGGCCATGCCAACAATGAGGACCATAAGATGGCCGCTTCAGTCATGGGCGACGGCCCGGCAGTCGATGCCCGAAGCCGCGGGGAGCGGAACCGGCGCATGGTCCGCATCTGGCTCAATCTGGTCCTCGTGGTCCTGTTCGCTCTGTTTGTCGTCGGCGGCGCGACGCGGCTGACGGGTTCCGGCCTCTCGATCACCGAATGGAAGCCGATCCACGGCGTGATCCCGCCGCTCACCCAGGCGCAGTGGCTGGAAGAATTCGACAAGTACCGGCAGATTCCGCAATATGTCGAGCTCAACCGCGGCATGGCGCTCGACGAGTTCAAGGTCATCTTCTGGTGGGAGTGGGCGCATCGCGTGCTCGCGCGCGGAGTCGGCTTTCTTGTCGCGCTGCCCCTGGCCTTCTTCTGGTTGACCGGGCGCCTCGAGAATCACCTGAAGCCGAAGTTGCTCGGTCTCCTCGCGCTTGGCGCCCTGCAGGGCTTTATCGGCTGGTGGATGGTCACGTCTGGCTTGAGCGACCGCGTGAATGTCAGCCAGTATCGGTTGGCGGTACATCTGATCCTGGCTTGCGTAATCTTTACGGCGACGATGCTGATTGCACGTGGATTGGCGGCGCATTCCACAAACGCCGCGCCCCCGCGCATCCGCGCCCAGGCGGGATGGCTTCTCATCCTCGTCCTGGTGCAGATTTATTTGGGGGCGCTTGTCGCTGGCCTCCATGCTGGCCTGACGTTCAACACCTGGCCATTGATGGACGGCGAGGTTTGGCCCGGCGGCTTGCTCGTGATCGAGCCGCTCTGGCGCAACTTCTTCGAGAACCCGAAGACCGTCCAGTTCCTGCATCGCATGGGCGCCTACGTGCTCTTGGCCTTGTCGCTATGGCACGCGATTTCGGCGTGGAGCAGCTTGGGTTCGACACCCCATGGACGTAGGGCCATGTTGCTCCTCGCGATGATCGTTGCGCAGGCGGCGATCGGTATCACGACGCTCGTCTTGGTTGTGCCGCTTGGTTGGGCTCTCACACACCATGCCTTCGCGATCGTCGTGCTGGGTTTTGCGGCTGCGCATTGGCGGGGGACGAAAGGAGCGTATCCGATGGAGCCCGGGTCGAGCTACGCCCACTGATAGCGTTCAGGGGGCACTACGCGACAGCATCAGGTCCATATTTTGCACGGCAGCACCCGATGCTCCTTTGCCAAGATTATCGAGCACGGCGACAAGATTGACCTGACCTTTGCCCTCGGTCCCGAAAACAAAGAGCTTCATGCGGTTCGTGCCGTTAAGCTCAGTTGGATCGACGCGCCCGAGCGCCGTACTCGTTTCCAACGGCACAACCTCGACCGTTTCCTGCCCGGCATAGTGTTGCGCGATGGCGGAATGAAGATCGCCAAGGCTCGGGCGGCCATATAGATCGGCGGTGTGGAGCGGAACCTGCACGATCATCCCCTGCGCGAAACGTCCCACGCTCGGCGCGAAGATCGGCGAACGGCCGAGCATGCCATACTGCATCATTTCGGGCACGTGCTTGTGCGTCAGCGTCAGGCCGTACAGGAAATGCGGAGCGGTGATAGGTTCCGGAGCATCTGGATCTTCGATCTGCGCGATCATCTGCTTGCCGCCGCCTGTATAGCCGGAGACCGCGTTGATAGAAATTGGATAGTCGGTCGGCAGGATTCCTGCTTTCACCAAGGGGCGGATGAGCCCGATCGCGCCGGTTGGATAGCAACCCGGATTGGCAATTCGCTGGGCGGTCGCAATCTTCTCCGATTGCTCCTTATCCAGTTCCGCGAACCCATAGGTCCAGTCGGGATCGATACGGTGCGCGGTGGACGTATCGATGAGCCGCGACGTATTGCTGCCTTCGAGCATGGCCACGGCATGCTTGGCCGCATCGTCGGGCAGGCATAGGATCGCTATATCTGCCTCTTTCAGCATGTCTTCCCGCAGGCGTTCGTTCCGCCGCTCGGCTTCCGGGATCGACAGGATCTCGAGATCGTCTCGATCAGCCAAGCGCGTCCTGATCTGCAATCCGGTCGTGCCGTGCTCACCGTCGATGAAGATTTTCGGTTTCATGATGTCTCTTGTTGTTCCAGAATCTGTCCCGGTTCAGCCGGTGCGCTTGCGATCGCCGCTCGGCCAGAAGCCCAATATAGTGCATAGCCACCGAAGCGCCCGCAATCGCCGTGATATCGGCATGATCGTAAGCGGGGGCTACTTCCACGATGTCGGCACCGACGATGTCGATCGAGCCGAGCTTGCGAAGAACCGACAGCATCTTGGCCGAAGACGGGCCGCCGGCGACAGGTGTTCCGGTGCCAGGTGCATAGGCAGGATCGAGACAGTCGATGTCGAAGGTGACATAGGCTCTGCCATCCCCGACGCGCGCCTTGATCGCCGCGGCGATCTCCTCGGCCGTCATTTCCTCGACGTCGTAGCCGTACAGCATCTCGATGCCGCAATCGTCCGGCGCATGGGTCCGGATCCCGATCTGAATCGATCGGGATGGGTCGACCACGCCGTCACGGACGGCGCGAGCGACGAAAGAGCCATGATCGATGCGGCTTCCATCGTCGAACCAGGTGTCCTGATGCGCGTCGAACTGAATAAGGGCCAATGACCCGTGCCTTGCTGCGTGGGCCTTCAGGATCGGCCAGGTGACGAAATGATCGCCGCCCATCGAGACGAGGAAAGCACCGTGGGCGATGAGTTTCACCGCCTCACGCTCGATCGTGGCGGGCGTCTCCTGATGGTTGCCATAGTCGAGCAGGCAGTCGCCATAATCGATGACGGCCAGGTTCTCGAAAAGATCGGCGGCGAAGGGATATTGCGGATCATTGTCGAAGATCGCCGACGCGCGGCGGATGGCTTGGGGGCCAAAGCGGGCGCCCGGTCGGTTTGAAACCGCAGCGTCGAAGGGAATTCCCCAGACGACGATGTCGGCACCGTCAAGCGACTTCGTATATTTGCGCCGCATGAACGACAGCACGCCGGCATGGGTGGGATCGGTCGCCGCGCCCGTTACTCTCGCAGCGGTGAAGGCGTTGTCGATGGATTTCTGCGGCAATGTCTAGCGGTCCTCTTCGCGTAAGCCAAATTCTCAAGATGAAGATCGTTGTGACGGTGATCTCATACTGTATCTGGTATTTGCCCGATCGGCAGTCGGCGAACTTCCCGTTCTGCGAACCCAGCTAACTTAGGACCGCGCCTGGGATGCGTTTTCCGTACCCAGACTCTTCAGCCACCCATCGACGTCGCGTTGATGGAACGTCCGCCGTGCGTCGACATCGGCCAATGCCTCAAGAGTGAGCTGATGTTCCTCGTCTCGCTTCACCCATTCAGCCAGCGCTCAAGATTGACTCTTCAGCTTGCCCTGTGCGAGCCACGATCCGATCGACCTTGTCGGCAACGGATGAGGCGACGTGGGCTGTCATGACTCTCGTGGTCAACCTGCGCTCCGTGGTCTACGTTTAAGTCGATAGGGAAGATAAGGCACGCCTGACTATCCCCCCAAACAAAAAAACGGACCCGAAGGCCCGCTCTTTCGATGTTTCGCTGTCCGAGCTTAGCGCTTGGAGAACTGGAACGAGCGGCGGGCTTTCGCCTTGCCGTACTTCTTGCGCTCGACGGTGCGGCTGTCGCGCGTGAGAAAGCCGCCCTTCTTGAGAACGGCGCGCAGGCCCGGCTCATAATAGGTCAGCGCCTTGGAGATGCCGTGGCGCACCGCGCCGGCCTGGCCGGACAGGCCGCCGCCGGCGACGGTGGCGACGATGTCGTACTGGCCGTTGCGGCTGGCCGCGACGAGTGGCTGCTGCAGGATCATCTGCAGGACCGGACGGGCAAAATAGGCGTTGTAGTCCTTGTCGTTGACCGTGATGCGGCCCGAGCCC
>CAZEEC010000063.1:0-11918 GCA_964511105.1 uncultured Mesorhizobium sp.
CTCGTATTTGCGGCCGACCATGAAGCCGGTGATGTTCTGCAGGAAAACCAGCGGAATCTTGCGCTGGCAGCACAGTTCGATAAAATGCGCGCCCTTCAAGGCACTCTCGGAGAAGAGCACGCCATTATTGGCGATAATGCCGACCGGCATGCCGTGGAGATGGGCGAATCCCGTGACGAGCGTCGTGCCGTAGTTCGCCTTGAACTCGTCGAATTCGGAGCCGTCGACGAGGCGGGCGATGATTTCGCGCACGTCATAGGGCTGGCGCGTGTCCTGCGGAACGACCCCGTAGATCTCGTCTTGCGAATGGAGCGGGGCAGCCGGTTGACGCCGTTCTAGAGTGATATGCTTCTTCTGATTGAGGTTCCTGACAATCCGCCGAACGATCGCCAGCGCGTGCGCGTCATCGACGGCATAGTGATCGGCGACGCCGGATTCGCGGGTATGAAGGTCCGCTCCGCCCAAATCTTCCGCCGAGACGACTTCGCCGGTTGCAGCCTTCACCAGCGGCGGGCCGCCCAAAAAGATGGTGGCCTGCTTGCGCACCATGACCGTCTCGTCTGACATCGCCGGCACATAAGCGCCCCCGGCCGTACTCGATCCCATCACGCAAGCGATCTGCGGGATGCGGGCCGCCGACATGTTGGCCTGATTGTAGAAGATGCGGCCGAAGTGATCGCGGTCGGGAAAGACCTCGTCCTGGTTGGGCAGGTTGGCGCCGCCAGAATCGACCAGATAGATGCAGGGCAACCGATTTTCGAGCGCGATCTCCTGCGCCCTCAAATGCTTCTTCACGGTCAGCGGATAATAGGTTCCGCCCTTGACCGTCGCATCATTGACGACGACCATCACCTCGCGGCCCTCGACCCGGCCAACGCCGGCGATCAGCCCGGCGGACGCGATCCCGCCGCCATACATGTCGTGGGCGGCGAACTGGCCGATCTCCAGGAATGGCGCTCCCGTGTCGAGCAGTTGCGCCAGCCGCTCGCGCGGCAAAAGCTTGCCGCGCGAGACATGCCGTTCGCGTGCTTCTTCAGTTCCCCCCCGCATGACGGCATGCGCCTTGTCGCCAAGGTCGGCGACGAGGCCCCGCATGGCGGCCACGTTCGACTTAAACGCATCAGACGAGGTCGAAATCTGCGACTTCAGGACGGACATGCTGCACAATCCTAACGAATAAGTTCGACCTTGCAGGGAAGATCGAGGGTGGACCAGACGCGGTCGGCGGTTACGATCGTCGCGTCCAATTTGATTGCCGTTGCGATGCAAGCGCGGTCGGCAAACGACAATCCCAAGTGCTTTGTCGCTGGCCGCAGAAGAGCCGCCTCCACCGCCAATCGGTCATCGAACGGCACCACATGCACCTGCTGGACTACAAGAAATTCACGCATCAACGCGAGCGGCGCCCCCGTCTCGACGCCACGCATCAAGGCTTCGCTCACATTGACGGCTGACATGACTGATCCGCGCAACCGTGCTAAGGCGTTTTCCGCGCCCGTTTCCGCACGCATGATGGCTAAAAACGCAGACGCGTCGATAACATACTCCGTCACCCACGCCGATCCCTGGCTGCCGCCTCGTCTGCTTCGCGAGCAAGCCGCTCATACCGCTCGTCCTCCTGCCGTGCCTCTTCGCGACGCTCCGCGATCAATTCATCGACGACGCTGACGCCAGGATTCTTGCGTTTCCATTCGCGAGCGAACGCCTGGACTTGCTTCAGCGCCACGCCCGGCGAGACGATACGGAATTCGCCGTCGACAACTTCGGCCGTCACCGTATCGCCGGGCTTGACCATCATGGCGGCACGCATTTTAGCCGGGATGACGATGCGGCCCGCGCTGTCGATCTTCAGCCGGGCATATCCGACCGAGGCGAGCTCGGTCCCGGCATCCTCGAACGGTTGCGGATCTTCGGCAAAACCCTCTGAGGCTGTCATTTCCACATCCTGTCACTTTCCGCCAGAATGCCATTTTCGACCAAAATGGGCAAACAAAGACGGTACTCCCGCCCTTCTATTGCGGCGCGTCGTGCTCCCGCTTGTTCTCGATATTGGCGATCTCTCGATCGAGAAACCAGCTGATAGCCGAGCGGATCAGAACCAGGCCACCCAGGAAAATAATGCTTTGAAGCTCGAACGACATCGCCGTTCGAATGATATCGGCAACGATGAGCAGTTCGAGGCCGGCAAGTATGTAACGTCCAAGTTCGAGACGGGCCAGATTTTGCCGATCCAGCCGGTGACCTCCACTTTTGGAGGCCAGTTCGCCGCGGACCATCCAGTAAAGGAAGCGGGCCGCGCCCAGCATCAAGATGGCAATGGCGATGAGTTCGATGATGCCCGTTCCGTAATGCAGCCATGGCTCGATCGCCGGAAACGGCATGTCGAAACTCTGGTTTGAAAGCAGATCGTCCAGGACGCTCGTCTCCTCGGCATCGGTTTACGTGATCCAAGCCCTTCACGGCGATCAACGCAACCCTACCCGCTCTCCCCCATCATCTCCCTGCCGATCAGCCAGCGCCGAATCTCGCTCGTGCCCGCGCCGATCTCGTAGAGCTTGGCGTCACGCAAGAGCCTGCCGGTCGGATACTCGTTGATGTAGCCGTTGCCGCCCAGAAGCTGGATCGCGTCGAGCGCCGTCTGCGTCGCCTTTTCGGCTGCATAAAGGATGCAGCCGGCGGCGTCCTTGCGGCTCGTCTCGCCACGATCGCAAGCTGCGGCGACGGCATAGACATAGGCGCGGCAGGCATTCATTGTCGCGTACATGTCGGCCAGTTTGCCTTGAACGAGCTGAAATTCGCCGATCGGCTGGCCGAACTGCTTGCGTTCGTGGACATAGGGCACCGCCACATCCAGGCAGGCGGCCATGATGCCGAGCGGCCCGCCGGCCAGCACGGTGCGCTCATAGTCGAGGCCGGACATCAGCACCTCGACCCCGCGTCCCTCCTCGCCCAGCACGTTCTCGAACGGCACCTCGACATTCTCGAAAACGAGTTCGCCGGTGTTGGACCCGCGCATGCCGAGCTTGTCGAGCTTCTGGGCGACCGAGAAGCCCGCGAAGCCGCGCTCGACGATGAAAGCGGTCATGCCGCGCGATTGCCGCTCCGGATCGGTCTTGGCATAGATCACCATCGTCTCGGCGTCGGGGCCGTTGGTGATCCACATCTTGGTGCCGTTCAGCACGTAGCGGTCGTTGCGCTTTTCGGCACGCAGCCGCATCGACACCACGTCGGAGCCGGAACCGGATTCCGACATGGCAAGCGCGCCGACGGCCTCGCCCGAGCACAATGCCGGCAGGTATTTCGCCTTCTGCGCCTCGGTTCCCCAGCGATTGATCTGGTTGACGCACAGATTTGAGTGCGCGCCATAGGAGAGGCCGACAGAGGCAGAGGCGCGGCTGATCTCCTCCATGGCGATCACATGCGCCAGATAACCCAGTCCGGTGCCGCCATGATCGGGATCGGCGGTCATGCCAAGCAGACCCAAGGCCCCCATCTCCTGCCAAAGATGATCGGGGAACTCGTTGGAACTGTCGATATCGCCCGCGATCGGGGCAATACGCTCCTGCGCGAACCGGCGAACCTGCTCGCGCAGCGCATCGATCTCCTCGCCATGGCCGAACTTCAGTATCTGGTCGTACATCATGTCTCTCTCTCAATTGCGGCTCCGGTGCCGGCAAGGCGCAAAGTCATCGTCAGGTAGCGTTCCGTGACCTCCTCGACGGACAGGCGCTCGTCGGGCCGGAACCAGACGATGACGCCGGTGATCATCTGGATGATCGCCATGGCGACCAGGGCGGCGTCCTCGATCTCGAAAACGCCCGTATCGGCGCCGCGTTGCAGGATCGCCCGCAATGCCTTTTCATAAGCCTCGCGCAGCGTCACGATCTGCGCCAGCCGGGCCGGCGACAGACTGCGCAGTTCCAGATTGTTGACATGGGTGGAGTTGCGGCGCGCCAGATGAAAGGCGATGTGGTTGCGCACGAAGGCCGCAAGCTGCTTGCGCGGGTCGGCACGATCGTCGGCAAGCGCTGCCCAGCTTGCCCCAAGCGATTCCATATGTTCGTGCATCAGCGTGTGAAGCAGGTCTTCCTTGGTCGGAAAATAGCGATACAGGGCCGCCGGCTGGACGCCCACCTCGTGAGCGAGCTTGCGCATCGAGACGGCCTCGTAGCCGTGGCGTGCGATAAGCCTCAGGGCAGCCTCCCTCAACGCGGCTTCCGTCCGTTCCCCATCCGATCCGATTGTGCGTGCCATGGCACCTCCAACGGAACGAATAAAACGAACGTTCAATTCATTCAAGCCGGGTGTTAACCGTTATGAAAACACGATGAATGGCGGTCTCAGGTGAGGTTCAGCAGCCAGCGCCTATTCTGGCAACCGTCGACAAGGTATTTTCTTGTGAGGGACCCCGACATGTTGGCGCGCCGGTTTTCGATCGTATGTCTGTTGATTTTCCTGTTCGGTGCGGGGCTTTCGATACTGGTCGCTGAGGCAAGCCGCCCGGAGCGAGGCCAGATCGTCCAGTCGCCGGTCACATGCCTGTTCGAGCGCTCGCCCATCTGCGGCGATATCCAACAGGCTCGGTGGTAAAAGCTGACGTCTCGCAACCGACATCAAGACCCATTATGGTGGGTCATGGAAAAGCGAATCTACCCCACCGCCATCTCGCATGTGTCGAGCCCCCCGCCCTTCGCGCCGAAAAGCTTCACCGATGCCCGCGAGGCGATAGAGACCCTGAAAGCGCTTTACGCGCGCAACACTCAGTTCCTGCGCGACAGCTTCGCAAGTCTCGCCCAAGGTGAACTGGATCATAAACGCTTTCGCGCCTTTTATCCTGAAGTCGGCGTGACGACCCCGTCCTTCTCGCTGGTCGACAGCCGGCTCGCTTATGGCCACATGCCGCAGCCGGGTCACTACACCACCAACATCACGCGGCCCGACCTGTTCGAGACCTATCTTTTCGACCAGCTTACGCTTTTGATGCGCAATCACGGAGTGCCGATCACGGTCGGCGAATCGGAGACGCCGATCCCGCTCCACTTCGCCTTTCTCGAAGGCAGCTATGTGGAAGCATCCGTTGCCGACCGCATCAACCGGCCGCTTCGTGATCTTTTCGACGTGCCTGACTTGAACGCGACCGATGATCACATCTCCAACGGCACCTATGAGCCGCTGCCCGGCGATCCCATGCCGCTCGCGCCATTCACCGCGCAGCGCATCGACTATTCGCTGCACCGGCTCGCCCATTATACCGCGACGAGCCCGCACTTCTTCCAGAACTACATCCTGTTCACCAACTATCAGTTCTACATCGACGAGTTCTGCGTACATGCCCGCAACCTGATCGGCGATGGCACGAGCGGCTATGACAGTTTCGTCGAACCCGGCAACGTCGTCACAAGAGCAGGCGAGTTCACGCCGCATGAGGGAGCGAGCCCCACGCGGATGCCGCAAATGCCGGCCTACCACCTGACGCGCCCCGGTCACGGCGGCATCACCATGGTGAACATCGGCGTCGGGCCCTCCAACGCCAAGACGATCACCGACCACATCGCCGTTTTGCGCCCGCATGCCTGGCTGATGCTCGGTCATTGTGCCGGCCTTCGCCACACGCAGGCGCTCGGGGACTATGTCCTCGCCCATGCCTATGTGCGCGAGGACCATGTCCTGGACGACGACCTGCCGGTGTGGGTGCCGATCCCGGCCCTTGCCGAAATCCAGGTTGCCTTGCAGGAGGCGGTCGCCGAGGTGACCGGGCTATCGGGCTATGAGCTCAAGCGCATCATGCGCACGGGAACTGTCGCCACGATCGACAACCGCAACTGGGAATTGCGCGAGCAGCGCGGGCCGGTGCAGCGACTCTCGCAGTCGCGGGCGATCGCGCTCGACATGGAATCGGCCACCATAGCCGCCAACGGCTTCCGCTTCCGGGTTCCCTACGGAACGCTCTTATGCGTTTCCGACAAGCCGCTTCATGGCGAGTTGAAACTGCCCGGCATGGCAACGGATTTCTACAAACGCCAGGTCGCACAGCATCTGACGATCGGCATAAGGGCGCTGGAAAAACTTGCCGAGATGCCGCCGGAACGGCTGCATTCACGCAAATTGCGAAGCTTCTCCGAGACCGCTTTTCAGTAGATGATGCCGTTCGATCCGCCGCTCGTTCTCAGGCTTGCCGTGCTCGGGCTGCTCATGGCTCTCGCCGGCGTGATCGCGGTCGGCTTTTTTGGGCGTCTTCATCCGGCATTCGATTCGTTCTCGCATTTCCGCATCCATCTGGCGGTATTGCTGCTGGTCGGCGTTCTGCCGCTCGCGGCCCTGCGTTATTGGCCGGAGGCCGGCTTCGCCGCTTTGGTCGGGCTCGGCGCTCTGGCGGCGACGCTCGTGCCGCCCGCTGTCGGCGCCGACCGTGACCCCCGGCTTTCGGTGGAGATCAGGGCTCCGATGCCTCTCTTCCGGCTGCTGCACCTCAATTTGCGCTTCGACAATGCAACTCCCGAACTTGTCTTGTCGGCTATCGGCGCGCACCGGCCGGATGTGGTGACGCTCGCCGAAGTCTCAGACCTTTGGCGCGCGAAATTGCCTCTTTTGGAAGCATCCTACCCGTTCCAGATCGTCTGCCCGCAGCCGACGCGAAATGGCGGGGTCGCGATCCTGTCGCGCCGGCCCTTCGTTGAGAACCGCGACGGCGTGTGCGCCAATCGCGGCTCCTTCGCCAAGGTCGAGATCGATTTCCTCGGCCGGAAGACGAGCGTCGCGGCGCTGCATCTGGGATGGCCGTGGCCCTTCGACCAGGCGTGGAATATCGGCCGGATCGCTGACCAGTTGCCGGGCCTGAACTCCACCGCGATATTGGCCGGCGATTTCAACGCGGTGCCGTGGAGCCACACGGTAAGGCGCGTCGCCGAACTCGGCAGCCTGCGAATCATCCGCGGCATCGGGCCGACCTGGCTCGACCGGCGCCTGCCGGCGGCGTTGCGGCCCTGGGTGGGGCTGCCGATCGATCAGCTTCTGGTCAAGGGCGGCATCGTCATCGCGTCGGCCCGCACATTGGAAGCGGCCGGATCGGATCATTTGCCGGTCCTGGTGGAGTTCTCGCTTCTGCCGCAGGAGCCGGACGCGGAAATCCTGCAGGCGATGGGCGGTGATTAGCGAATAGTGAATAGTGTTGGAAGACATTCCACCGCACAATTCAACATTCGCATCCTGGTTCAGCCGCCTGTCACCGTCATTCCCAATCACTACTCACTATTCACTATCTGCCCTACATATTCGGATAAACGGGCCCTTCCCCGCCCTGCGGCGGCACCCAGTTGATGTTCTGGTTCGGATCCTTGATGTCGCAGGTCTTGCAGTGGACGCAGTTCTGCGCATTGATCACGAAGCGTGCATCAGGCTCGTTGTGCGAGACTTCGCCGCCTTTGCTTGGCGACGCCGGGCCGCCGGCCAGCCCATTGCCGTCCGCATCCACCCATTCATAGACACCGGCCGGGCAGTAGCGCGTCGACGGCCCCGCGAAGACCATGAACTCGGAGCGCTTCTGCAGTTCGGAATCCTTGACCTGCAGATGGATCGGCTGGTCCTCTTCATGGTTCGTGTTCGACAGGAACACCGAGGATAGGCGATCGAAGGTCAATATGCCGTCCGGCTTCGGATAGGCGATCGGGCTATGTTTTGACGCCGGCTCCAGCGACGCGGCGTCCGTCTTGCCATGCTTCTGCGTGCCGAAGAAGGAAAACCCCAGCAACTGGTTCGTCCACATGTCCATCCCGCCCAGCCCGACGCCGAGCCAGGTGCCGAAGCGCGACCAGAGCGGCTTGACGTTGCGGACACGCTTCAGGTCGGTGCCGATGTCGCTGTCGCGCCACTCGGCCTCGTAGGTGGCCAGTTCGTCATGGGCGCGCCCCGCGGACAAGGCCTCGACGACCTTTTCAGCGGCCAGCATCCCCGACAGAACCGCATTGTGCGAGCCCTTGATGCGCGGCACGTTGACGAAGCCCGCCGAGCACCCGATCAGCGCGCCGCCGGGGAAGACCAGCTTGGGCACCGACTGCCAGCCGCCCTCGGTAATGGCCCGCGCGCCATAGGAGATGCGCTTGGCGCCATCGAACGTATCCCGGATCGCCGGATGCGTCTTGAAGCGCTGGAATTCCTCGAACGGCGCCAGATAGGGGTTCTTGTAGTTCAGATGGACGACGAAACCGACGGCGACCTGATTGTCTTCCAGATGATAGAGAAACGACCCGCCGCCGGTGCCGGAATCGAGCGGCCATCCGAAGGAATGCTGGACCAGGCCGGGCTTGTGCTTGTCGGGCGCAACCTGCCACAGCTCCTTCAAGCCGATGCCGAATTTTTGCGGCTGGCTGTTCTTGGCGAGTTCGAACTTCTCGATCAGCTTCTTGGCGAGCGAGCCGCGCACGCCCTCGCCGATCAGCACATATTTGCCGAGCAGCGCCATACCGGGCGCGTAGGCCGGACCATGTGTGCCGTCTCGTTCAACGCCCATGTCGCCAGTGACGACGCCGGAGACGGCGCCGGCGTCGTCATAGATGAGATCGGCGGCAGCGAAGCCGGGGTAGATCTCGACGCCGAGCGCCTCGGCGTGACTGGCCAGCCAGCGGCAGACATTGCCGAGCGAGACGGCGTAGTTGCCGTGATTGTTCATCAAGGGCGGCATCAGGAAGTTCGGCACCCGCACCGATCCCGCCGGACCGAGCAGCAGGAACTGGTCATCCGTCACCGGCGTCTTGAACGGATGATCGCTCTCCGAACGCCATTCCGGTAGCAGGCGGTCGATGCCGATCGGGTCGACGACCGCGCCCGACAAAATGTGCGCGCCGACCTCGGCGCCCTTTTCGAGCACCACGACGGAAAGATCGGGATTGAGTTGCTTCAGACGGATCGACGCCGCCAGTCCCGCCGGACCGGCCCCGACGATGACCACGTCGAATTCCATGCTTTCGCGTTCAACTTCGCTCATATCCGTCTCCCACCCGCTCGAATCTGCTCTTCGCCCGCGCAAGCCCTGCACGGCCGTGAATGTCAAAAGGCGTCATTATCGCATCGGTTTTGAAAGCGAAACCAGGAACTGGCGCCTCCTGGCAAACGCCGCCGGCACTTGGCCGTTCCCCGGCGCGCCGGTATAGGAAGCCATGACCGATCCGATCAATCTGCGGGAGCTTCTGCTTTTCTACGCCGACAGCGGCGTCGACGAAGCGTTGCTCGACGCGCCGGTGGACCGGTTCTTGCCGGTCGAGCCACCGCCTCAAAAACAGCTTGAAGGCACTCCACCTGCCCGGGCGACCGCATCGCCGAAGCGTCCGGTCTCGCCTCGTCCCCAGACGACGGTGCCCGATGAAGGACAAAGCGAACGGGCCCGGCTCTTGGCGCACCAAGCGCCGTCGCTTGCGGATCTGCGCGCTTGCCTTCAGGATTTCGACGGCTGCAATCTCAAATTCACCGCTAAGAACCTCGTCTTCGGCGACGGCAACGGCAACGCCGACATCATGTTCGTCGGGGAAGCGCCGGGACGCGACGAGGACATGGAAGGACGGCCCTTTGTCGGACCTTCGGGCCAATTGCTCGACCGGATGATGGCCGCGATCGGACTTGACCGGACCAGCGCCTATATCGCCAATGTCATTCCCTGGCGGCCGCCCGGAAACCGGGCGCCGACGCCGATCGAAACGGAGATCTGCCGCCCGTTCATCGAGCGGCAGATCGAATTGGTGAACCCGAAAATTCTGGTCACGCTCGGCGGGCCCTCGTCGAAGATGCTGCTCGACACCACGGACGGGATCACGCGGCTGCGCGGGAAATGGCGGAACTATGAAGTCCAGACCGGTGACAAGATCCCGACCATGCCGCTTCTTCATCCCGCCTATCTGTTGCGCAACCCGGCCCACAAGAAATTTGCCTGGCGTGACCTTCTGGAAATCAAGGCGCGGCTGCGCAGTTTAACGCAGACCTGACTCAGACCGGCGGCGTGACCTTGCGCGCCGGTGCGCGCTTCAGGCCCAGCCGCTGCTCGCGCCACATGATGAAAAGCCCCGCCCCCACCACGATCGTGCCGCCGACCAGCGTGTAGATCGTCGGAATGTCGCCGAAGGCGAAATAGCCGACCGCGATGGCGAGGATCATGGAGGTGTATTCGAACGGCGCGATGGTCGACATGGCGGCATGACGGTAGCTTTCCGTCATCAGGATCTGGCCGACACCGCCGCAGATCCCGGCCCCGATCAGACTGGCATATTGAAAGCCCGTCAGCGCGTCCCAGCCGAACGGAATGGTCCCGAGCGCGGCCACCGTCGACGTCAAGGAAAACCAGAGGACGATCGTCGCCGTTTTTTCGGTATGCACGAGACGGCGCACAAGCAGCATCGCGAACGCCGAGACGGCGGCTGCGGTGAGCGCCGCCGCGACGCCGAGAGCTTGATCGTTGCCGAGCGCTTGGCCGCCGGTGAACAGCGTCAGCTTCGGCCAGGAAATGATGACGACGCCGATCAGGCCGACGACCACCGCGCTCCAGCGAAACAGCCGCACGGCCTCACCCATGAAGAGGGCGGAAAACGCCACCACCAGCAGCGGCTGCGCGTAATTGAGCGTGATCGCCTCGGGCAGCGGCAGGCGCGTCAGCGCGAAGAAACCGAGCATCATCGAGGCGACGCCGACGAGGCCGCGCGCAATGTGGCTGAGCGGCCGCGAGGTGTGCAGCGCCGAGCGCAACTCGCGCCGCCAAGCGAGAAGGATCAGGATCGGAAAGATCGCGAAGAGGGAGCGGAAGAAAACGATCTCGCCGGCCGGCACGCGGCCCGCGGCCTTGATCAGCGACGCCATCGCCACGAAAGCGGCGACGGAGACCACTTTGAGCAAGATGCCGGTCAGCGGATTCTTGTCCGCATGGAAAGCGTCAAGCTCGTGCTTGTTCATCGGCTTGTTTGCCCGGGAAGGTCGACGCGTTCATCCGCTGCGTCTTGGAATCGTCTGCCATTGCCAGTGAACTGGCCGGAACTGCCAGTTTTGTCGAGGGCCGGCATCGTGTAAAGACCGGCCAGCCGAACAATTTTCGCCAATAAAGCGGCCGTCGGCCGCCGCAACCAGGGATAAGAAATGACGAGCGACACCGGAAAGGTCTACCGTCTCGAGGATTACCGTCCGAGCGATTACGCGATCCGCACGGTCGGCCTCACCTTCCGGCTCGATCCCGATAGGGCGCGCGTCACGTCGCAATTGTCGCTCGAGCGCCGCCCGGACGCGCCCCTCGATGCGCCCTTGGTGCTCGACGGAGACGGGCTGAAACTGATCTCGGTTGAGCTGAACGGGCAACGGCTTTCCGCCGATCGCTACGAGGCGACGCCGGACAGGCTCGCGATTGACCACCTGCCCCAGGACGCGTTCTCGCTGGTCATCGAAACGGAACTGGCGCCGGCCGCTAATTCGGCGCTGATGGGGCTCTATCTGACGAACGGCGTCTATTGCACACAGTGCGAAGCCGAAGGCTTTCGCCGCATCACCTATTTCCTCGATCGGCCGGACGTCATGTCCATCTATACGGTTCGCGTCGAGGCGCCGAAAGCGGCCGCGCCAATCCTGCTGTCAAACGGCAATCCGGTCGAGACTGGCGATCTCACCGATGGCTGGCACTATGCGGTCTGGCACGATCCGCACCCGAAGCCGTCCTATCTCTTCGCACTGGTCGCGGGAGATTTGGGACGGATTTCCGACAGCTTCACGACCCGGTCGGGCCGGGACGTCTCGCTCGGCATCTATGTCGAGCCCGGCAAGGAAGGGCGTGCGACCTACGCCCTGGATGCGCTCAAGCGCTCGATGCGCTGGGACGAGGATGTGTTCGGGCTCGAATACGACCTCGACGTCTTCAACATCGTCGCCGTATCCGACTTCAACATGGGGGCGATGGA
>CAZEEC010000064.1:0-11606 GCA_964511105.1 uncultured Mesorhizobium sp.
TAGCCGTGCGTCGGATCGAACAGGCAGAGCGCCATATATTGCGAGACGGAAATCGGCCCCGCCTCGGCGATCAGTTCGCCAATGCGCCGGCGCAGCGTCACGACCGCCGTTGCGCCCGTGCCATCGCCCAAAGGCCGAGCAAGACCAGCGGCAGCGACAGGAGCATGCCCATGGTCAGCCAGCCGCCGGCGAGATAGCCGAGATGGGCGTCGGGCTCGCGGAAGAACTCGACGAAGACGCGCGACAGGCCGTAGCCGGCGATGAACACACCCGCGATGAAGCCCGGCTGTTTCAGCTTGCGCCGATAATGAGTGAGGACGAAGAGCACCAGGAAGAGCACCAAGCCTTCAAGGATCGCCTCATAGATCTGGCTCGGGTGGCGGGCGAACGGGCCGCCATTGGGAAAGATAACGGCCCATGGAACGTCGGTCGGTCGGCCCCAGAGCTCGGAATTGATGAAGTTCGTGATCCGCACCAGGCCAAGGCCGACCGGCGCGCCGACCGCGACGATGTCGAACAGGCTCCAGGCCGACACGCCGCGCCGGCGCGCGAACAGGATCATCGCGACGGTGACGCCGGCAAGGCCGCCATGGAAGGACATGCCGCCGCGCCAGATGGCAAGCGCGTCCAGCGGGTTTTGCGCGTAGCGCGCGAAATCGTAGAACAGCATGTAGCCGAGGCGACCGCCAAGCACGATGCCGACGGCGGCCCAGATCAGAAAGTCGTCGATATCGACGGTCTTGAGGGGCGCGGTGTCGTTCGGCCACAGATGCGGCGTGGCGATGAGCCTGCGCGCGTACCACCAGGCGAACAGAATGCCGACGATATAGCCAAGGCCATACCAATGGATGGCGAGCGGTCCGATTTGGAGCGCGACCGGATCAATGTTCGGGAAGGACAGGGCGGTCAGGCCTAGGGACAGATATTCGGACAAGGGGCGCTCCGGAGGCGGATTTCGCGACCGCCCATATGGAGGCCGCCTTGCATTTCGGTCAAGCAGCCGCTTTTTCTTGCAATCCGGCCAGGCGGTGACTACCTCATTCCGCACGGTTTCTCGAGCGAGGTAACACGATGTCGACCGGCCCCAACCGCATATTGGACGAGTTCGCCAAGCTGATGACCGATGCCGCCGGTGCGGCGCAGGGCGTGCGCCGCGAATTCGAGACCGCCTTTCGCGGCCAGGCGGAACGAATCCTGAATTCGATGGATATCGTACAGCGCGAAGAGTTCGAAGCGGTGCGCGAAATGGCGCTCAAGGCGCGGGCGGAAAACGACAGGCTTTCGGCCCGCATCGATGCGCTCGAGGCGAAATTGGCCGACAAGCCGGCCAAGAAGCCGTCGGCCGGCGCCGCCGAGTAAGCAAGGCAAGTTTCGCGCAAGAATTGGCTCTCGTTTCTCCACAGGGCCGTGGCGCGAAAAAGCCATTATGCTGAATCGCTTAAGCCTTTCTTCATTTTTCCTGGCAGGCGGCTATCCACATCTTGCTCCGCTCCTTAGCTAAAAAGGGGCTGTTCACGGGACTCGGCATCAATAGACTGAATTTGCAGCATGATTCGAAGCGCATTCGAGCCTTCGAGCCGAGCGGAAGGGGAGGTCGCCGCCGAATCGCCGGTCTTGGCCCTTGCGGGTTTCGGTCTGGCCGCAACGGTCCCTGGCGGCGCATGAAGGCGCCGGCCAAGAACAGGAAAGCAAAGATTTTGATGAGCCTTGTTGAACTCGACATCCCCCGCGATCTCCACCCGGTGGACGTGATCGAGCATGTCGCCAACGTCAATGACTGGTCGTTCGAGCGCACGGGCAGCGACGAAATCGCGATCTCGGTCACCGGAAGCTGGACGGACTATCACGTCTCGTTTTCCTGGATGGAGGATTTCGAGACGCTGCATCTGGCCTGCGCCTTCGACATCAAGGTGCCGGAAAAGCGGGCGCTCGAGGTGATGCGCCTTCTGTCGCTGATCAACGAGCAGATGCTGTTCGGCCATTTCGACCTTTGGGAGCAGGAGGGCGCGATCATGTTCCGCCAGTCGCTGCTTCTGTCGGGCGGCGCCGAGCCGACCAGCCAGCAGGTCGAAGTTCTGCTGCATTCAGCACTCGAAGCCTGCGAATGCTACTTTCCGGCCTTTCAATTCGTCGTCTGGTCGGGATCGAGCGCCAAGGATGCGTTGGCAAATGCGCTGTTCGAAACGCACGGCAACGCCTGAAATTCGAGTGAGCGTGGCCTGCAAATGTTCGCACCGCTCCGGTACTCGAGTTAATCCGTTTTCGGCTCGCACTGACCCGAATCCGATATCCATACGCAAAGAGTGAGTCATGCCCGGCAGCGGCGACCTGAAATCCGAGATCAGCTTCGCAGAGTTCGACAGGGTCGATATCCGGGCCGGGACGATCGTGGAGGCGGAGCCCTATCCCGAAGCGCGCAGGCCATCGATCAAGCTGAAGATCGACTTCGGCGCGCCGCTCGGGATCAAGAAGTCGGCGGCGCAAATCACCAAGCACTATGAGCCAGAGGAACTCGTCGGCCGGCAGGTGATGGCGGTGGTGAATTTCCCGCCGCGCCAGATCGGCCGGTTCATGTCCGAGGTGCTGACGCTCGGCTTTCCCGACGCGGAAGGCGCTGTGGTTCTGGCCGCGATCGACAAGACCGTGCCGGACGGCGGACAATTGTTTTAAAGAACCAGCGTCACCATACGCGTTTCGGTAACCACATGAAGCAGCATCCGCGCGCGATCATGATTCCTTTACGCCAATGGCCTGAAAAACGCCCCAATGCAGCCTAGACAGGCGGAGCTTTTTGGGGAGTTCGCGATGGCAAATATCGTTTGGCTCAGCGCCGGTCCGATCGTCGAACAGTGGGCGGCGACAATCGAGGCGACCGTTCGTGACGTCGCGGGCTATATCAATTCATTCCTGGCGCGGCCGATCAAATTCGACATCACGCTGGCCTTTGCGAATATCGGCGGCAGCACGTTGGCCACCGGCGGGCCGGAAACGCTTCATATCGGAAGCAATGTCTGGGAACCGGTCGGGGCCTATCAAAGCAGGACGGGACAGGAAGTCGACGGCGTCGATGCCAGGCTCACATTCGACATCGACAACATCGTGAAGCTTTATTTCGGGCCGCCAGCGGGTCTGCCGAAGGATCTGATCGACGGCTTTTCCGTGGTCGTGCACGAGATGCTCCATGGCCTCGGCTTCATCGGCTGGACCGACCGATCCAGCTATCAAAGTGGCGCGGCATATTCGCCGTTCGACCAGAAGATCATCGTGGTCGACGGGCAGCCCTATTTCAGCGGCGACAATGTCGTCCAACTGACCGGAGGTCCGGTACCGCTCCACCCCGGCAGTGTTTTCCACCTGCACGAAGAGCGCGAAGACGACCTGATGACCCCCTATGCGAAATGGGGGCAGGTGGAGCCGATGTCCGATCTCAACCTCGCCATCCTCGCGGACCTCGGCATCGGCACCAATCGCGACGACATCTTGAGAGCGACGGCAGGTGCCGACAATATTGCCGGCGGCGGCGGCTTCGACACGGTGATCTATGACGGCCTCCGCGTCGAATATGGCGTTTGGTGGCTGGGAGACGGCACGATCTCAGTCGGCAATCCTTCCGGTCCAAGAGATCTGCTTTCCTCCATCGAGAAGGTTCAATTCTCGGATGGGGCCCTGATCTTCGATCTCGACAGCGCCAATGCCGACTCGACCTATCGCATGTATGCTGCGGCCTACGGGCGGACGCCGGACGAAGACGGCCTGCGCTTCTGGGTGGAAACGCTCGATCGGCTCGATCGTGATCATGCCGGGATCGACAAGCTCGATTTCCTGGCGGACCAGTTTCTGGCGGCGGACGAATACCAGTTCCTGTTCGGCGCCAGTCCTTCAAATCACGACTATATCGATGCAATGTATATCAACGTGCTCGGTCGCACGCCCGATCACGAGGGATACGCCTACTGGGTGGAAAGCATGGAACAGGGTACGGGACGAGATGAAATTCTGATCGCGTTCTCCGAAAGTCCGGAGAACCGGATGAACGCGGCCGCGCATCTCGACGCCGGCATCTGGGTCGTCTGAGTGACGATCGG
This sequence comes from uncultured Mesorhizobium sp., assembly GCA_964511105.1. GTDB lineage: Bacteria > Pseudomonadota > Alphaproteobacteria > Rhizobiales > Rhizobiaceae > Aliihoeflea. Next base: position 4,086 of record CAZEEC010000064.1, read on the forward strand.
CGAGCGGGTGGAGGCTCGCCGATGCAATCAACATAAATCTATTGCGCCCCTTCGTGCGTGACGCGATACATCGTGCCGTTGGCATCGTCACTGACCAGGAGCGCGCCGTCCTGTGTGACGGCGATGCCGGTCGGTCGACCCCAGACCTCGTCCTCATCGATGACGAAGCCGGTCATGAAGTCCTCGTAGACGCCGGACGGCTCGCCATTTTCCATCTCGGCGCGGATGACCTTGTAGCCGGTCCGATATTCGCGGTTCCAGGAGCCGCGCATGGTGGCGAAGATGTCATCCCGATAGTCTTCAGGAAACGCATCCGCGTCGTAGAAGACGAGTTGCATGGTGGATGAATGCGCCTGGAGCAGCACGTCTGGCGCGATGGACTGTTCGGCCAGATCGGGGCGCTCGCCGGCATGGGCCGGGTCTTCGTTGTCGCCGACATAGTACCAGGGCCAGCCGTAGAAGCCGCCTTCCTCGACGGTTGTCAGATAATCAGGCGCCAAATCCGGCCCGATATGGTCACGCTCGTTGCCTGTGCACCATAGCTGGCCATTGTCAGGCTGAATGGTCATGCCGGAGCAGTTGCGCAGGCCGGTCGCGTAATTCTCTACATTCTCGCCTTCGGCATCGAAGACCCGCACAACGGCGCGATCCGTCTCGTCGTCCCAGGCAGCGCCGCGGCCGTGTTCGGCCTCCCAAGCCTCGATGCCGTCTTCCGGCTCATCGGACATGGCGCCGGCGACGTTCGAAGCCGAACCGATCGAGACGAACAGGTGCTCGCCGTCCTGCGAGACCGCCAGATCGCGCGTCCAGTGGCGTTCGGTCGGGATGTCCGGGACGATGATCTCTGCCTCGCCGGACGCCGTTCGATCGCCCTCGCTATAGGGAAAGCGGACGACTTGGCTTGCTTCGCCAACATAGACGTATTCGGGGTTTTCCGGGGGATAAAAGGCGATGCCGAACGGCCGGTCGAGGCCTTCGGCAAAGACTTCCGGCTCGGCGGGCAGGCTTTGCGCCGCGTCGGCCGCGAAGACGGAGATGCGCCCGCCCTCACTTTCGGCGACGAAGATGTCGCCGTTCGGCGCGATCCGGATGACGCGCGGCTCGGTCAGACCCGTGGCGAAGACTTCGACCGAAAAGCCTTCGGGCACCTCGGGCATCGCCCCTTCGGGCGCGTCGACCAGCGTCGGCGCGTTCTCGAAATCAGGCGCTTCGGGATCGTTCTCATGATGGCTCGGCGCCGGCAAAGCGTCAGGCGTGATGTGCCGGCGCGTGCCCACAGTGTCATCCTCGGCGTTGCCGAAGGCCGCCTCGCCGGTCAAAACGTCCTGAGCGCCAGCGGGGGCCATGAATATGAGCGCCAGTGCGACGCTCGCAAGCAATGTCGTCTTGTGCATCACTTCCTCCCTTAGAGGTTACCGTGCGGACTGCACGGCCACGCTAAACCTGCGCGACCAAGCGATGTTCCCGGCGCGCTCAAATTCATGCGGCGCGCTTGTTTCGGCCCGCGCTGGCCCCATTTTCCGGCCGATCATGGAGAGTGAATATGCGCAGCGAAAAGCAAAAGATGCTGGCCGGCGAACTCTACGTCGCCGATTGCCCGGAACTGGCAGCGGACAATGCGCGTGCGAGCGCCTGGATGGACCGCTTCAACGCCAAGATCGCCATGCCGGCCGAGAACAGGCACGCGATGCTGCGCGAGCTTTTCGCGAGCATCGGCGAGGGCGCGTTCATCCGGCCGCCCTTTCATTGCGACTATGGCACCAATATCAGCCTTGGGGCCGGCGCGTTCTTGAATTTTGGCTGCGTCATCCTGGACGTCGTCGCGGTCTCGATCGGCGACATGACCCAGATCGGTCCGGGCGTGCAAATCCTGACGGCCGACCATCCCCGCGATGCGGAAGAACGACGCCGGAAGCTGGAATTCGGGCGGCCGGTTTTGATCGGCAGCAATGTCTGGATCGGCGGCGGCGCGCTGATCCTGCCTGGCGTGACGGTCGGCGACGATGCGATCATCGGATCGGGCGCGGTGGTGACGCGTGACGTGGCGAACGGCGCGACGGTCGTCGGAAATCCGGCGCGGATCGTGTCGAGAAGTTGACAAGAAAGGCGCCGCTCTCGCGGTTCGCGCAATTGACTCCCCGTCTTGTCCTTTGGATGATCGGTAAGACGAAAATCCTGAGGAACCCATGACCGTTCAACTGCCCCGCGTGACCTATTCCAATATCGGCGCCGATTTCTCGCCCGTTCATGCGCATCTCGACGCGCTGATCCCGAGCTTCGAGGCGGACAGGCTTGGCCGCGATTGGACGACGCCGTTCGCAACCGGGCCGCGCGAGGCCATACAAAGCCCGATCGATGGCGAACTGACGCTCGGCCGCTTTCCCGTCTCCACAGCCGCCGATGTCGAGGCTGCGATCGCTTCAGCCCGCGTGGGCGCCAAGATCTGGAACAGAGCCAGCCTCGATGAGCGTCTTGCCTTCGCCGACCGTTGGAAGCGGATCCTCGACGTGGAGAAATACGACCTCGGCCTTGCCGCGCTCTACGAAGTGGGCAAGTCGCGGCTCGAAGCCATCGGCGAGGCTGAGGAATGCGTCGACATGGTCGACTATTATGCGTCCGAGTTGCAAGCCAATGGCGGCTACACGCGCCCGATGAAGGAACTCGTCGCCAACGAGACGGCGAAAAGCGTGATGAAGCCCTATGGCGTCTTTGCCGTGATCGCGCCGTTCAATTTTCCGGTCGCCCTGTCCGTGGGCATGATTTCGGGTGCGCTGTTGACCGGAAACAGTGTCGTCTACAAGCCGTCGCCAGCCTGCGCGCTGACTGGACTGCTGCTTGCCGAAACCTTGCGCAAGGCCGGGCTGCCCGACGGCGTCTTCAACATCGTCCTGGGAGATGGCGAGGTCGGGCAGAACCTCATCACCTCCGATGGCATCGACGGTGTGGCCTTTACCGGCTCGCATGCGACCGGCATGAGCATTTTCCGCCACATGTCGTCGCGGCCATGGATGAAGCCGGTCATCGCCGAGATGGGCGGCAAGAACCCCGCTTATGTGACGCGCAACGCCGATCTCGTCCGGGCCGCGCAGGGCATCGCACGCTCAGCCTTCGGGCTGCAGGGGCAGAAATGCTCGGCCTGCTCGGTCGCTTATGTCGACAACGCGGTGAAGGACGAATTCATCGACAAGCTCGTCGATTTCACGGCCAGGCTGAAGGTGGGCGACCCGCGCGCGGCCGACACGTTCATGGGACCGGTCTATGGAGAGGCGACGGTTCAACGGTTCAAGGCGGCGGTGGAGGAAGCGGGCGGCAAGCTGCATTACGGCGGCACCGCACTCGGGGGGGACGCTGGCGACAATTACGTGTTGCCGGCGATCGTCGAGTTCGGCGGGCCCGGCCGGCTGACGCGGGAGGAGCTGTTCATGCCGTTCCTTGCCATCCGCGGCGTCGACGGGCTCGAGGCGGCAGTCGAGGAGGGCAACGATGTCGCCTACGGGCTGACGGCCGGGGTCTTCACGCGCGACCAAGGCGAACTCGACTATTTCCTCGACCATGCGCAGGCCGGCGTGCTCTACGCCAACCGGGCGAGCGGCGCCACCACCGGTGCCTGGCCCGGCGCGCAGCCCTTTTCCGGCTGGAAGGGGACCGGGGTCAGCGGCAAAGGCGGGCTGGGCGCCTATTTCCTGCCGCAGTTCATGCGCGAGCAAAGCCACACAATCATGACGCAGTGAACGGAAGTCCGTTCGCCAACGCCCTTCCTGCCGAAAGACGATCATGCCGCCCTATCCCGACGCCATGGCGCAATCGCGCCGCCTGTTCGAGCGCGCCCGCAAGGTCATGCCGGGCGGCAATACGCGCACCACCGTCTTCATCGACCCGTTTCCGATCTATGCCGTTCGGGGCGAGGGCTGCCGGGTGTGGGACGCGGACGGCAACGTCTATTACGACTGCATCAACAATTTCACCGCCATGATCCATGGTTATGGCCATCCCGACGTGACATCGGCGGTGATCGACCAGATGCATCGGGGAACCGCCTTCGGCGCGCCGACGGACAGCGAGATCGACCTGGCGGAGCTTCTGGTTGAGCGGCTGCCTTCGGTCGAGCAGGTCCGTTTCGCCAATTCCGGGACCGAAGCGGTGATGATGGCGATCAAGGCGGCGCGGGCCTTCACCGGACGCCCCAAGATCGTCAAGATCGAGGGCGCCTATCACGGCTCCTACGACTTCGCGGAAGTCAGCCTCGACAGCTCGCCCGCCAACTGGGGCGACATGCCCGCCTCCACGCCATATGCCAAGGGAACGCCGGACGGCGTTCTGAAGGACGTCGTCGTCGTGCCGTTCAACGACATCGAGGCGCTCCGCGCGGTCTTTGCCGCGCAGGGGGAGACGATCGCCGGCATCCTGATCGACCCGATGCCGAACCGGGCCGGCCTCATTCCGGCCCGCAAGGCTTATCTCGACGCGATGACGGAGATTGCACATGCCGCGGGCGCGCTGGTGATCTTCGACGAGGTCATCACCTTTCGCCTTGGTTATTCCGGCGCCCAGGGGCTGTGGGATGTCGCGCCAGACCTGACGGTGCTCGGCAAGATCATTGGCGGCGGCTTTCCGGTCGGCGCCATCGGCGGACGGGCCGAGATCATGGCGGTGTTCGATCCGACGGCGGGCAAGCCGGCGCTGCCGCATGGCGGCACCTTTACCGCCAATCCGGTGACGATGCGCGCGGGCCAGGCGGCCATGCGGGCCCTGACCCGGGAGAGCTTCGCCGAACTCGACCGGCTGGGCGCGCTCTTGCGGCAGGGCGTCGCGGCTTCGCTCGCCCGGCACAAGTTCGCTGGCGAGTGCGTCGGCCTCGGCTCGCTCTTCAAGATCCATTTCACCGCCTATCCGGTGACCGACTATCGCTCGGTCTATCCGGGACCGGCGGAGCGCAAGAAGCTGGACGCCTTGCACAAGGGCCTGATCGGCCGCGGTGTCCTGTCGGCGAGCAATGGGCTGTTTGCGCTGTCAACGCCGATGATCGAAGATGATGTGCCTGCGATACTGCATGCAATCGACGAAACTCTGTCCGAGATCGGCAGAACATCATGACGCGTCGCGAAGGAAGCCCGCAATGCCCTTTGCTACCGGACTGACGGTCGCCGCGGTCTTTACCGGCAAGACGGCGATCCGCTGGGAGGGCCGGCCGGCTAGCGCGATCGGCAAGGAGCGCGTGCCGGGCAGGGTTTGGCTGACCAGAACCGGCCTTGACGGCGACGAGCAGGCCGATCTGACGGTTCATGGCGGGCTGGAAAAGGCGCTCCATCATTACGCCGCCGACCACTATCCCTTCTGGAAGGGTGAGATGCCGGACGCGGCGGAGAAACTCGAACCCGGCGGTTTTGGCGAAAACATCTCCTCGACCGGCCTGACCGAGCAGATGCTGTGCATCGGCGACCAGATCCGCATCGGCGGAGCGATCGTCGAGATCAGTCAGGGCCGCCAGCCCTGCTGGAAATTGTCAGCGCATATCGGGCGCGAGGACATGGCGGCGCGATTTCAAAAATCGGGCCTGACCGGATGGTATTATCGGGTGGTCGAAGAGGGCTTCATCGAGACGGGGGACGCGATTGCGCTGGTCGCCCGCCCGCAGCCGGACTGGCCGCTCGATCAAGTGATCGCCGCCCGCTTCAATCCGCGGCTCGACCCTGAACAGGCGCGGGCATTGTCGGAGGTCGCGGAGCTGTCCGCCTCCTGGCGCGACGGCTTCGCGCGCAAATCGAATCCTGCCTATGCCGAGGATACGCAGGCGCGACTGGAGGGGAGGCGGAACGACACTCGCCAGTGATCGGGCGCGTAGCCCAAGGCAGGCACCATATCGTCCTTGTTAGACATTGTGGCGATGTCATAGGATGAGCCGAGCAGCGACGCCTTCCACATCCGGGCGTATTTGAACCGCGCAGGGGAACAATCGTCTCATGAAGAAGATCGGCTTTCTGTCTTTCGGGCACTGGACCCCTGCGTCTGGATCGCAGACCCGCTCGGCGTCCGACGCGCTTCTCCAATCCATCGATCTTGCCGTCGCAGCCGAAGAACTGGGCGCCGACGGCGCCTATTTCCGGGTGCATCATTTCGCTCGCCAGCTTGGCTCGCCGTTTCCCTTGCTGGCCGCGATCGGCGCGAAGACCCGCCGGATCGAGATCGGCACAGCGGTGATCGACATGCGCTACGAGAACCCTTTCTACATGGCCGAGGATGCCGGCGCGGCCGATCTCATTGCCGGCGGGCGGCTGCAACTGGGCATCAGCCGCGGTTCGCCCGAGCAAGTGGTCGATGGCTGGCGGCATTTCGGCTATCAGCCGCGTGAGGGCGAGACGGATGCCGACATGGCCAGACGCCACGCCGAGGTCTTTTTGGATCTGCTGCGGGGCGAAGGTTTCGCCGAGCCCAGCCCGCGGCCGATGTTCCAGAACCCGCCCGGCCTGTTGCGCATCGAGCCACATTCGGAAGGCTTGCGCGAGCGCATCTGGTGGGGGGCGAGTTCGAATGCAACGGCCGTCTCGGCGGCAAAACTGGGCATGAACCTGCAAAGCTCGACGCTCAAGGATGACGAAACCGGACTGCCTTTCCACGTCCAACAGGCCGAGCAGATCCGCGCCTATCGCACGGCCTGGAAGGAGGCCGGGCACGCCCGTGAGCCGCGCGTCTCCGTCAGCCGCAGCATCTTCGCGCTGGTCGACGCGCGCGACCGGGCCTGGTTCGGGCACGGCAATGAGAGCGACGACAAGATCGGCTTTATCGACGCGAATACGCGGGCGATCTTCGGACGCAGCTACGCAGCAGAGCCGGACGTGCTTGCTCGGGAACTTGCCAAGGACGAGGCGATCGCCGAAGCCGACACGCTCTTGCTCACGGTGCCGAACCAGCTCGGCGTCGACTACAACGCGCATGTCATCGACTCGATCCTGACCCACGTCGCGCCCGCGCTCGGCTGGCGGTGACGCAGCATCATGCAGACGCGCGGCCAAGCGGGAAGACGCGGACATCTGTCAGCGTCAAGGTCGACATCGCCATCATCGGGGCGGGGCAGGCGGGACTATCGGCAGCCTATCATCTACATCGGCTCGGCCTTGCAGCAGACCAGGACTTCGTGATTTTTGACCAGTCGCCCGGACCAGGCGGGGCGTGGCAGTTCCGCTGGCCGTCGCTGACGCTGGCAGCCGCCAACCGAATCCACGATCTGCCGGGGCTCAAGTTCGAAGACGCGGTGGATATAGGGCCGGCCGGCGAGGTCCAAGCATCGGCCGCCGTGCCCCGATACTATGATACGTACGAGCGCACTTTCGATCTGCGTGTCCACCGGCCGGTGCCGGTCAAGGTCGTCTGTGACCGAGGAGAGAGGTTGCGCGTCGAAACCGACCTTGGCTTCTTTTCCGCGCGCGGCATCATCAATGCGACCGGGACCTGGGAGACGCCTTACATCCCCGAATATTCAGGCCGGCATCGTTTCAAGGGGCGGCAGATCCACACCAAAGACTA
>CAZEEC010000065.1:0-11518 GCA_964511105.1 uncultured Mesorhizobium sp.
AAAAAAAAGCAAGGCACAAGGCCTTGCCAATTTCAACGCGTTCGACCCATTCCGTTTTAACAGGCGGCTGCGGATGACCGCGCCAGGATCGCATCCTCCCAAGACTGAACCGCGACGGAAAGCAAACTGTTCTTGCTCTCTCTGTTATAGACCTGAGACTAGACCTAATCCTGTCTCAATGTCACCTGATTTTTCGCTTCAACGGATCTATTTCTATGCTGCAATGCACAATCCCATGCGTTGACGGATCGTGTTGCACAGCCGCCAAACGGCGGGTTTCCATCGGCCCTTGAACTGGCTATGAAGCGCGAGTAGTTGCGGCTCGCTTACGTGCGAATCCAGCCCTCCTCTTCTCAATGGACGTCATTGATGCGTTTGTCGCAGTTCTTTCTTCCGATCTTAAAGGAAAATCCCCGCGAAGCCGAGATCGTCTCGCACCGGCTGATGCTGCGGGCCGGCATGATCCGCCAACAGGGCCAAGGTTCATTCTCCTGGCTGCCGCTCGGCAAGCGCGTGCTCGAGAAGGTCAACCGGATCATCCGCGAGGAACAGAACAGAGCGGGTGCGCTCGAGATCCTGATGCCCACGATCCAGTCGGCCGAGCTTTGGCGCGAAAGCGGCCGCTACGACGACTATGGCAAGGAGATGCTGCGTATCAAAGACCGGCAGGATCGCGACCTCCTCTACGGCCCGACCAATGAGGAGATGGTCACCGAAATTTTCCGTTCCTACGTTAAATCCTACAAGGACCTGCCTCTCAATCTCTACCATATCCAGTGGAAATTCCGCGACGAGGTGCGTCCACGCTTCGGGGTGATGCGCTCGCGCGAGTTCCTGATGAAGGATGCTTATTCCTTCGACCTCGACTTCGAGGGGGCTAAAGCGGCCTATAATCGCATGTTCGTCGCCTATCTGCGTACCTTTACGCGTGTCGGCATGAAAGCGATCCCGATGCGCGCCGATACCGGGCCGATCGGTGGCGATCTTTCCCACGAGTTTATCATCTTGGCCGAGACAGGCGAAAGCCAGGTCTACTGCGACAGGGCCTATCTGGATCTGCCGGTACCGGACGCCGATACCGATTTTCGCGATGACAAGGCGATCTCCGATATCGTCGAGCAATGGACGACGCCCTATGCGGCGACCGACGAAATGCACGACGAGAGTGCTTGGGGTGCTGTCGACGCGGCAGATCAGCTCGCCGCCCGCGGCATCGAGGTCGGCCACATCTTCCATTTCGGCGAGAAATACTCCCGGCCAATGGGAGCAAAGGTCCAGGGACCGGATGGCAAGGAGCATTTCGTCTCCATGGGCTCCTATGGCATCGGTCCGTCACGGCTGGTGGCGGGCATCATCGAAGCAAGCCATGACGATAACGGCATTGTCTGGCCTGAAGCGGTCGCTCCTTTCGATATCATGTTGATCAACATGAAGAGCGGCGATCCCGATTGCGACCGGCTGTGCGAACAACTGCTGGCAGCGCATGAAGCGGCGGGGCTCGACGTCCTCTACGACGACACCGATCAGCGCGCGGGTGCCAAATTCGCAGCGGCCGATCTGATCGGCATTCCGTGGCAGGTGATCGTTGGTCCGCGCGGCGTCGCGGCCGGCGAAGTAGAGGTCAAGCGTCGCTCGACAGGCGAGCGTGACGTGAAGTCGATCGCAACCTTGCTCGGTTCGCTGGAAAACAAGTCGTGACGGACGCCGCTTCACAGGAAAAGCCTCGGCCGTCGCCAAGCGGTGCCGGACCCTTCTCTGCCTTCGAGCGTATGGTGGCTTGGCGCTATCTGCGATCGAAGCGCAAGGAAACCGTGATCTCGGTGATCTCGATGATCTCCTTCATCGGCATCATGCTGGGGGTCGCCACATTGATCATCGTGATGGCGGTGATGAACGGCTTTCGGGCGGAGTTGCTCGACCGCATCCTGGGCATCAACGGCCACCTGATCGTGCAACCGGTCGATAGCGGCCTCGACGACTACGAAGAGATCGCCGCAAGGTTCAACGGCATTGCCGGCGTGCGCTACGCCATTCCACATGTCGACGGGCAGGTGCTCGCTTCTGGCCGCCGGTCGGCCGGCACGGGTGCGCTGGTTCGCGGCGTGCGCGCCGAAGACCTCGCCAAGATGGAAAGCGTTTCCGGCAATATCGTCCTGGGATCGTTGGACGGTTTTGCCGGCGACCAAGGTGTCGTCATCGGCAACCGCATGGCCGATGCGCTCGGCATTAGCGTCGGCGACCCGATCACCTTTGCTTCGGCCGATGGTGACGTCACTCCCTTCGGGACGACGCCGCGCGTCAAATCCTATCCGGTAGCGGCGATCTTCCAGATTGGGATGTCGGAATATGACGCATCGGTGGCGTTCATGCCGATCGAGGAAGCGCAGCTTTACTTCAATTCCGATGGCGTTGCGCAGTCGATCGAGCTCTTCGTCGACAATCCCGACGCGGTCGACCAATTGCGGCCGGCGATCGAAGATGCAGCGATGCGTCCGGTCTTTCTCACCGATTGGCGGCAGCGCAACCAGACATTCTTCTCGGCCCTTCAGGTCGAGCGGAACGTCATGTTCATGATCCTCACGCTTATCGTTCTGGTGGCGGCGCTGAACATTATTTCCGGCCTGTTCATGCTCGTGAAGGACAAGGGCCGCGACATTGCGATCTTGCGCACCATGGGTGCGACAAGCGGCGCGGTGATGCGCATATTCTTCATGACGGGCGCGGCAATCGGCGTGGTCGGCACGATCGCCGGCGTCATCTTAGGCGTCATCGTCTGCCTCAATGTCGAATCGATCCGCCAGTTCTTCTCATGGCTATCGGGCACCACGCTGTTCAATCCCGAGCTCTATTTCCTCAGTCAGTTACCGGCCCGCATGGACATGACGGAAACGGTCTCCATCGTGCTGATGGCCTTGCTCCTGTCGTTCCTCGCCACGCTCTTTCCGGCCTGGCGGGCTGCCAAGCTCGATCCCGTCGATGCGTTGAGGTATGAGTGATGGCGCGTAAGACGGTACTGCAACTCAAGGACGTCGAGCGGCACTATGAAGACGCTGCCGGGAAACTCGTCATTCTGAACGGCGCAAATTTCACAATCGGACAGGGTGAGATGGTGGCGCTTGTCGCGCCGTCGGGTGCCGGAAAGTCGACGCTTCTGCACGCGGCGGGGCTACTGGAGCGACCAGATGCCGGCCAAGTCATCTTGAACGATCAGGAATGCGGCCGGCTCTCCGACGACGAGCGGACCGCTATCCGCCGCAATGAGATCGGTTTCGTCTACCAATTCCATCATCTGCTGCCGGAATTTTCAGCGCTCGAGAACATCATGATGCCGCAGCTTATCCGCGGCCTCTCCCTCAAGGAATCGTCCGAGCGCGCAGCGCAGCTTCTGGACTATATGAAGATCGGCCATCGCGGATCACATCGCCCGTCGGAATTGTCCGGCGGAGAGCAACAGCGTGTCGCGATCGCGCGGGCTGTCGCCAATGCGCCCCGTCTTCTGCTCGCCGACGAGCCAACCGGTAATCTCGATCCGGCCACGGCCGGCTACGTCTTCGATGCGCTGGAAGCCCTCGTGCGTCAGTCGGGGCTCTCGGCACTGATCGCGACGCATAACCATCAGCTTGCAGCCCGAATGGATCGGCGCGTCACGCTGGCCGAGGGGAAGGTGGTGGATATCAGCGAATGATCGGGCATCTGTCCGCCCGAAGAGATCATTTTACGAAAGAAACGAATTCTTCCAGGGGTGCTCGCTCGGAGCGCAGCGTATTTTCGGGCTTCGTCTCGTCTTCATAGCCAAGCGCCATGCCGCACACGACGATCTCTTCCTCGGCGATCTGCAAGACCGGCCGGATCTGTCGGTGGTAGGGGGCAAACGCCGCCTGCGGACAAGTATGCAGCCCCCGCCCCCGCGCAGCGATCATGATCGACTGCAAGAACATTCCATGATCGATCCAGGAGCCGACATTCAGCCGGCGATCGATGGTGAAGATCATGCCGACGGGCGCATCGAAGAACGTGAAATTGCGGTCGTGCTGGGCACGCATGCGCTCGGTTTCACGCCGGCCAATGCCCAAAAGTCCGTAGAGCGCGAACCCGACGGCCCGGCGGCGTGACAGATAGGGCTCGAAGAACTGGTCGGGATAATATTTGTACTCGTCCCAGGCCGCTTTTTCGGCACGGATGCCGGAATTCAGGATTGCGGCCGTAAGCTCCTGCTTCTTTTTCCCGGTCGCAACATAGACCTTCCACGGCTGCATATTCGTGCCCGACGGTGCACGCGCTGCCACGGTCAGGATGTCGCGTATCGTCTGTTCCTCGATCGGATCCGGCAAGAAGGCCCGAACCGATTTGCGAGAGTTGATCGCGTCATCGACGATTCCCGCTTCATCGATGGTAGAAGCGGTGGTGTCCGGAGCCAGCATCCGAAATCCTTGCGTTGCGGCTAGAGACTCTGCGAGAGCCAGATCTAAGCGTCTGGGCCTCCGCATAGGCCATGCCATGCCGAGACGCAAATTCTTTGATCCTAATCCCAGTCGTCGAAGAGCGAGGGGCCGCAGCGATAAACGGGGCACTGGTCGGTGTCCGCCGCATGGATATAAGTTTGGCGTGGTACATCTGGTGAAGCACAAAACCTGCCATCGACAACATATCTGTCATAGGTGTGCTGGCCGGTCGTCAGAACCACCGCGCGGCGGTCGATGATGAGGAACTGGACGGATCGACAGTCAAGCTGCCGCGCGTCGATCCTGTTCTGTGCCCATAGGGGTGTCGACGCGAACAGCACCAACACAGCGAAGATGATGCGCAAAGGCATAGTGCAATCCTCCTCAACCATAGCCTTCAGACTGGTCCAAAAACCGTTCTCGTCATCTCGCCGGTTGGCCGATGACCCGGATTGGCTATATGGCAATCTAACGCCGCGTGGCGCGGCGCGTTCCGCCAAACAGAATGGGTGGGGAAACATTGGCCAAGCCGCTTTCAGATCTCACGCTTCCTTGTCCCTCTCGGGAGATCGCTCTTTTTCTCGATTTCGACGGGACGCTCGCCGACATTGTCGAGAATCCAGAGGATGTTTTCCTCGCTGCGGAGACATTGGCCGCAATCTCCACGATGCATCAACAGACGTCGGGTGCGATCGCGATCGTGACTGGACGATCGATCGAGCAGATCGACACCCTACTCGAACCACTCACGCTTCCGGTTGCCGGCGTCCATGGCATGGCGAGGAGAACCTTCGACGGATCCCTTTATGAAGCCGCGCACGATGCCGCACTTCTCGCCGAGGTGCAGGCACGGCTGACCAGCCTTCATCTGACGTTGCCGGGAACGCTGGTCGAGTTGAAGCCCGGTTCTATCGCCTTTCATTATCGGCAGCGCCCCGATTTGCAGGCGCACATAGCAGAGGAGGTCCACGACAGGCTCGGCGATCTTGAAGGGCTCGACCTCCTGCATGGGAAGATGGTCGTGGAAGCCAAGGCGGGACATGCCAACAAGGGCAGCGCGATCCGCGCCTTCATGCTAGAAGCGCCGTTTGCAGGACGCACACCCGTCTTTGCCGGCGACGACGTCACCGACGAGTTCGGCTTCCACGCGATCGCAGCGATCGGTGGCGTGAGCATCAAGATCGGCTCGGGAGATACGGCGGCGGAATTTCGTGCGGCCGATCCGGAAGAATTCCGTAAATGGCTTTTCGCGCTTGCCGATTCGGCTCGAGATCTAGCTGAATTCTAGCAGCGGGAATATCGTCACGCCGGCGGCGCTCGTGGATCGTTTGGCGCACAGAACGGTTTCAGTGGCAATAACAAGAAGGGAGAGACGAGATTGGGAAGGCTGGTGGTCGTGTCGAACAGGGTCGCGGACCTGACCAAATCCACACAGTCGGGGGGCTTGGCAGTGGGCTTGGCCGATGCGTTGAAACGGCGCGGCGGGATGTGGGTCGGTTGGAGCGGCGAGACGACATTCGAGGCCGACACTGCCCAGCCTGCACTTGCCCAGGCCGGCAATGTCGCGATGGCCACGATCCCCCTGACGCCCGAGGACTACGACCATTACTATCTCGGCTTTGCCAATAGCGTGCTCTGGCCGCTCTTTCACTATCGCCTGGATCTCGTCGATTTCCATAGCGAGTTTCTGGAAAGCTACAAGAAGGTCAATCGGCGCTTCGCCGATGTTCTGGTACCACTGCTAAAACCTGACGACACGATCTGGATCCACGACTATCACCTGATCCCTCTTGCATCCGAACTGCGGCAACGTGGCTGTCGGCAACGGATCGGCTTCTTCCTGCACATCCCCTTTCCCCCACCGGAAGTGCTTGCCGCCGCACCCGGACATAAGTGGCTGGCCGAGAGCCTCCTTGCCTATGACCTCGTCGGCTTCCAAACCCAAACGGACGTGTCGAACCTGGCTCGCTACGCTGAAGACCATCTGCAATTGTCGCCGCTCGATGACGAGCACATGTCGGGCGCCGCCGGCGATTTGCGCTTGGGCTGTTTTCCCATCGGCATCGACACGGAAGCCTTTGCCGCGATCGCAGCCCAACCGGCCGACGATGTGCAAATCGACGCGATGCGCCGCATGGTGCTCGACCGCAAACAGATCATCGGCGTCGACCGACTGGATTATTCGAAGGGCCTGCCCGATCGAATGAAGGCATTCGGCCGTCTGCTCGAACTCTACCCCCAGCACATGAAGAAAGTGACATTCCTGCAGATCGCGCCACCGACGCGCGAGAATGTGGATGCTTATTCCGACATTCGAAACGAGTTGGAGCACCTATCCGGTTCCATCAATGGCCGCTTTGCGGACTTCAATTGGACGCCGATCCGCTACATCCACCGCTCGGTGGCGCGCGAGAAACTCGCGGCTCTTTACCGCGCCAGCCGCGCGGGCCTCGTCACCCCATTACGGGATGGCATGAACCTGGTCGCGAAGGAATATGTCGCTGCCCAGAGTCCTGACGACCCCGGCGTCCTGATCCTGTCGAAGTTCGCCGGAGCCGCCGAAGAACTGTTGGAGGCGCTGATCGTCAACCCTTACGATATCGATGCCATGGCGGTTGCCATCGATCGTGCGCTGATGATGCCACTCGAGGAGCGTCAGGAGCGGCATCGAGCGCTCTTCCAACGCGTTCTGGTGGGAGACGCGCTGGCTTGGCAAAAAGCTTTTCTTGAAGCACTGGAAGCGAAACGATCAGACCCACATGTAGCCGCGGGTTGAGTGTTTTGAGCCTTCCGCCAAGGATCGCAGTCGTTCCGAGCCTTTCTGTGTCCGGTCCGCAACAAAGTTGGTTAGACAGAACGGCCTCGAAACGTTAGCATTCTTAATCCATCTTTTGCATTGGCCTGCGCAGGTAGCGTTCAACAGACGAGGATCGGAACAGACGCGCACATGAGGCGCAGCTTCAGATCCATCGCCTAGCCGAGTACGGGAGTAGCCGTGTCAGAACCGCTCAAGACGCGCAGCCGACGCCTTGCAACTATCGTCTTGCTTGCGGCTTCAACTGCACTCGTCCCGGTGTCGCAGGCCGCGGCCTTCTTCGGCCTGTTCGGTTCAAGCGACGATGCGGAAATCGAAGTGATCGGCGATCCGCAATATTATTCAGCCGAGTTGACTGTGCTCGAGGCCGAAGGGGATATTGAGGGCAGGTTGCGGTCCGCCTCGACGCTCTGGACCGACCGGGACGATCCCGCCTCGGGCGCCGGCGGGCTGCTTGCCAAGGCACGCGGCGACTATCGCCGCCTGCTCGCCACGCTTTATACCGAAGGCCACTATGGCGGCACGATCTCTATCCTGATCGACGGTCGGGAGGCGGCCGACCTTCCCGCCGATACGGTCCTTGCCAATCCGGCCACTGTCGCCGTGATCGTCAATCCGGGCCCTGAGTTTCGGTTCGGGGAGGCAGCTATCCTCAACGAGGCTCCGCCGCCGCAGACCTGGCGCGATGAGGTCGACGATCCACGCGACGAAGGCTACGCACCAGGTGAAGTCGCCCGGTCCACCGCGGTGGTGCGGGCCGAGCATCTTGCTGTCGAGGCCTGGCGCCAACAGGGTCACGCCAAGGCGGAGATCGCGGAGCGCCGCGTCGAGGCCGCGCACGAGGCCAATCTGCTCAATGCCCGCATTACGGTCGAGCCCGGTCGCAGGGCCTATTATGGCCCGATCACCGTCAATGGCACCGAGCGGCTCGATCCCGAATTCGTTGCCTTCATGGCCGGACTTCCCTACGGCCAGGAATACGATCCGGACGACATTACGCGCGCGACCGAGCGGTTGGCCAGACTCGACGTTTTCCGCGCCACGCGGTTTCAGGAAGCTGACGCCATCGGGCCCGATGGTTTGTTGCCGATCGACCTGATCGTGCAGGAGCGCGAATTGCGCCGCATCGGCATCGGCGGATCGTACTCGACCGTCGATGGCCTGGGACTGGAAACCTATTGGCTGCATCG
The DNA here is from genome assembly GCA_964511105.1 of uncultured Mesorhizobium sp. Lineage (GTDB taxonomy): Bacteria > Pseudomonadota > Alphaproteobacteria > Rhizobiales > Rhizobiaceae > Aliihoeflea. The sequence continues at coordinate 8,448 of CAZEEC010000065.1, forward strand.
CAACCTGTTCGGCCGCGCGGAACGGCTGCGTTTTGACGCGCGCGTCGCCGGCATCGGAAAATCCTTCGACAGCAGGGCCTTCGATCCGGAAGAATTCACCTACCGCGCGGGGGTGAGCTTCGAGAAGCCTGGAGTGTTCACGCCGGACACGAACTATTTTGCTTCGCTCTTCGGCACCCGAGAAGTTCTCGAAACCTATGTCCGCACAGGCATCGACGCCACATCCGGCTACAGCCATATCTTCAATGAGGAACTGGCCGGCCGCTTGGCCGTCAATGCCAGCCATGCGCGTTTCGAGGACGACGCATTCGGCATACGGGAATACACGACCGCCGGGCTGCTCGGCTCGCTGACCTTCGATTCGCGCGACGATGCGGCTGATGCCACGCGTGGCTATTTCGCCGAAGCCGTTGTCGAACCCTTCTATGAATTCCAGTATGGCAATCCGGCCTTCCGATCGACGATCGAAGGCCGAGCCTATTTCGGCTTCGGCGGAGAGAACCGCTTCGTCCTTGCCGCTCGCGCCAAGGTCGGCAGCCTCATTGGGCCGTCCATCGGCGAAATCCCGCCTGACAAGCTTTTTTTCGCCGGCGGCGGCGGCTCGGTTCGCGGCTATGCTTTCCGCAATATCGGCGTGGCTGGACCGGCCGGTACCGTGATCGGCGGTAAGTCGCTGATCGAGGGATCGCTCGAGGCGCGCGCCCGTGTCACCAACAGCATCGGCCTTGTCGGTTTTGCCGATGCGGGTCTGGTCGGTGGCGATTCCGTTCCCGATTTCGATGAGGACGTCCGCATAGGCGTCGGCGCGGGGCTGCGCTACTTCACCGGCTTCGGTCCGATCCGTCTCGATATCGCGGTGCCGCTCGATCCACGCCCCGGCGATCCCTCCGTCGCCTTCTACGTTGGAATAGGACAGGCGTTTTGATCCGTTTTCTCGCCACCCTCGCTTGCCTGATCTTTGCTCTTCCGGCACTGGCTCAGGAAACGCCGGAGCAGGAACGTTCGCTCTTCACGTCGTTTCTGGAAGACCAGCTTTCGACGCCGAACCGCCAGATTCGTATTAGCGGCATCGAAGGGGTCTTGTCGTCCAATGCCCGAATCGGTTCGATCACTATCGCCGACCGCGAAGGCGTGTGGCTACGCATCACGAACGCCTCGATCGATTGGAGCCGCTCGGCCCTCTTGCTGCGGCAGCGATTGGAGATCTCCTCACTCAGCGCCGATCACATCGACGTCGTTCGCAGGCCGCTTCCAGAGGAAGGTCTGCCACCGCCAGAATCCTCGAGCTTCGCCGTTCCCGAGTTGCCGGTCGCCGTCAATCTTGAAAGCCTGTCGATCCCACTGGCGACTTTCGGACCGACCGTGTTCGGCCTGGAATCGGAGCTGTCGCTGGCCGGCCGGCTGCGTCTGGAAGATGGTGCCATCGACACGGCGCTCGACATTGAACGACTCGACGGACCGGGCGGCAATCTGGGCCTGACCTTCGTCTATTCCAATGCGACCGAGGTCGTCGATCTCGATCTGCAACTGAACGAACCAGAAAACGGCATCGTGGCCAACCTTCTCAATATCGAGGGCCGGCCACCGGTGGCACTCGGCGTGTCGGGCAGCGGCCACCTTTCCGAGCTTGATATCGAACTGGCGCTCGATGCGGATCAACAACGCATCCTAACCGGGGCGGTAACCCTGCGGGACAGCACTGATGGCCTTGCCTTTGCAACCGATCTTGAAGGGCCGATTGCCGAACTCGTCCCCGTTCAGTTCCGTGACTTCTTCGGTGCGCAGACGGCACTGCAGGCCCGCGGCTTGGTAAAGGAAGAAGGTGGATTTCGGCTGGATGCCCTCGATCTTGAAAGCGCAGCCCTGACGCTTGCCGCCTCCGCCGAGACCACCGCCGACAACTTTCTGCGCCGGCTGGCTATCGAGGCCACCGTCGAAGATGCAGAAGGCAATGTCGTCGTGCTGCCGGTCCCTGGCGGAGACACGACCGTCGAGCGTGCCGCCCTCAGCCTCTCCTATGGCGAAAGTGCTGCCGATGACTGGTCCGGCGCGCTCGACATTCAGGGGCTGACGACGGCGACATTCGCCGCCGCCAGCATGGACCTCGATCTGTCGGGAACCGCGGAGAATCTCGACCAGCCAAACGAACGGCGCATCACGTTCGACCTCGCCGGCATGCTCGATGGGGTGACGTCCGAAGACGAGGAAATCGCACAAGCGCTCGGCGCCCGGATCGCGCTGTCCTCGTCAGGCGCATGGAGCGCGGCAGAACCGCTCGTCCTTGACCAGACGACAGTCGAAGCGGAGGCAATGACCCTCAGCCTGGCTGGTACAGTTTCGGACGCCGTGTTCAACGGCGACATCAGTGTGCAAACATCTAGCCTCGCCCCCTTCTCCGGTGTTGCCGGACGCGACCTTTCGGGCGCGTTGACGCTCGAGGCTTCGGGCAGTGTCGCGCCACTCTCGGGTGGCTTTAACCTGACCCTCGACGGCACGATAGATGAATTGCGGATCGATCAGGAAACAGCCGACAACCTGATGAGCGGCATCACGACGGTCACAGGCCGGATCGAGCGCGGGGAGAATGGCCTCGCTACCGACGAGCTGCGTGTGGAGAACGAGCAGTTCGACCTGTTGGCCGACGGCACCTACGCCACCGGCGCGGCCGACTTCGATTTCCAGTTGAACCTTGCGGATCTGGCTTTGATCAGCCCGCAAGCGTCAGGAACGGTCAGCGCCGAAGGCCGCATCGTCGGCAATGACGGCCTCCTCAATTTGACGACCGCTGTCCGTGTTCCGACCGGTCGCCTGGCCGGCAAGCAATTGCGCGAAGCCGCGGTCGCCTTTGAAGGCACACTCCAGGACGGCGATCTCCAGGGCATGCTGGGCGGCAGCGCGTTCCTTGATGGCGTGCGCGTTGACCTGTCCTCAGGTATCGCTCTCGTGGCGGACGAGCGGCGTCTGACGGACCTTGTTTTCACCGCTGGCGGCGCGAGGGTGACAGGTGCGATAGCTCAAGACGCGGACGGGCTGCTGGCGGGTTCGCTCGATATTGATGCGGCCGATATCTC
>CAZEEC010000066.1:0-11470 GCA_964511105.1 uncultured Mesorhizobium sp.
ATCGGGAATGCCATGGCACACGACATGGTTGATCGAGGTGCATGTGGATTTGGTGTAGCCGCGATAATTGAGCGTCGCCGGCAACGCCCCATGGTCCATGCCGAACTCGAAGACAAACCGGTCGATCGCATCGGTCGTGGTTCCGGGCCGTACCAATTCCGCAAGCTCGTCAAGGCAGCGGGCGGTCAGTTGGCATGCCTTGCGCATGCCTTCGAAGGCCGCTTCATTATAGAGCCGGATCTGGCCGTTATTGCGCAGCGGCGCCGTCTGCGCGTCGAGATAGGTGACCATGGTTGACGTCCCGCCGGTCGGTTGTTCACGTGATTGGCTCAGACTTGGCATCAACGGCATCGACATTCAACCCTCAAGGGCAGGCCAGGAAACGATGCGAACCGGCACTGGCAACGAACGCTGCCAAGGATGAACATATCTTCACGGAAGGGAAGTGGTACGCCCAAGGGGAATCGAACCCCTGTTTTCGCCGTGAAAGGGCGACGTCCTGACCGCTAGACGATGGGCGCAGCAGACGAGGCGGGTTATAGTAAGCTTCCGTGAAAGGCACAACCCTCAACCAGAAAATTTCAAAAGTTTCGCAAGGCACACGGCTTTGCGCAAGGTAACCTCGATGTCCCAGTCAACCCTTGCGGCGGCAACGCCAATTCCAATCGCGTTCGGGACCGACATCGACATGCACCGACTGGGTATGACAGTAGGTTCCGACGCCGCCGCGTCCGGGCATCGAGCGTAGGAATTGCGCCAGCGTCGTCTTGCTGACGCCCGGCACCTGCACATCGGCGGCGGCGCACGACATATGCAGCGAATTGCGCGCGCCACGCGCTCGCCTGTTGCGCTCGGGATCGCGATAGCCCGACGTGATGATGACTTTCTGGCCGAATCGCTGCTCGACGGCTTTCAGCACTCGCACCAATGATGGCCGCAAGCAGGACACGTCGACATCATCATGTTGTTTCAAGAGACCGTTGGGCGCAAGCCGGGCAAGGCCCGGCGCGTAGGCGACTTGATAGATTCCGCCATCCTCATTGAGATCAATGTCGCTGTCATCATCGATCCCGCTGCGGCGGCTGATCTCGAAGAGACCCGAACTCTCGCGGACGCCAGGCAGACTGCCATAAGCGCTGGGAACGGAATCGGCGGCGGCGGGGCGCGTTGCGACCGAGGCGGTCACGATCGGTGCCGCGCGCGACTGCAGATCGACGATCGGCTTCGCAGCTTCGACGACAGCTTCCGACTCGCTTGCTTCCCTAGCGTCCACTGCCGCGATGATCGGCGAGGGTGCGGCGATGTTCGGCTGTGTGGAAAAGAACGCGGAGAGGAACCCGCGCTTGGATGCCTCTGGCGCTTCGGATTCGCCGGCAGCATCAGTGGGCTGCGCCGGTTCGCTCGAAGCTGCCAATTGCGCCGTATCCTTCCTGGTCGGCGCTTCCGTTTCGGTCGCCATGGCTTCGGCCGGCTGCAGCGCGGTTGCAAGCTCGACCGCGTCCGTTTCATCCTCGCCCGAAGCCGCCGCCTCGATCGCCGGGTCGTCCATCTCGACGACTTGCGCTGCCGGCACCGCGCTCGTATCCGCGGGAACGCCGGCGGTTCCGTATTGTGGCGAAAAGCCGAACAGCGCCATGTCGGTATCCGATGTCGCCGAACAGGAAGCCAGCAGTGTAGCGGTCATTGCCGCCAGCATGGTGCGTTTGAAGGCGCTTGAGTGGCCCGTGCGGTCTTCAGACAAGGGGAGGTCCCTTCCGTTCATTCCGGCGCTGGCCTTGAGGCACGGCGTCGAACGATGGCTGCCAACATGCAAAGCAGCGTGAGACCTAGCTGAAATGACGGTCGATCACAACACCGGCTGCGTGCTAAACACGCACCTTCACATACTCCCCTGGCGCATCGCCGAGAATCTCGGTGGATTTGCCGATCTTGCGCGCCTTTACGGTCGCGTCGTCCTGGGTCCGGATCCAGGCATGCCAATGCGGCCACCACGAGCCGGACGTTTCCTTCGCCTTGGCGACCCAGTCGTCAAACTCGCCCTTTGGAGCGCCGCCGGTCCAGAACTGATATTTGTTCGCGGCAGGCGGATTGACGACGCCTGCGATATGTCCAGAGCCTGTCATCACAAATTCGACCGGTCCGCCGAACAGCGCGCTGCCCACGAAGGCGGATTTTGCTGGTGCGATATGGTCGTCCTTGGTGGCGAGGTTGTAGGTCGGAATCTTGACGTCCTTGAGCGACAACGTCTTGCCAGCCAGCTCCATCTTTCCCTTGGCGAGGTTGTTGTCGAGATAACAATTGCGCAGATAGTAGGAATGGTTGGCCGCACTCATCCGGGTCGAGTCGGAATTCCAGTAAAGAAGGTCGAACGGCGTCGGCGTTTTCCCGCGCAGGTAATTGTTGACGACATAGGGCCAGATCAAGTCGCCGGCGCGCAGCATGTTGAAGGCGGTGGCCATCTTTGTGCCGTCGAGATAGCCGCGCTCTTCCATGGCGCGTTCGAGCGCCTTGATCTGCTCCTCGTCGACGAACACCTTGAGGTCACCCGCATGGGTGAAATCCACCTGGGTCGCAAAAAACGTTGCGGAGGCGATTCGCTCGTCTCCTTCCTGGGCAAAAAGCGCTAGAGCGGCGGCAAGCAGCGTGCCTCCCACGCAATAACCGATCGCATTGACCTGCTTTTCGCCGGTGGCCTGTTCGACAGTGTCGAGCGCGAACCGCACACCGTCGCGAATATAGTCTTCCCAGCCCATCATGGCGTGGCGCGCGTCGGGATTGACCCAGGAGATGACGAATACCGTGTGCCCCTGCTCGACCGCCCAACGGATGAAGGATTTCTCCGCGTTGAGGTCAAGAATGTAGAATTTGTTGATCCATGGCGGGCAGATCAGCAAAGGCCGTTTGAGGACGTCCTTGGTGATCGGGTCATACTGGATAATTTCGGCGATCTCGCTGCGCGCGACCACCTTTCCGGGCGTGGTCGCAATGTTTTTGCCGATCTCAAAGCGGGAAGCATCGGATTGGCGTAGCTTCAGATCACCTTTGCCAGCCGCTATGTCTTCGGCCAGCATCTTCAGCCCTTGAACAAGATTGGCGCCGTTGCTTGCCACCGTCTCGCGAAACAACTCTGGGTTGGTCAGAACGAAATTGGACGGTGACAGCGCCTGTGTTACCTGCCGGACATAAAACGTGGCCTTGTGGCGCGTGTGTTCATCGAGCCCCTCGGCATGTTCGACAAGATCGCTCGCCCATCGCGATGTAATAAGATAGGTCTGCTTAAGAAAATTGAAGAAGGCGTTGCGGCTCCAATCGGGATCCTGAAAGCGCTTGTCGAAAAGCTCGCGAGCCTCTGGCGCTTCCGGATTGGCCAATTTGGCCATTGAGCTCATCCACGCTTCCATATAGCCGGAATAAAGTCGCGTCTGCGCTTCAAGCGCGCGCGACGGGTCGGACAGCCAGTACTCCGTGACCTTGGAGAAGGTCTTGATCATGTCGGCCAAAGGCTCGGCGACCGAGTCATGAACCTCGCCGGCCTCGCGCGGTCTGCTCCACGCGGCTGCCACACGGCCGGCTTCCTCCATCATCTGCGCCATATTGGCCGCGAATTTTTCCGGCTCCTTGACGACATAATCTTGGACTGTGGAGGGCTCCGTCTTGGGGGCCTCTTTCGGCATCTTGGGGCCGGCCATGATTTTTACGGTTCCTCCCGGCAGCTTATCGTTTACAGACTAGCACGATCGGTTGGTTTTGGTCCAATCATGTGATTGCGAACTCGCGAAGAAGAACGATGTCTAAACACCTGCTCTTGCCGAACCGCATTATGCTGCCTGCGCTGCTCACGGTCATGCTCGCAGTGGCAGGATGCGGCACCGCGCCCGCGGATTCGGGCGTGTTGGCATCGACCGCTTCCGTAGGCGCGGGAACGTATCCGAATCTGAACATGCCGCTCGTGCCGGCGGCCGCTCAGATCACCGCGGAAGAACGCGCCGCGACCTCGGATGAACTGCGTCTGCGGCGTGATCGGCTTGCGTCAGGCGCCTGGGCGGCGTCCGCATCGTCTGCCGGCCAGTTGCGCCAGATCGGCAGCAGCCATGCGCAAGCCGCGATCGCCCGCATCGAGGCCGATTGAGGCGTTTCGGCCATCTCGACCCTTCCTGATAACGGGTGTATAGCCGGCACCGTTCCTCTCCAGCGCCAGGTTTGCCCGATGGAAGAATTTCACAAGGTCCGCCGTCTTCCGCCGTATGTCTTCGAGCAGGTCAACCGCCTCAAGGCGGCGGCCCGCGCCAAGGGCGCCGACATCATCGATTTGGGCATGGGCAATCCTGATCTGCCGACGCCGAAGGCGATTGTCGACAAACTGGTCGATGTGGTGCGCGATCCGCGCACCCATCGCTATTCCTCCTCGCGCGGCATTCCCGGCTTGCGCCGCGCGCAGGCGAACTATTACGCCCGCCGCTTCGGGGTGAAGCTTGATCCCGACACGCAGATCGTCGCGACGCTCGGTTCGAAGGAAGGCTTTGCGAATATGGCGCAGGCGATCACCGCGCCGGGCGATGTGATCTTGTGCCCCAACCCGACCTATCCCATCCATGCCTTCGGATTCATCATGTCCGGCGGCGTCATCCGCTCGATGCAGGTTGAGCCTGACGACGGCTTCATCCCGGCGCTCGAGCGCGCGATCCGACATTCGATTCCCAAGCCGCTGGCATTGATCATGAATTACCCGTCGAATCCGACGGCCCATGTCGCGTCACTCGACTTTTACAAGGACGTCGTCGCCTTCGCGCGTCGCAACGACCTGATCATCCTGTCGGACCTCGCTTATGCCGAGATTCATTTCGACGACGCGCCGCCGCCGTCGATCTTGCAGGTGCCGGGCGCACTCGACATCGCGGTCGAATTCACGTCGATGTCGAAGACATTTTCCATGCCGGGCTGGCGCATGGGGTTCGCCGTTGGCAACGACCGGCTGATCTCGGCACTGACGCGCGTCAAGTCCTATCTCGACTATGGTGCCTTCACGCCAATCCAGGTAGCAGCCACGGCCGCGCTCAACGGCGATGGTTCGGAGATCGAGGATGTCCGCCGCGTCTACCGCCGCCGCCGCGACGTGATGGTCGATGCCTTTACCCGTGCCGGTTGGGCAGTACCCTCGCCGGCCGCCACCATGTTCGCCTGGGCGCCGATTCCCGAACCATTCAAGCATCTGGGCTCGCTGGAATTCTCCAAGCTCCTGATCGAAAAGGCTGATGTCGCCGTTGCGCCCGGCATCGGCTTCGGCGAGCACGGCGATGATTATGTCCGGCTTGCTCTGGTGGAGAACGAGCATCGCATCCGCCAGGCTGCCCGTTCTATTAAGAAGTTCATGAATATGGCTGCGCCGGTGCCGGACAATGTCGTCCCGATCGGCGCGCACCGCTAACACTATTGAGCTGAAAGGACGATCGAGGGCATGAACGAAGCATTGCGTGTGGGGATCGCCGGGCTGGGAACGGTTGGCGCCTCCGTTGTTCGGTTGATGTCTGAAAACGCGGCTGAGCTTGCCCGGCAATGTGGTCGATCCGTGTCAATCGTCGCCGTGGCGGCCCGTGACAAGTCGCGCGATCGCGGTATTTCGCTTGACGGCATGGAATGGTTCGATGATCCGGTCGCGCTCGCGCGTTCGGCGGATATCGATGTTTTTGTCGAATTGATCGGCGGCGAAGAAGGCGCGGCGCACGAGGCCGTTAAGGCGGCGTTGGAAACTGGTCGTCATGTGGTGACCGCCAACAAGGCCCTTCTTGCCCGGCATGGTCTGTCGCTGGCGGAAGCGGCGGAAAAGCGCGGCGTGCTCCTGAACTATGAAGCGGCGGTCGCGGGCGGCATTCCGATCATCAAGACGATGCGCGAAGCGCTCGCCGGCAACACGGTCCTGCGCGTGTTCGGCATTCTGAACGGCACCTGCAACTATATCCTGACGCGGATGGAGAGCGAGGGGCTGTCCTTTGAGGATTGCCTGAAGGATGCTCAGCGTCTTGGCTATGCGGAAGCCGATCCGACCTTCGACATCGAGGGCAATGACACCGCGCATAAGCTCGCGATCCTGACCAGTCTCGCCTTCGGCACCAGGATTGCCGCGGAAGATATCTATATGGAGGGCATCTCCAATATCACCCAGGCCGATATTCGTGCGGCTTCCGAACTTGGTTATCGAATCAAGCTCCTGGGCGTCGCTCAGAGGACGGAAACGGGCATTGAGCAGCGTGTCCACCCAACTATGGTGCCGACCTCTTCGGTGATCGCGCAGGTGCATGGCGTCACCAATGCCGTTGCGATCGAAACTGACATTCTCGGCGAATTGCTTTTGTCCGGTCCCGGTGCTGGCGGAAATGCAACCGCGTCGGCCGTCATCGGCGATATTGCCGACATCGCCAAGAGCCGGCCGGGATTCCAGCACGGTCCCGTCTTCGGGCGCCCGGCCACGGAACTGGCTCCGTCCAGGAAAGCCAGGATGCGCACTCATGCCGGGGGCTATTTCATCCGCTTGACCGTCTATGACCGGATCGGCGCGTTTGCTGCGATCGCGCGCCGCATGGCCGACAACGACATTTCGCTGGAATCGATCGTCCAACATTCGGATCGCAACCAGTCTGACGATCAAAAGACCGTCATACTGGTTACCCATGAGACGACGGAAGCGGCGGTCCGGGAGGCGATCGACGGCATCACGAAAGATGGTCACCTCGTCGACCACGCCCAGGTCATTCGCATTGAGCGCGCCGGTTGATGATCGGGCGGAAGCCGAATTGACTGTCGAGCGGCGGCATTTTTTTGACGTGCGCCGTTCGGCGCGCGGCCTTGCGTGGGAGAATCGGCTCGATCCACGCCAGGAAAACGTGGCGCTGGCCATCGCGCAAACCCATGGTGTGCCGGATATCGTTTCGCGTGTCTTGGCGGCGCGTGGAGTCGGCCTCGAGGATGCCGTCCGATTTCTTGACCCGACAATTCGTGATCTCATGCCCGATCCCTCGTCACTGACGGATATGGATGAGGCCGCCGGACGCATCGCGGCTGCAATCCTGAATCGCGAACCGATCGCGGTTTTCGGCGACTATGACGTAGATGGCGCCTGCTCGTCCGCGCTGATGAAGCGCTATCTCGATCACTTTGGTGTTCCGGCGGAAATCTACATTCCCGATCGCATCTTCGAGGGCTACGGGCCCAATCCGGATGCCATGCGGAACCTCGTTGAGCGGGGCGCGAAGCTGGTCGTGACGGTCGACTGCGGCACCAACAGTGCCTCGTCGATTGACGCGGCCAATGCGGCCGGTGCGCAGGTCGTCGTCCTGGATCACCATCAAGTTGGCGGTCCGCTGCCGGCAGCGGTCGCCGTCGTCAATCCAAATCGCGAGGACGACCTGTCGGGGCAGGGACATCTCTGCGCGGCCGGGGTCGTCTTCCTGACACTGGTGCGGGTTTCCAGACTCTTGCGTGCCAAAGGCCAAGCTGATCTGCCTGATCTTCTGGCGATGCTCGATCTGGTGGGTCTGGCAACGGTTTGCGATGTCGTGCCGCTGACAGGGATCAATCGCGCTTTCGTGGTCAAGGGCTTGCTCGCCGCCCGACGCCTGGGCAATCTTGGAATTGCCGCTTTGGCGCGGGTTGCCAAGATCGGCGAGCCGCTTAACGTCTTCCACCTCGGTTTCGTCATCGGCCCTCGGATCAATGCTGGCGGTCGCATTGGCGATGCGGCATTGGGTTCGAAACTGTTGGCTTGTGACGATCCGGTTGAGGCCAACGCCATCGCAGAGACGCTTGATCGGCTCAATCAGGAGCGCCAGGCATTGGAGGCATCGATGCTTCTTGCAGCCAAGGCGCAGGCCGATGCCGAACTGACCCATGGCGAGGGGCCGGGTATTCTGGTGGCGACCAGCGATGCCTGGCATCCGGGGATCGTCGGGTTGCTCGCCTCGCGATTGAAGGACTACACCCGCCGTCCATCTTTCGCGATTTCATTTGGCGCTGACGGTATTGGAACCGGATCCGGCCGGTCCGTGCCGGGATTTGACCTAGGACGTCTTGTACGCGACGCCGTCGAAGCAGGGATCCTGATCAAGGGTGGAGGTCACGCAATGGCCGCGGGCGTATCGCTCCACCGCGATAAGCTCGGTGAACTGCGTGCCCTTTTTGAGCAAAGATCAGCCGAACAAATCAAAGAGTTGCGCGACGGCGAGACCGTGAAGATCGACGCGGCGTTGTCAGCCGAAGGCGCGCGCTTCGAACTGCTCGATGCACTCGAGACGGCCGGCCCGTTCGGCGCCGGCCACTCGCAGCCGGTTCTTGCACTGCCGCGCCACCGCATTCTGGACGTGCGAACGGTGGGCAACGGTCATCTGAGGCTTCAACTCGCCTCGGAGATGGGCGCACGCTTGCAGGCAATGGTGTTTCGGGCGGCGAACACCGACCTCGGCAACTTTCTCGCGACGGCCCGCGGCGAGACCGTCCATGTCGCCGGCACGCTCGGTTCCAACTACTGGAACGGCTCCCGCTCGGTCCAGTTCCGCATCATCGACGCCGCCAAATCCTGATTGCCCGACAGGTCCTAGGCCAGCACGTTTTGAAGCCGGTGCAGTTCGGCAAGCTGCGCCTGCGTCGCGTCATAGCCGAGCTTGATCAACTCGTCGGCGCGATGGAATTCCGTGAGGCCGATATGACCGAGTTTGGGCTGCAGTGAAATGTCGGGAGGGTCGCCGGCCAGACGCGCTCGCGAAATTCGGTCTTGGATGATGTTGAAGGCTTCGACCATCACACCCGTGATGCCGAGCCGGGATTCACGTGCTCTAGGCCCCTTATCGACAATGAGTGGCGTCTTCCGCCCGTCCATGTCTTCGCCGTCTTCGGGCATGTCGGCGGAATGTTTGATCACGGCCGCGCGACCGAACAGATCATAGTGAAGATTGACGGCCACGACGAGCGGTTGCTCATAGGCGCGGCAGACCGACACGGGCACCGGATTGACCAAGGCGCCGTCGACGAGCACGCGCTTGTTGCACACGACCGGCTCGAAGACGCCCGGCAACGCATAGGATGCGCGCATCGCCGTGATTAGCGAGCCGCTCGAAAGCCAGATTTCATGACCTGTGCGAATTTCGGCAGCAACGCAGACGAACGGGCGCGGCAGGTCGGCGAAGGTCAGATCCGCCAGATGCTCCTGCATCCGCGCGGTCAGCCGCATGCCGCCCAAAAGGCCCGAGCCGCCGAAATTGAAGTCGAGAAGCCCAAAGATGCGCCGGCGGGTAAGGGAACGCGCGAATTCTTCCAGTTCATCGAGCTTGCCGGCAAGGTAACAGCCGCCGACAAGCGCGCCGATCGAGGTGCCTGCGATCATGTTGATGCGAATGCCAGCTTCGTCGAGTGCACGTAGCACGCCGATATGCGCCCATCCGCGTGCCGCGCCGCCGCCAAGCGCGAGTGCCACGCCGAGCGGTTCAGGTTTCGCTTCAGATTCGACCAGTGGCGATGGCGGCGCGACCTTGGCGGCATCTTGCTTGTTCATGAATGGCGCCCAGTCGAGCATCGCCTACTCCGTCCCCAGTCCGGCCATCGTGGCATTATATCGTGTCCGAACGGTGAAAATGGACACGACGTTCAGCCGCGGGATGTCTTGCTATAGACCATCGTCGGATCGAACAGTGGGTCCGCGTCGGTGACCAGGCGGGGCGTACCATCTACCAGGTCCAGACGCCGATAGAAGCACGAGTGGCGACCGGTGTGACAGGTTGCGCTTTCGCCTGCGACCTCGACCCTAAGCCAGATCGCATCCTGATCGCAATCTATGCGCATTTCGATGATCTGTTGAAGATTGCCCGACGTTTCGCCCTTCTTCCAAATTTGGTTGCGCGACCGCGACCAGTAATGGGCGGTGCCCGTCTTTAAAGACAAGGCGAGCGCTTCGGCGTTCATATGCGCGACCATCAGGACTCCGCCATCGCGATGATCGGTGACGACAGCGGTGACAAGTCCCGCCGCATCGAAACGCGGCATAAAACCGGCGCCTTCTTCGAGCGCCGCCTTGTCCTTTGAGGGGGAAGCAAATTCCATCAAATGGAGTTCCGTGGTGAAAGGCTCATCACGCGGACTTGAAACTGCGCAGGCTCATCATGACCCGCGCCTGTTCTTCGGGATGATCCTTGAACGCGCCTGTGAATGTCGTCGTGAGCGTGCTCGAACCTTGCTTGCGGATGCCGCGCATCGCCATGCACATATGCTCTGCCTCGATGATGACGGCGGCACCCCGCGGATTGAGCGAATCCTGGATGCAGCCGGCGATCTGCGCGGTCAGCGCTTCCTGCGTTTGCAGGCGGCGGGCGAAAATGTCGACGACGCGCGCGATCTTCGACAGGCCGACGACGCGACCGTCCGGCAGATAGCCGACATGAGCCTTGCCGATGATCGGCACCAGATGATGCTCGCAATGCGAGAAAAAGGGAATGTCGCGAATCAGGACGAGATCGTCATAGCCGGCCACCTCTTCAAAGACGCGTCCTAGTTCTTCCGCCGGATTCTCGTCATACCCGCTGAAGAGTTCGCGATACGATTTCGCCACGCGCTTGGGTGTTTCGAGAAGGCCTTCGCGTGCAGGGTTGTCGCCGGTCCAGCGCAGAAGGACACGCACCGCATCTTCGACTTCGGCCTCTGACGGACGGGCCTGCTGTTCGTTTGCATGGTGGAGTTCGACACGGCTTGGGAAAGATTTGACGATCGCGTCCATGAAAGGCGTCTCCCGTAGTTCCCCTCGATGGAGGAACGAGTTGAACGGACACTGCCTCTTTTCGGCCAAGACGATAGACTGCTTCGTCAATAGCCCGAACTGGCGTGTATGCTGCCGAGCCCCATTGGCCATCTGCCTTGTCGCGCCGACATCTCATTCACTATATATGTTTTCCGACGGCCGAAGGGAAGGTGCAGTACGCCCCCTTCTCTTGTGGCAACCACCGCAGGATGCGTTTCAATGATCGACGACGTTTATAACATCAAGATCTTGGGCTTCGCCGGCAATATCACACGCCTCGGCCGCCTGGAAAACCCAGATGCGACGGCAACGGCGCATTCGAAGCTATGTGGCTCGACCGTCACGATCGACGTGAAGATGGAGGGCGAACGAATTGTCGATTTCGCCCATGAGGTCAAAGCCTGTGCGCTGGGTCAGGCCTCATCGTCGATCATGGCCCGAAACGTCGTCGGCGCGACATCAGCCGAGTTGCGCGCACTGCGCGATCAGATGCGTGCGATGCTGATGGACAACGGTCCTCCGCCCGAGGACCGCTTCTCCGATTTGCGCTATCTTGAGCCTGTCCGCGACTATAAGCCTCGCCACGCCTCGACCATGCTCACCTTCGACGCCGTCGTCGATGCCATCGGGCAAATCGAAACGGCGCGGGCGGGCAAGGCGGCTTAGGAGGAGAATATGCGACCGTCGGAAGCTCTC
>CAZEEC010000067.1:0-8412 GCA_964511105.1 uncultured Mesorhizobium sp.
CGCGATGATGTCCACGATCGCATTGCCGATGCACAAGACATCGTAGTCGCTCATCCAACTCTCTCGCCATGGTGTTCGGGAAAGCTGTCCAGTAGCCTCAAAGCAGAACCGGCACAACCTTGCCGCGCCGTGCCGCACTGCCTAACTCAACATGCCCTAACAGAAGATGCCCAGATGATCCTGATTGCCGCCCGGCGCGCCGCCGCAAATCTCGTCCAGCCGGAATTCCGCTCGACGTTCTGGAAATCGATCGGACTGACGGTCCTGGTCTTGATCGGGCTGTGGTTCGGCCTTTCCTATCTGTTCCAGTGGCTGCTGTGGCCGTGGATCGCGACGATGGCGCCCGATCTGCCAGGCTGGGCGGAGGGCGCGGCGTCGTGGGTCGGTGTTTTGGCCGGGCTCGCGGCGGGACTGGCGCTTGCGGCGGGACTGGCGCTGCTGATCGCGCCCGTCACCGCGATCATTGCCGGCCTGTTCCTAGACGATGTGGCCGAGATCGTCGAGACGCGGGACTATCCTGGCCAGGGCGCCGGGCAGGCTTTGCCGCTGGTGCGCTCAGCGGTGCTGTCGGTCAAATTCTTTGGCGTCGTGATATTGGGCAATCTGGCCGCGCTGGCGCTGCTGCTCGTGCCGGGCGTCAACATCGTCGCCTTCTTCGTCGTCAATGGCTACCTGCTCGGGCGCGAGTTCTTCGAATTCGCTGCGATGCGCTTTCGCGCCGAAGACGAGGCCAAAGCGCTGCGCCGTCGCCATTTCGGCACCGTCCTTTTGGCCGGCTTCGTCATCGCCGCCTTCCTGGCGATCCCGATCCTCAATCTGGCGACGCCGCTTTTCGCCGCCGCGCTGATGGTACATCTGCACAAGATGATTTCGCAGAAGGAGGCGGCAGTGAGTAGGCAGTAGGCAGTAGCAGTCAGTTGCCGGTCCCCTGACAGTACCTTGCAAGCGACTCCTAAAGCCGGGCCAGACGGTCCGTCAAAAGGGCGAAGAAGCCGTCGGCGTCGATGTCGCGGATGACCATGGCGTTCTTCGGCCGGTCCGTGACGCCCCACCAGTCGACGACCGTGGCGCCCATGGTCAGTTCCGAACCCGTTTCGATGGCAACATTGCAGTCGCGGCCGGAAAAGAGCTCCGGCTTCAACAGCCAGGCGATGACGCACGGATCGTGCAGCGGCCCGCCATCGGTGCCGTATTTGCGCTCGTCATAGCGCTCGTAGAAGTCAAGCAGGTCGGCTGCCGCGGCGGTGACCGGGCTGCCGATCGTCCGGATCGCCTCGACGCGGGCGCGTGTCGTCAACGCCTTGTGCGTCACGTCGAGCGGCATCACGACCAGCTTCACGCCGGACTTGAACACGATGTCGGCGGCGTGCGGATCGACATAGATGTTGAACTCGGCCGATGGCGTGACATTGCCCTGTTCGAAATAGCCGCCGCCCATCAGCACGATCTCACCGATCCGTGCGGCGATCTCCGGCGTGCGTATCAAGGCGAGCGCGATGTTCGTGAGCGGACCGAGCGCGCACAGCGTGATCGCGCCGGGCTCGGCGTCCATCACGGTCTCGACGATGAAATCGACGGCGTAACGGTCCTGAAGCGGCATCGTCGGCTCGGGCAGGGCGGGGCCATCGAGGCCGGTCTTCCCATGCACCTCCTCGGCGGTGACAAGCGGGCGCAAGAGCGGCCGGCTGGCGCCCGCGAAGACCGGCACGTCCGTCCGTCCGGCCAGTTCGCATATCTTGCGCGCGTTCTTCTGGGTGAGTCCGAGCGGCACGTTGCCGGCCACCGCGGTGATGCCGGCCACGTCAAGTTCCGGGCTCGCCAGCGCCAGCAAGATGGCGATGGCATCGTCCTGTCCGGGATCGGTGTCGATGATGATTCTGGCGGGTGACGACATTCCGGTGTGCGGCTCTCTGTGATGTTTCCTGCGACTTGAACTGCGTATGAAGACAATCCATATCTGGGTCAACGGCTTGGGATGCCTTCGGGGTCCCGGGTCGCACGGTCGCTCTTCGAGGACACGCAATGACGCGCATGACCCCTTTTTCGAATCCGCTGCTGCTCGGCTTCGACACGATGGAAAAGACGCTCGAACGCGTCACCAAGTCGGGCGACAGCTATCCGCCCTACAATATCGAGCGGCTGGCTTCAGGCGCGGATGCCGGGCAGCGCCTGCGCATCACGCTGGCGGTCGCCGGCTTCGCCGAAAACGATCTCGACGTGTCGATCGAGGAAAACCAGCTTGTCGTGCGCGGCAAGCAGGACGACGAGGCACCCCGTGATTTTCTTCACCGCGGCATTGCCGCACGCCAGTTCCAGCGCATCTTCGTCCTCGCGGAAGGCATGCGGGTGACTGGAGCGGCGCTCAAGAACGGCCTGTTGGAGATCGACCTCGATCGCCCGGAGCCGGAGCGTCTGGTCAAGAAAATCAATATTTTAGTAAACGATTGATCGCAGGATCGATCGGAACCGAAAGGCTCTGCCGGGGGTTGGTTCACTGACGAACGGCCCGCCAGGCAAAGGAGGCTGATGATGAGACAGAACGAGCACGACAATCCGCTGACCAATGACGAACTGGCCCATCTGGGCGAGGGCACCGTCGCCTATCTGCGCCAGATGGACAGCGACGAATTGCGCGGCAAGTTTCCCGGCATGCCGGAGATCGCGTCGGGCCTTCGGCTGTGGGCGGTCTTCGCCGCCGACGGCAGGCCGATCATGCTGACCGACCAGCGCGATGCGGCGATCGCCGGCGCGATGCAAAACGATCTGATACCCGTCAGCATCCACTGACGTAAAAAGGCGGCTTTCGGGCTGCCTTTTTGTCTTCGCGTTACACCACGGTGGAGGCCGCGCTTTCGGTCAAGAAGGTGTGGATGGCCGATGCGTCCTTGGTGCCGCGAATCTTGGCGACGGTATCGGCATCGCGCAGCACACGTGCAGTGCGCGACAGCGCCTTCAGATGATCGGCGCCGGCATTCTCGGGCGCCAGCAGCAAAAACACCAAATCAACCGGCTCATCATCGAGCGCCTCGAAATCGACCGGCTGGTCGAGGCGGGCAAAGACGCCGGTGATCCTGTCGATCTGTGGCAGCTTGCCGTGCGGGATGGCGATGCCATTGCCGACGCCGGTCGAGCCCAAGCGCTCGCGCTGCAGGATGGTGTCGAAGATTTCCCGCTCCGGCAGCCCGGTGATCGCTGCCGCCTTTTCGGCCAGAAGTTGCAGGAGCTGCTTCTTTGAATGGGCCTTCAAGGCCGGCATCACTGCCGAAGCCTCGACCAGATCACTCAGATCCATGGAAAAACCTCTTGTTCCAGCAACCGGCGAAACACGCCGCCGATGCTCAGTTCGCGCCGCCGCCCAAGGCCGATGACGGATCGATCCAGCCGATATTGCCGTCGGGACGGCGGTAGACGATGTTGACGGTGTCCGTTCCAGCGTTGCGGAAGACCACGACCGGCGTGTCCTTGGTGTCGAGCTCGATGACGGCGCTGGCAACCGAGAGCGTCTGGAGCGCCAGGGTGGATTCGGCGACCACGGCCGGCGCGTAATCCTCCGGCACCTCTTCCTCTTCCTCGGCCACCGGCGACATGACGCGATAGGCCATGTCGATGGTGCTGGCGCCGGTATTGCCGGGATAGTGCGACTTCAACCGGCGCTTGTAGCGGCGCAGGCGCTTTTCGATTCGCTCGGCCGCGGCGTCGAAGGCAAGCTGCGGATCCTGGGCCTGACCGGTCGCCTGCAACACCATGCCGGTATCGATATGGATGCTGCAATCGGCCGTGAATCGTGACCCGGCCTTCTCGACGGTCACCCGTCCGGAAAAACCGCCATCGAAATATTTGTCGATCGCGTCGCGGATCCGGTTTTCGATGCGCGTGCGAAACGCATCGCCGATCTCCATGTGCTTTCCCGAAATGCGCAGGCTCATGAGACAATCAACCTTCTGTTCGACCGTTCGAGGTGTCGTTGTGAAGTTTATACCCGTGGCCGGCGTGCACAAGGTGTTCCGTTTTCGCCTTCCGCTATCGTTTAAAAGGCGGCGGGGCTCGATTGCGGCGCGGCTTTAGGCCTATAACGATAGATTGTCAACGAATGCGAGAAGGCAAGGGGTCGCCGGGTTCCGGGGGATGGGCCGTTCCGCTACCGGGAAGGATGAGCCGCCCTGGCTGTGGCAACAGGCCTTGCCCTCAATGGAGGATCACGAATGGGTATACCCTTCTTCGTGACCTTGGAGATACGAAAACCCGGACACGCTGGCTAATCCGCGTCCTATTCGTATAGTCCAAGAAAGGAGGGGCTGGTGCGCGCCAGTCCCTCACTCCAAGACCGAATGTAACGCTCTCGGCCGATGTCATCGAGGGCAAGCTTTGTCCAGCCGATAGGCGTATTGGACTGGCCGTGCTGGATGCGGCCAAGATCAGCCGCAAGCGACGTTCATGCGGATTGTGGCGTTCCACCGGGGCGGTACAAAATAATGCGTCCCGCAGGAATGATTTGGGACAAATAGTCGAAGTCTCGAATGTTGCCGGTCAGCACGCTTGCACCCAATTGCCGCGCCTGAAGGAAGATCATGGCGTCATTGACGAACCGGCGCTCGTGACCCTGGCCCTTTGGCGACTTGCTCAAGCGAAAGAGCAGCCCGGCGAGGATGCCCGCCTGACCCCAGATGGCCGTGTCGGGAGCATGAAGCCTGTGCCGCGGTATGTCTTCTATGGTCGCCTGGAGGGTTCCCAGGGCGGCAGTCGTGGACGCGTGTTCGGGGTCAAGGCGGCCAAACGCGTGGGTCAATTCAGACAGACAGACCGCCGAATGGTGGCAGAGCCGATGGGTAACAAGCGTATCCACCTCCATCGGCGAGCGCCCCTGTAGCACATCGAGATAGACGCTGGTGTCCAGGAACAATGGCCCGCCGATGATCGGTTGGTCGGCAACCCATGGCAGGTCCGCGTCCGCCCGGCGCTTGAGCGGGCCCAGCCGTTTCTCGGGCTTCAGCGATCGCAGGATTCCGGGAAGATCAAATGTCAAGATCGATATTCACCGGGATGTCGCCCTTGCGCCCGACAAGGCGCGCGCCGAAGTCGTCCTCCAGCGCCAACCGCGACAGCGCCAGTTCCAGCAATTCGGTATCCGAAGAAACGTGGGCGCGCTTCTTCGCCGCGTCGATCAGGTCCGCCGGGACACGCCCCGACAAACGAGCGGTCTTCGCCGTGCCGAGGAGGCCGACAGCCTTCGCCTGCTCGAGCACGAGCTTGTTGCGGGCCGATGCAGCCTGTGCCTCGCTGTTTGAAGCAGAACGCATTGGAGCAGCCATGTGATCCTCTTATGTTGAACATATCATAGTTAGTGTTCAACATAAAGGAAAGAGGCAAGGCGGGTCACACCGCCAGGGAATGCCGGCCGGCTTTGCCGAGATAGGCGTCGAAGCAAGCCGCCACGAGGCGCGCGATCTCCTGCTTATAGCTGAGGATCGTGACGCGGCGGGAGGCATCCATCTCCACCCAGCCTTCTCGAAGCAGCGGCTGAAGCCGCTCCAGATCCGCGTCGAAGACGGCAGACGAATAACCGTGTTCAGCGGCGTGGCGCGGCAGATCGACGTCGAAATGGCACAAAATCTGCTCGATGATATCGGCCCGCAGCCGATCTTCGCCGCTGAACGCCTTGCCGCGCACGACGGGCAGGATGCCTGCCTCGATGGCGCGCCCCCAGCCGCCATTATCGGAGGCGTTCTGGACATAGCCGAAGGGCGTCTTGCCGATCGACGACGCACCGAGTCCGATCAGCGTTTCGGCGGCATCTGTCGTATAGCCTTGGAAATTGCGGTGGAGCATGCGGCCGGCCGCGGCCTTGCACAGATCGTCGGCCGGAAGGGCGAAGTGATCGATGCCGATGCCGACATAGCCGGCCGCGCAAATGGCCTCCCGCGCGACGCGGGCAAGGACGATCCGCTCGCCGGCGCCTGCCAGCGCCGTCTCGTCGATCAACTTCTGGTGCGGCTTCATCCACGGCACATGCGCATAGCCGAAAAGCGCGATGCGGTCCGGGCGAAGCGCCAGCGCCTGGCGGGCGGTATCGGCGATGCTGTCGGGGGTCTGGTGCGGCAGGCCGTACATGAGGTCGAAATTGAGCGCGCCGATGCCGGCGGCGCGCAAGGCGGCCACCGCCTGCTCGACCACCGGCAGCGGCTGCACCCGACCGATCGCCTCCTGCACCCTGGCGTCGAGATCCTGCACGCCGAGGCTGGCGCGATTGATGCCGAGCCGCGCGAGATGTCGAGCGCCTTCAACGGTGACATGGCGAGGATCGAGTTCGATCGCGTGCTCCAGGTCCGGGCGCAAGCGGAAGGCGTGCGCCAGATCCGCGGCGATCGTCTCCATGCAATCGGGCGGCAACAGGTTGGGTGTGCCGCCGCCCCAGTGGATGTGGGAGACCTCGACCCGGCCGAGGCGGGCGGCGACCAGCGCGATTTCGTCGCGCAGCACCTCGGCATAGGCGCGGATGGGATCGTCGCTGCGCGAGGCCTTGGTGTTGCAGCCGCAATAATGGCAGATCGAGCGGCAAAACGGGATGTGCAGGTAAAGCGAGACGGGCGCGTCCGCCGCCGCCGTGGCGTCGAGCCACCGACCGTAGGTTTCGGCCCCCACCGCGGCGGAGAAATGCGGCGCGGTCGGATAGGAGGTATAGCGCGGCGCAGTCTGGAGGGCGAACTCCACCAGCCGGGCGGAAGGCATGCTCGTCGCGTTCATCTGTCGGGTCCGCTTGCGATCGTCTTGCAAGGACCAAGAAGCACGACGCGAGGTGGTCGTCTTTGTCGCAGCGCAAGGAAGGCAGGTTTCTGCTTGCGGATTTCAGGCCGAAAGGGCCGCCCGGGCGCGCTTTTCACGCCGCCGCTGGACGGAAGAGGCGATGTTCATCGCTTCGCGATATTTGGCGACGGTGCGCCGGGCAATGTCGATGCCGTCTTCCTTCAGCATCTCCATGATGGCGTCGTCCGACAGTACCTTGTCGGGGCGCTCGGCGTCGATCAGCGTGCGGATGCGCTCGCGCACGGTTTCCGAGGAATGCGCATCGCCGCCATCGGACGCGGCGATGGCGACGGTGAAGAAATAGCGGAATTCGAAAACGCCGCGCGGCGTCATCATAAACTTGTTGGCCGTCACGCGGCTGACGGTCGATTCGTGCATGCCGATCGCGTCGGCGACCGTCTTCAGGTTCAACGGCCGCAAATGACCCACGCCATAGGCGAGAAAGCCGTCCTGCTGGCGCACGATCTCGGTCGCGACCTTGAGGATCGTGCGGGCCCGCTGGTCGAGCGAACGGACGAGCCAGTTGGCGCTTTGCAGGCATTGCGTGACGAATTCCCGGTCGCCGCGCTCGCGCGCGTTCTGGCTGACGCGGGCGGCATAGGTCTGGTCGACGAGCAGCCGGGGCAGGGTGTCGGGATTGAGCTCGATCGCCCAACTGCCGTCGGGCGCGGCGCGCACGACGACGTCGGGGCGGACGATCTCGGCGGTGTCGACGACGAAGGCGAGGCCCGGCCGCGGATCAAGGGCGCGCAACTCGGCCAGCATGTCGAGAAGATCGGCCTCGTCGACGCCGCACAGCTTCTTCAAGGCGGAAAAATCGCGCCGCGCGACGAGCGGGAGATTGGCGACCATCGCCGCCATGGCCGGATCGAACCGGTCGCGCGCAGCAAGCTGCAAAGCGAGGCACTCCGCCAGGTTGCGGGCGAAGAGGCCGGCAGGATCGAAGCGCTGGCACAGGCCGAGCACGCGTGTGACATCGGCGAGTGGCGCACCGAGACGCGCGGCGATTTCGCCGGCATCGGCACACAGATAGCCCTGTTCGTCGAGTGCATCGGCCAGTTCGCCGGCGATGAGGCGGTCGGCGGGATCGCGCAGCGACAAGGCGATCTGCTCGCGCACATGTTGGCGCAAATCCGGGCGGCCGGCGGCGAAATCCAAAATATCGAACGCGTCGTCGCTTGCCCCGGAACCGCCGCCAGACGGCGCGCGCAAGGCGGGCAAGCCGGGTTCGTCCGGAAAGACGTTTTCAAGCGTGGTGTCGAGTTGACCGGCAATGCGCTCCGCGCTCGTCTCGTCGCTTGCCTCGAACCACCGGTCGACGCCATCCTCGCTCCCGGGTTCGCCAGTTTGCGGCTCGGCTTCCGCGGCTTCTTCCGTCTCAGCTCGCTCGAGCAGCGGGTTGCGCTCGATTTCCTCGTCGATGAACCTGTCGAGCTCGAACTGGGTGAATTGCAGCAAGCGGATCGATTGCAGCAATTGCGGGGTCATCACCAGCGATTGCGACTGGCGCAGCTGAAGTCCGTGGCCAAGCGCCATCGCTATCCCTTCCGGACCGAAATCAAGTTTCTCATCAGGAGGACATGAAACTGGCGCGGGACTTGCTTGTCAAGC
>CAZEEC010000067.1:8512-11227 GCA_964511105.1 uncultured Mesorhizobium sp.
AAGCTCCGGTTAAAGCGTAAAGCCTTCGCCGAGATAAAGCCGGCGGACGTCCGGATTGGCGACGATTTCCGAGGGTCGGCCGTGGGTCAGAACCTGGCCGGCGTGGATGATATAGGCACGGTCGATCAGGCCGAGCGTCTCGCGGACATTGTGGTCGGTGACGAGAACGCCGATGCCGCGCGCGGTCAACTGGCGCACCAGATTTTGGATATCCGAGACGGCGATCGGATCGACGCCGGCGAAAGGCTCGTCGAGGAGCATGAAATTGGGGTTGCTGGCCAGCGCGCGGGCGATCTCGAGCCGGCGCCGCTCGCCGCCCGACAGCGAAATCGAGGCGGCCTTGCGCAGATGCGCGATGTTGAATTCTTCCAGGAGTTGGTCGAGACGCTCTTCTCGCCGCTTGCGGTTCTTGTCGGTGACTTCGAGGATCCCGCGAATATTGGCTTCGACCGACAGGCCGCGGAAGATCGAAGCCTCCTGGGGAAGATAGCCGATGCCGAGACGCGCCCGGCGATACATCGGCAGCGACGTCACGTCATGGCCGTCGATCTCGATCGTGCCCTGATCGACGGGAACAAGGCCCGTGACCATATAAAAGCAGGTGGTCTTGCCGGCGCCGTTGGGGCCAAGCAGGCCGACGGCTTCGCCGGCGCGAACGCCGAGCGAAACGCCGGAGACGACCTGGCGACCCTTATAAGTCTTGGTCAGGCCGCGCGCGATCAGCGTGCCCTTGAACCGGCTGCGATCCGCCTGAACGGCCTCGTTGGACTTGCGCGCGCTCTTTCCTTGCTCGGTCATGAAGAAGCGGAGCGCTTATTGCGAACCGGGCTGCAACAGCATGCGGACCCGCCCGCCGCCTTGATCGCCGCAGCCGTCGAGCTTCGCGACGCCAGTATTCATCTCGACCGTCAAAAGGCAGCCGACGATGACATTGTCGCCCTCGGTCAGGACGACTTCCTCGCCGGACAGCGTCAACAGGTCGGTGCGCATGTCGAACGTGCCGCGGTCGCCGGTGGCGACCTGCGTCGCCGAGCGGACATAGACGGTGCCCTCGACCTCGAGCCGCTCGATGTCGGACGATCCGCTCGACGGCGTCGCCCCGCCGTCGCCGCTATTGGAATAGTGGACCGTCATTTGTCCGGCGCGCAGCGTCGTTTCGCCCTGAACCACCTGCACATTGCCGGTGAAAATCGCGGTGCCGTCATTGTCGCGCACTTCAAGCCGGTCGCTTTCGATCTCGATCGGCTGGTCGCCGTCGAGTTGAAGCCCCTGCATCCGCCCCGTCTGCTGGGCCGACGCTGCCGACGCCACCATCAGCGCCACCCCCAACACGGCCAGACCGCCAATCCCCCTCATCATTGTGAAACTCCCTCGGTGTTCGACGCCGAGCGCGCCTGTCCTGCGTCGATGCGCATGCGTACACGGCTTTCGAAGATCATGACTGCGCCTTCCTCTGCGATCTGCATGGAGTCGGCGGTAACGCGCGTCCCGTCAAGATCAATTTCGACCGGATCCGTCGTTTCCATGGAGCCCGTCGAGACATCGACCTGCGCCGATTGAAACCGCGCATGGATGCCGTTTTCCGTGCGCACCGTCATCGGACTGGTGATGTCGAGCCGGTTGGCGGTGCGGTCGAAGGTGCCGGTCTCGGCGATGACCGTGACCCAATCGTCATCCTCGATCGGCAGTCTGGCGTCGATGCCTTCTAGGTCAATGCGGTCGGCATCGCCAATCGCCTGCGAGGCGCGCGCGGCGGTGACCGAATAGTGACGGTTGTCGGTGGTGTAGCCGTCGAGCTTGGGATCCTGCATGACCAGCCGACCGCCTTCGATCGAGGTCGAGCCCAACTGGAAGCCGAGTGAGCCGGGGGCGGCGAACCAGGCCGCGGCGGCGAAAACGACGACCAGCAAGACGCCAAGGACAGGCAGCGCAACCTTCAAAAAACGCACCCGGCGCGTGTGCCGTCGGGCGCGGGCGAAGCGATCGTCTGGCTCAGAAACTGTGGTCATGTCGATAAACCCTTGCCTGACGCCACGAGCCGCCGGTCTGGATGCGCCTATGGCACCAACGCGATGAAACTTCGGTGAACGGCACTGTCCGGGATGATAAAACCTGCCCAATATGGTGATTTTAGAGCCCTTGAACAGGGTCAGCGGTGACGCAAAGGGAAGGAAGCCATGCTGCCTCTTCTATCGCAGCCGGCCATGAAGTATGACAAGGGCCGAAAAACGAGACGCTAGATCAGGCAAGAGGACCACCCGCCATGGCCGCACGAGCCGATGATTTGATCGATCGCAGGCGCCTGCGGCGCAAACTGTCCTTCTGGCGCGTCGCCGCGATCCTGGCGCTGGCCGCGATCGTCATCGGGCTTGGCAGCTATTTCTGGCGCGACGGAACCGGCGCCGGGCTGAACCATATCGCGCGCATCAAGGTGGAGGGCACGATCACCGACAATGAGGATCTCATCGACTTGATCGAACGCGTCGGAGACTCGCCGCTGGTGCAAGGCGTCGTCGTGCACGTCAATTCGCCCGGCGGCACTACGGCCGGTGGCGAGGCGGTGTATGAGGCGATCCGCAAGCTGGCGGCCGAAAAGCCGGTCGTCGCCCAGGTGGGCACGCTGGCGGCATCGGCCGGCTACATGGTCGCGAGTGCGGCAGACCACATCGTCGCCCGGCAATCGTCGATCGTCGGCTCGATCGGCGTGCTCTTCCA